>CAISZM010000021.1 GCA_903889965.1 uncultured Elusimicrobia bacterium
AATCTGATAATCTGATAATCTGATAATCTGATAATCTGATAATCTTGAATCTTGTTCCTATCCCACACCGTGGCACTTCTTGTATTTTTTACCGGAGCCGCAGGGGCAGGGGTCGTTGCGCCCTATTTTCACGTCGGCGAATTTAGGGGCTGGCTTCGGGGCCGCCTGCTGCGGCTGGGGGCGGGCCTCCTGAGGCTCGCCTTCGCGCGTCACCGGCCGCGCCACCGGGCGCGGGGGCAGCTGTATCTTAAAAACGTATTCCACCATCTGCTCGCGCACGCGGGCCAGCATCGTCTCGAACAGCGAGTAGGACTCCTTCTGATACTCTATCAGCGGGTCCTTCTGGCCGTAGGCGCGGAGTCCCACGCCTTTCTTAAGGTGGTCCAGGTCGTAGAGGTGGTTCTTCCAGATATGGTCCATTATCTGCAGCAGCAGCACTCGCTGGAGCTCCGTGAAATTGACGTTGCGCTCCGTGAAGGCCGCGGCGCGGGCCGCGTAAGCCGCGTCGACGCGTTCAAACGCCGCGGCCTCGAGCGCGGGCCGCGTGAGGCCGTGCAGTTCGTCGGGGGTATAGCTCAGCTCGAAGCCCACCGTCCTCTTCAGGTAAATATTCAGGGCTTCCAGGTTCCAAAGCTGCGAAGCCTGTGCCAGGGGCGCGTTGATATCCAGCTGTTCCGTAACGGACTCGCGTATCATGCTCTTCACGCGGTCTTCCACGGCCACGCCGTCGAGGATGATGTTGCGCAGTTCATAGATGGCCATGCGCTGCTTGTTCATCACGTTGTCATAGTCCAGCAGCTGCTTGCGGGCGTCGAAGTTCATGCCTTCCACGCGTTTCTGGGCGCCCTCTATCTGGCGGCTGACCAGCCCGGATTCTATAACCTCGCCCTCGGCCATGCCGAGCTTTTCCATGATCATCGAGATGCGCTCGGAACCGAACAGCCGCATCAATTCATCTTCCAGCGAAACGTAAAACACGGAGGAGCCGGGGTCGCCCTGGCGCGCGCAGCGGCCGCGCAGCTGGTTGTCTATGCGGCGGCTCTCGTGCCGTTCGGTACCCATCACGTGCAGGCCGCCTATGCCGCTGACATAATCGTGTTCCGCCTCCAGGGGCGGGTTGCCGCCCAGTATGATGTCGGTGCCGCGGCCGGCCATGTTGGTGGCTATGGTCACCTGGCCCTTGCGGCCGGCCTGCGCTATGATCTGGGCTTCCATCTCGTGGTACTTGGCGTTCAGAACCTGGTGGGGTATACCCTTGGTGCGCAGCATCGTAGCCAGTTTTTCTGATTTTTCTATGGAGCGCGTGCCCACCAGCATCGGCTGGCCTTTCCGCCAGCGCTCGTCTATTTCCTCCACGATGGCGTTGTTCTTTTCGCGCTCGGTGCGGTAAATGCGGTCGGGGGAGTCTTTGCGGACCATCGGCCGGTTGGGCGGGATCTCCACCACGTCCAGCTTGTAGATCTCCCAGAATTCGTCCGCCTCGGTCATCGCCGTGCCGGTCATGCCGGAGAGCTTCTTGTAGAGCTTGAAATAGTTCTGGAAGGTGATGGTGGCGAGGGTCTGGTTCTCCTCTTTGATACGGAGGTTTTCCTTGGCCTCTATGGCCTGGTGCAGGCCGTCGGACCAGCGGCGGCCCGGCATCAGCCGCCCGGTGAATTCGTCCACGATTATTATCTCGCCGTCCTTCACCACGTATTCAACGTCCTTGCGGAACAGGTGGTGGGCGCGCAGGGCCTGCGTTATATGGTGGGCCCACTCGGAGGAAACGTCGTCGTAGATATTGCCCACGCCCAGTATCTTTTCGGCCTTCAGCACGCCTTCCTCGGTGAGGGTGGCCACGTGGCTCTTTTCGTCGATGATCGCGTCGAAACCCTTCCCCAGGTCCACGCCGTCGCGCTTGGCCTCTATTTCCTCTTTCTCGGTGATGAAGCGGGGCGTGAGGAGCGGCACCACGCGGTTGACGGTGTAGTACTTGTCAGTGGATTCCTCGGCCGGGCCCGAGATAATGAGAGGCGTGCGGGCCTCGTCCACCAGTATCGAGTCCACCTCGTCCACCACGGCGTAGTTGCGCTCGCGCATCACGCGCTCTTCCTTGTCCATCACCATGTTGTCCCGCAAATAGTCGAAGCCGACCTCGTTGTTGGTGATATAGGTTATGTCGCGGCCGTACATCTCGCGGCGGTCCTCGTTCTTCATGTCGTGCTGCACGAAGCCGACGGTGAGGCCGAGGAACTCGTGGACCGGGCCCATCCACTGGCTGTCGCGCTTGGCCAGGTAGTCGTTGACGGTTACCACGTGCACGCCGTGGCCGGTGAGGGCGTTAAGGTAGGAGGGCAGCGTGGCCACCAGCGTCTTGCCTTCGCCGGTGCGCATCTCCGCTATGTTGCCGCGGTGCAGCACTATGCCGCCTATCAGCTGTACGTCGTAATGGCGCATCTTTAGGACGCGCTTGGAGGCCTCGCGCACGCAGGCGAAAGCTTCCGGCAGTAAATCATCCAGAGTTGCGCCGCCGGCGAGCCTTTCCCTGAATTCGGGGGTCTTCGCCTTAAGCTGTTCGTCGGTAAGTTTTGAGATCTGTTCTTCGAAAGCGTTTATCTGGTCGACCACGGGCTGCACGGTCTTGAGAGCGCGCTCGCTCTTGGAGCCAATGATGGATTCAACGATTTTTTTAAGCATGGTATATATATTAAATCACTTTTCAACGGATTTATAAACGGAATTCGGTCGCCCGCTACCCAAAACCTGGTTTTTTCATGGTTTTTGAGCACCATCCTCGCGTCGGCCGCCCTTAATAAGGGTAATCCCACGACTGGCCCGAACCCACAGCTACGGGGCAGAGAGATGGTAATAGCGGGCGCTCGAAATAAAATATAATTGGGCGATGGAAGAACGGCCCTGCCCACCTGATAACGCCCGCTGCCCCGGCTGCGGGGCCGCCAACGCCCTCGACAGCGAGTTCTGCGGCGCCTGTTACGCCAAATTACGGCCCAAGCAGGTATCGGAGGCCGCCGCGGCTGAAAAAAACGTGATCCAGGCGCCGGCCGCACAAACCGAACCGATGGAAGAGCCCCGCCCGGCCTCGCGCCTGTGGGGAAGGGTCGTTTTACTGACCTGCCTCGCATTCTTTTATTGTCAATGGTTGCTGAAGGATAATTATTTTTCCCCCCTCGATTTCGTCAACCTGGCCTTCCACGAGGCGGGCCATATCTTCCTCGGCTTTTTCGGCCGCTTCATAATGATGCTGGGCGGCACCATCTTCCAGCTGCTGATACCGGCCGTCTGCCTGGTACACCTGCTGCGGCGCGGCGCCAATTTGGGCTGGCAGCTCTGCCTTTTCTGGCTGGGGGAGAACCTCCTGAACATCAGCATCTACGCCGGAGACGCCCTCAAGCAAGATTTGCCGCTGGTGGGCGGCGGGGAGCACGACTGGACCTATCTGCTGACCGAAACCGGCCTGATTGCACACACGGACGGAGTGGCCAGGGTCATTTTCATGGCCGGCTCGGCCATTATATTTTTGAGTTTTTACTTCATCGCCCGCGACGCGGCGGCCAGGGAGCCTATTGACCTGGGAAACGCGCCCCCGGGACTGTGGTGAAATTATATATTCCCGCCCTTTGCTTTTTAATACCGGCCTCGGCGCTGGCGCAGGCCGCGCCTCCTACAGGAGCCCCGCCGGACATACTGTATTCCTCACGGACGATAGCGGCCGCAATGCCCTTCGCGGCTAGACCCTTAAAACCCGCGGCGGCGCTATCGGTTTACTCCTCCTATGCCGCCCCCGAAGGCCTTATCTCCCGAAGGACTGGTATCACGAGCGAGGCCGCGCTGGGGTCCGCGGGCGGGTTAGCCTTCCGCGCGTTGGCGGACATGGCACACATACGCAGCCTGTGCAGCGGTTATTTCCCGGGTGAACTTTACAGGATGGCCTTTGGCCTTACCGCGGAAAAACGCAGGACCCGCCTGGCCCTGAGCCTCAATTCAAATTCGGACCGCCCCTTCAATTCCCCTTCCGAAACCGACCTCGGCTTCAATTTTTCGCGCGACCTCAGCGCCGGCAGCGGCACCTGGATAGCGGGTCTGAACTATTCCACGCGCAGGAGTTTCATGCGGGGCATGCCCATGCCTTACCTGGGCTACCGCTACACCACGAAGGACCTCACGCTGGTGCTGCCTTTCATGGCCCGCTGGCAGGCCTCCCGCTCCCTGGCGCTCTCCGCCTCATACCAGCCAATAAAGTATTTCAAAGCCGGCCTCAGCTGGAGCGCTCTGCCGCGCCTGCGCGCCGACCTCGAAGGCGGCCTGGCCCTGGAGCAGTTCCTGCCCGCCGGACGAGCGGACAAGAGCCAAGAGCTCTTCTACCAGACCTCCTACATATCGCTTAAACCCTCGCTATTATTCTCTAACTTAGAAATTACGCCCGCCGTCGGCTGGCAGTTCAGCGGCCTTTACTACATGGGCACCCGCTATGACGACTACAAAGCAAAGACCCGCCTCCGCGGCGGGCCGACAATAGGTCTTTCGTTAAAATACGCCATCTAGCGCGGCAGGCTTTACAGCTATAGATAAAACCGCCGGCTCCGGACCGGCTTCACGCCCGGGCAAGCTTGCGCGCGTAGCCGTAGGCGTGACGCCAGATCAAGGCGGCTTCAACCGAGCGGAACAATTTAAGGAACAAGACATAAGCCGCGCCGCCGGATATCATCCCGCATAGCAGCTGCGCCCACATCCCGCCCCCTGCCGCCGCCGAACCGGCCCACGCGGCCCCGCCGGCGAGCAGCGCGGCGCCGCCGGTCCGCAGAAAAGAAATAACGATATCCCGGCCGCCCCTCCCGCCCAATTTAAACCGCAGGACAAAGACCTGCCACAGGACCGAAATAGTGAAATATATGACATAGCCCCACGCCACTCCTACGATACCGAACCGTCTCGCCAGCAGCGCCGTATAAATTATGTAGGCCACCGCCTCTATTGAACCGATAACGGCTATGGTCATGGTATCCTTCAGGGCATAGAAAGCCCTGCCGGTTACGGAACCGAGGCAAGCCCCGAACAACGAGCACAGGTATATCTTCAGCACGACCGAGACGGAAAGCGCGTCCGCTGGAGTGAATTTGCCGCGCTGGAAGACGACCGTCACAAGCGGGAGGGCTATAACTACCCCTACCGTGATAGCCGGCGCGATAAGGACCCACATCACTTTCAGGCTGACCGACATGGTTTTTTTAAACGCGGAAAGATCCGTA
This sequence comes from uncultured Elusimicrobia bacterium, assembly GCA_903889965.1. Classification (GTDB taxonomy): domain Bacteria; phylum Elusimicrobiota; class Elusimicrobia; order Elusimicrobiales; family UBA9959; genus UBA9959. The sequence continues at coordinate 5,247 of CAISZM010000021.1, forward strand.
AGCGCCCCGTTAAAAGCCATCCGGGGGAAGATCACCGTGCTGATACCGGAAGAAATAATAACCACCATCATCATGAGAAGTTTAGCCGCGTAGCCCAGCTGGGAAATACTTCCCACCGCCAGGTTGGACGCGAAATAACGTTCGACGATGGTCGTACTCTTGCCCAGCAGGTTGGCAAGTATGAGGGGGGTAAGCAGGAACAGCAGTTGGCGAAGGCCCGGGCTGCGTACATCCAGTACCGGGCGGTATTTCCCGCCGAAAAGGATCGGCAGGAGCAGAATTGCCTGGAAAGCCGCGCTCGCTGTAGCGGCTATCGCCATTCCTTTCACGCCGAACGGCTTGGCCAGGACAAGGAGAAGCGCCATGTTCAGTCCGGCGCCTATGACCGTGACGGCGGATGCCCACCCGAAACGATGCTTGGCCTGGTAGATCCCGGTCAGCAGAGCCGTGGCTCCGGACGCGATGATCACAGGCCAGCTGATCCGCGCCACCACGACCGCCTGCCTCAGGGACTCCTCGCTAAGTCCCGGGGCGGAAACACGAAGAAGGGGTTCGGCGAATACCATGCAGACCGCGGCCAGCACCCCCAGAACGATAAGGCAGAGGTTTAAAACCGTGCTTGCCAGCCGCCAGGCCTCATCGTCGTGTTTTGCGGCCGTACGCTGGATGAAAACGGGGATAAAAACAAAACCGAGCGAGCCTACCAGCACGGTTATCACGTACTGCGGCAGGGCGACAGCCGCCAGAAAGGCGTCCATCTGCGCGGTGGCGCCGAAGACGGCCGAGATCAGGACCTGGGTAAAGAAATTGATAGCCGGCCCGGCCAAACCGAAAAGAGTAACTATAATGGCGGGCCCTAAAAGCCGGCTCATCCCTTCCGTATGATGACCGTCTCCTCCGGTCATCACCGGATCCCGCCGCCGGACGAACACTTTGCCCGCATACCCCGCAAAAGCCGCGCGGTTTCCCCTATCCCCTCCCTCATATTCCCCTTGAACTCGAAGCCGAGGGCGCGGAATTTATCGCACAGCACCGTATAGGACAGCTGGTTCATGATGGCGGCGTCCACGAGCTCCACTTTCAGGCCCGGAACGAATTCCCTGATAATATCCACTATCTCGCCCACGGAGGAATTATCCGTCAGCACGTTATAGACCTGGTTGTCGAAACGGCCCGTCTCGAGTATGAACCCTATAGCCCTCACGGCGTCGCCCAGGTCCAGGTAAGGACGCTTCTGCGCCATCGCCGTGCGCCAAACGGTTATCGGTATGCCGTTACAGGCCTGCCAGACGAACTTGTTCACCGCCGTGTGAAAACGCATTCCTATGGAAGTGCCGTAAATGGTGCCGAACCTGCAGATAATAAATTTAAGACCTTCCCCGGCCCCCATTGCAGTAAGCAGGCGCTCGGCCCGCAGCTTGCTGTCCGCATACGGGCTCTGCGGCTTCAGCTGTTCGGGGCCGCAATTTTCATCCACCACATCGGCCTGGGTACCGTACACGCTGGTAGTGGACAGAAAGATAAGCTTGCAGCCGCGATCCGCGCAGGCTTTAGCCACGCGCTCGGTTCCCTTATAATTTACCAGCTCCACCTGCGCCTGGTTATCGAAGCTGCCGGCGGCGTTAGTTATGGCGGCGAGATGTATCACCGCGTCGGCGCCGGCGAAAAGCGCTTTAAGGTCCACCGTGCAGACATCGGCTTCGATGAAGCGGAACGGTATATCACGGGGAAGGTCGAAAAGCGAGCAATAGCGCTGCGTAGACAGGTTGTCCAGCAGGAGCACCTCGCCGTAAGCCCCGGCGCGCAGGCTGCGTATAAGCCGGGAACCTATGTGCCCCAGAGCCCCGGTGATTACCAGTTTGCCGCCTTTAGCCGCGTGAACTTCAGCCATGACTTGCTCCTTCCAGCACGGAACGCAATATAGAAAACGATCTGTCCAGCGTATACCGCGACCTGACGGTTTCCAGGCCGGAGGCCGCTATACTTTTGCGCAATTCGACGTCGACTATCAGTTTCTCCAGTTTACTCTCCCATTCCCCGGAGGAAGCTGCCAGCATCCCGTTAAAGCCGTCCTTAATAAGGTCCGCGCACTGCCCGACGGGAGAACAGACCGCGGCGGCCCCGCCGCTCATATACACGGCCGCCTTCAGCACGCCCCGCACGCGCGAAGCCTCCACGTCCTGGAGCGGAAAAATCCCTATGTCCATTTTCAACACTTCGTCTATCATTTCAGCCTGTGTGTAAGACGGAACGGATGAATACCTCACGCGCTCGAACGCCGGCAGAAGGCGGGGATTTTTCCCAACTCCGAGCAGGCGCAGGTGAAGATAGGGATATTTGGCGAAAAGGCGCTCCAGGGCTTCCCAGACCACGTAAAGATTATACAGCGTGCTGTCGCTGCCCACCCAGCCCAGCGTAACCGTCCCATCCTGGCTTTTGGCGGCCGACCCGCGCCGCTTATCGAACGCTTCCAATTGCGGGCGGTCGGGAACCACGACGCAATTAGGATTAAACCGCCTGACATAAGCCGCGGTCTGCTCATTATCGGCGGTAACCGCGTCCAGCAGGGGCAATACCTTGTGGAAATCGGGGTTAGCGTAGCGCGGCAGCCACACGGCGTCGGTTACGTCCAGCACCAGCCTGGCCTTGGAGCGGCTGCGGAGGCGGGCTATAAGGTCCAGCGACTGCACCTTGCAAAGATAGACGACATCGGAGGACTTCGCGAGCCTGGCTATACGAACCTGGCTGAGGTAACGATAGAGCCTGAATAAGGGCGGGAGGCGCCAAAGGAGCGGGCCGGTAAAATTATGATTTACATATGTGACCGTGTGACCCGCGGCGGCGAAGCTGTCCTTGTAGATAAGACCGCGCAGAAAGCCGCTGGGGAATTGCCGCCCCATCTCCAGCACTACCAGTATGCGAAGGCCCCGGGATGCCGCTTGCGTTTTATCCATGGTCACAGGTACTTGTTTAAGCATTGGGAAAAATACGCCTTTGTTTTAACCAGGCCCTCGGCCAGGCCGTGCCGGGGCGCCCAGTTCAGCGTCTCTCTTATTTTCCGGTTCGTTATCACGGCGTCGCCTATCTCGATGATCTCCCGCTCGCGGGGCCACTCGATGAACTTCACCTTTCCGCCGATATTCCCGGCTATCTCGCCCGCTATTTCCGCTATGCTGAACTGCCTGTCCGCCACGGCGAAGAACACCTCGCCGGCGCTGCGCGGATCCTGTGCCGCCAGCACCAGCGCTTCGACGCAATCGTCCACATAAGTTATGTTCCGCAATTGTCCGCCTTGCCCGTAGACCGGCAGGTCTTTGCCCTGGAAGCCCAGCCCGATAAAATAATTTATGAACCCCAGGTCGGGACTTTTAATGCTGGAGCGCGGACCGAAGACGTTCGCCACACGCACCACGGTGTTCTTCATTTTGTAGGCATTGCCGTAGATAAGCACATATTTTTCCGAAACGCTCTTGTTTGCCGAATATATATCGGCCGGGAATTCGGGGTGCTTTTCGTCCACGGGGTTCAGCTGCATTCTGCCTATCTGGGTGCTCGTCCCGACATGCACTATCCGGCAGTCATGGTTGAACCTGCGGGCGGCTTCCAGGAGGTTAATGGTCCCTTTGCAGTTCACGTCGATGTCGACATACGGGTCCTTCATGGAGTTGGGATGCGAGGTGTAGGCCGCGCAATTAAAAACGATGTCTTTTTTTGTGATGCACGCGCATAGCCCCTCAAAATTCCGTATGTCATTGAGGATCAGCGCGACATGGTCATGTATACCGTGGATATTGTGCATGTTCCCGCCCGAGCGCGGGTCCAGGCAGTCGTAGATAGTGACTTCGGCTCCAAGCTCGACGCACTTGTGCGCGAGATTGCTGCCGATAAACCCCAGGCCGCCGGTGATAAGGACTTTCTTGTTTTTCATCTCATCCATTATTTTCGCCTTTTCGAACCGGGCTTCAGGACCCGTTTCCGAGATAATACTCTATGGCGGCGTCTATGCCCCCGGCCATGTCGTACCGCGGCCGCCAGCCGGTCGCTCTTGCGAAAAGGCGCGGGTCGGCGATAAAATTCCTGGCATCTGCCGCGGAGGAGGCCACCGGCGGTTTTACCCGCACGATCCGCGACATTTTCCCGGTCCTTCTTGCTGCCCTTTCGCGAACCAGGCGGAACGCGTCGCCTAGCGAATATCCGCGCCCGCTCCCGATTATAAAACTGCGGCCGTTCACTTTGTCGGCGTTAAGCCCCGCCGCCAGGAAGGCGTCCGCCACGTCGCCGACATAGATGTAATCGCGTATGGGCTTCCCCGAGCCGTACAGGGTGATATCTTCGCCTTTCAGCGCTTTCCATATCATCTGGTTCAGTATGCCGCGGTCCGCGCTGCTGCTTCGCGGTCCCGGGCCGTACACATTGGCCAGCCTCAATATCGCTCCCCGTACCGCGCCAAGTTCCGAATAGTACCGCAGGTACTGCTCCGCCATTAATTTGTGCAGGTCGTAAAACGTTGCCGGATCTTTCTGGAAGGTCTCGTCCACCGGCAGTTTTTCCGGGATGCCGGCCGAGGTAACAGTACCCGCGAATATGATAACCGGGCGGGAGCCCACCTTCCTGCAGGTTTCAAGGAGCTCCAGGAAAGGAAGTACGTTGACAGAATGATCGCAGAGCGGGTCCATATCCGCCACCTTTACGCTTGTCTGCCCCGCAAAGTAAAAAACGACGTCTATCCCCTTTAGAACCTTCCGCCAAATGCGCGGATCCCTGATATCCGCTGCGATGTCCGTCACCCGCGCCAAGGTCTTCGGCCTTTTTACGGGAGCCGGGCTCCTGTCAAGCAGTTCGATCGAGCACATGACGCCCTTCAGGGCTTCGACGACACTGGCCGCGATATAGCCCCTGCCGCCGGTAATGAGGATATTCTTGCCGGAATATCCGGAAATGGATCTTGTTTTTTCCCTGCTCACGATATTTCCCTTCCTGATCCGCGCCCGCCCATGTCCCGGAACTGGGAACAACCGCGGAAGAACGAACCGCGGCTTCTTATTCCTGCGCGGGACTTTTCCCCCAGTCATAACCTATGGAGGTGTCGTCCGCCGGGATGCGCACCTCGTCGCCTTCCGGGTCATATACGCCGGAGGTGGCGTAAAAAATGTGGACGGGGCCGGCGAGGCACCTGTAGCCGTGAAGTACGCCGGGAGGAAAAAAATACGCCCGCGCGGGCTGGCCATCTCCCGCCAGGAACTCAATGGTTTTGCCGCGGGTGGCCGACCCGGGCCTGTTGTCGTGCAGGGCGACCTTGAGCAGGCCGCAGGCCACGTAATTCCACTGCTCCTGCCTGTTGTGGGCATGCCAGGCTTTGAGAACGCCTTTATGCACCATGGAATGGCTCAATTGCGCTAACCCGGCGGGCAGCGAGCCGTCGCCGGCGCGGAAAAGTTCGCGAAAAAAACCGCGTTCGTCGGAATGTGTCGCGAGATCTATTATTTTTACGCCTTCTATCATTTTCTCTTTCCTAAGGCCGGAATTCCTTCACGGCGGCGGCCACGGCTTGCAGGTCCTTTTCGGGAAGTTCCGGGTACATCGGAAGAGAGAGTATCTCGCCGGCCGCCTTTTCGGTTTCGGCAAGACCGGAGGACGGAAAACGGGAATACGCCGGCTGCAGGTGCACCGGCACCGGGTAATGCACCAATGCCCCCACGCCTTTTTCCTTAAGATGGGCGCAAAGCTCGTCCCTGCGGGCGGAACGCACCACGTAAAGGTGGAAAACATGCTTGCGGCCCTTCACCGCCGAAGGCAAAACGAGGCCGGTTCCGGCTAAACCTTGTCCGTACGCGGCCGCGAACCTGCGCCTGGCGGCGTTATCGGCGTCCAGGTAGCGCAATTTTACCCTGAGTATCGCCGCCTGGATCTCGTCCAGCCTGGAATTGATGCCGGGAATATCGCTGACATAGCGCCGCGTCCAGCCGTATTGCCTTACCGACCTGGCGCGCGCGGCTAAAGCGTCGTCGTTCGAAACCAACATTCCGCCGTCGCCTATGGCGCCGAGGTTCTTCGTGGGATAAAAACTGAAGCAGGCCATGTCTCCGAAAGAACCGGCCTTCCCTCCCCCGCACTCCGCGCCGTGCGCCTGCGCGCAGTCCTCTATCACCTTGAGCCCGCGCCGGCGGGCTATTTTCATTATGGCCGGCATGTCGGCGGTCTGGCCGTAAATATGCACCGGGATGACCGCCCTGGTGCGCGGCGTTACGGCGGCCTCGAGCCTGCCCGGGTCCATCGTAAAATCGGACGGGGAAATGTCCACAAATACCGGGGCGGCCCCGGCCATTTCTATGGCGGCCACGGTGGCGACAGCGGTGTGAGAAACGGTAATCACCTCGTCCCCCGGCCCTATGCCCATGGCCCTCAGGGCGACATTCAAAGCGTCGGTGCCGCTCCCTACGCCGACCGCGTGTTTTACTCCCGTATAGGCCGCGAATTCCTTTTCGAACAGCTCCACTTCGCCGCCAAGTATATAGCGGCCTCCGGACATGACGTCCAGCACGGCTTTGTCTATCTCGGCTTTGTGGGCCTCGTATTGAGCCCTGGGATCGCTGCAGTTTATCATTACAGGACCTGAACCTTTGGCACGTAGACTATCCATTTGCCGCCGGCTTTCTTAAAATCCTTCTCGTTCTCCATTATCTCCGCGGCGTGGTTCCAGCCGAAAAGCAAAGCGTAGTCCGGGTATTTAGCCTTGAATTCGGAGTAAGGCCGCACCGGGATATGGGAACCCGGCGCGAATTTACCCTGTTTTATCGGGGTCGTGTCGCTGATATACTCCACCAGGTCCGGGCCGATACCGCAGTAATTGAGCACCGTGGTGCTCTTCGAAGTGGCGGCGTAGCCGACTACGCTTTTCCTTGCCAGCTTAAGTTCTTTGAGCAGCTTCACAAGCCCGACCCTGGAGGCCTCCACATTGAGCCGGAAACGCTCATAAGTTTCCGGCCGGCCGATACCCAGCGCCTCTTCTTTTTTTAAAATAGCCGCTACGGCCGCGGAAACCTTCCGGGCGCCTTTGCGCGCCAGCACATAGCGCATGGAGCCCCCGTGTACGTTCTGCGGCAGCGCGTCCACCAGTTCGAAACCATGCCTTTCGAACATGGCACTTACAGAAACTGCCGAGAAGTAAAAAGCGTGCTCGTCGTAGATCTGGTCGTAGGAAGTCTTCTCAAGGATATCCCCGAGGTACGGATCCTCAAAAACCACCACGCCCATTGGATTAAGAAGAATATCTATCCCGGCCAGCACCGAATGCATATACGGGATATGGCACATCACGTTCGCGCCCAGGAAAGCGTCAGCCCGCCCGTGGGCGGCCACTATCCGCTCCGCGGCTTTTTCGTCGAAAAATTCGCAGACGGTGTTTATGCCCTTGTCCGAGGCCACCTTGGCCACGTTGGCCGAGGGCTCTATCCCCAGATGCCTCATGCCGGCGTCCGCGAAATTACGCAGCATGATCCCGTCGTTGCTGCCGATCTCCACCACGAAAGGGTCTTTTGCCGGCAGGTATCTGTCTTTTACAAAACCTGCGAACTCTTTAAAATGCTCGCCCATCCTGGCGGAGGTGGAGGAAAAGAAAGCGTAGTTTTCATGGAACATCTTTTCGCGGTCCACCAGCTCGGTAAGCTGCGTCATTTTGCAGCTTTCGCAAAAAGCCACGTCCAACTTGAAGAACGGTTCGTCCTTAAACTGTTCCGGCGGGAGAAAACCGTTGGCGATCGGCATTTTACCGAAAGACATGAAAGGGTTTATGTCCTCCGAACAAATAAGGCACTTTTTCATTATTTACTCCCCGGCTGGCCCGGCAAATATCATTAAAAACACGAGGCGGCAAGGCGTTGCGCGCCCCGCAAAGTAAATCTTATATTATTCATAATAATAAGGCAACGCTCGGCCGGGAAACCCTGAAAATAGCAAAAAAGCGCCGCTTTCCTCACTGGCTGGAAGGATAATCCGCAAAATAACTGAAGGCCCGGGAGCGGTCCCGGCAGTTATTAGCATACCTGTTTCAGTATTTTCCGGCAGGCTGAGGCGGCCGGCGTCGCCCCATTTGCGGCATTTTACGGTTCCGCGTCAAACCGCCTTGCCCGTCTGCCTGAGCGCCTCGTAAAGGGCCACGCCGGCGGAGGTGGAAAGGTTGAGAGAGCGCACCCGGTCGGACCACATGGGGATCCTGTAGAGCCTGTCGGCGTACTTTTCGTATATCCAGTCGGGGAAACCGGCTGTCTCGGCGCCGAAGATAAGGCAGGAATCTTCCCTGTAGGGCGCCTGCCAATAACTGGTCCCGCCGCGCGTGGAGAAAAAGAGCAACGACGGGTTTTCCGGCAGGGAGCCGAGGAAACTCTCGAAATCCTTGAACACCGAATATTTGAGGAACTGCCAGTAGTCCAGGCCGGAGCGCCGTATTTCCTTGGCGCTCAGGTCAAAACCCATTTTTCCCACGAAAACAAGCTCCGTGCCGGTAGCCACGCAGGACCGGCCGATATTCCCCGCGTTCCACGGAATATCAGGATTGATCAATACGATACGCATAGATTATAAGATTGAAGATTATCAGATTGTCAGATTGTCAGATTGTCAGATTATCAGATTGTAAGATTACTGGGTTATAAGATTTAAGATTGAAGATTAACCGAAAAGATTATTTACGCTGAGATAGATATTTTATGAAGCCGGATATTGATTTGGAAATTTTATTACACAACTCGTAAGATTCTTTAAATTCCCCCTCGGCAACATATCCGCAATCCAAAGCCACATACAGCTGGCTCCTAAACTCCCCGCATGAACCTTTGGCGATAAAAAGAAAACTCACAAACTCTTTATTGGTATGTCTTTCAAACCCTTCGGCTATATTCGACATTACGGATACCGCGCAACGCCGCATCTGATCTTTCAGCGCATAATCCTTGGAGAAGCCATTCCCGGATGTTAGCAGATATATTTTTGCCACCAACACCCTGGATAATTGCCAAACTTCCATCTCCTCAAAACTCTTAATATTCATATCCCACCACCCCAAATTTAGAATATAGAATTTAAATCCAACTCCCTCTTCTTAACGCGGCAATCTTGAATCTTGAATCTTCAATCTTCAATCCTGAATCCGTCCGCGTACTGCCGGTGCCAGAGCTCCAGCATCAGGAGCGCCCAAAGCTTGTAGCCGTGGTCGCGCAGCCCCCCCTGGTGTTCGTTCCAAAGCCGGGTAAGCGCCTCGGGCTTGAAATAGCCGCGGCCCAGCGCCTTCTCGGAAAGGCAGACCCCGGTCCAGTAATCCTTAAGTTCGCCCCGGAACCATATCCCCAGCGGTACGCCGAAACCCATCTTGCCACGCCTGTAAATACCCGGAGGCAGCATGTCCCGGAAGGTTTCCTTCAATATCCACTTGGTCTTGTTCAGGCCCTTAAGTTTTAAGTTTCCTGGCAGGCTGAAGGCGAACTCGAGCACCTTGTGGTCCAGGAAAGGCGAGCGCGTCTCCAGCGAATTGGCCATGGAGGCGATATCCATCTTGGTCATCAGGCATTCCGGCAGGTAGGAACGGAGGTCAGTATAACTCATCCGGTTCAGCAGGTCTTCATCCGGGTTAAGCGCGAAAAATTTAGAGAGGTAGCGTTCGCCGTAATTCTTGTCCGCTCCGAGCAGGCCGGCGAACTTGCCGCTGTAAAGCCCGTCCGTCTCTCCCGGCCCGAAGAAAGAAATGGTGGAGAGGTAGCGCCGCTCCAGAGTGTTCATCATAGAGAATTTAAGGAATTTCTCCAGCCGCCAGGAAAAATTAAAAGGCGCGGTCTTAGGCATAAAGCCCACGGCCTTCAGCGCCGCGGCCTTCGCCCAGCGGGGAGCCGGGGCTATCAGCCGCTCGGCCTTCATACCCACATAGCGCAGATAGCCGCCAAAGGCCTCGTCGGCGCCGTCGCCGTTCAGCGCCACGGTGACGTCCCTGCGCGTTTCGCGCGAGACGAAATAAGAGGGGAGCGCGCTGCAGTCGGCGTAGGGCTCGCCGTAATGCCAGGCTATCTTTTCCAGCACGTCCGCCATGTGGGCTTCCACCGTGAACTCGGTGTGCTTGGTGCCGTACATTTCGGCCACCTGCCGCGCGTAGCCCAGCTCCGAAAACTTTTCTTCTTTAAAGCCTATAGAGAAGGTCTTTACCGGCGCGGAGGAATTGCGCGCCATCAGCGCGGTCACTATGGAGGAATCTATGCCGCCCGAAAGAAAGGCGCCCAGCGGCACCTCGGACATCAGCCGGATCTTGACCGCCTCGGACATTTCCGCCTTCAGGCGCTCTTTAAGCTCCGGCACCGGCACGCCTGTAAGCTTCGGCGCCCCCGCCGGCAGGTCCCAGTATTTTTCGGTCCTCAGCGCGCCTTTTTCAAAAACCAGGACGGAGGCGGGCTCGAGCTTATACACACCTTTGAAGATGCTCATCGGACTGGGGATATACTGGAGCGTAAGGTAGGCGTCTATGGCCGCGGGATTTATCTCCCGCGGCAAATCGTTGATGGTGAGCAGAGAACGCAGCTCCGAGGCGAAGGCGAAACAGGAGGGCGTTACGGCGTAAAAAAGCGGTTTTTTGCCTATGCGGTCGCGCGCTATCACCAGTTTTTTCTTCCTGTCGTCCCAGATGGCGGCGGCGAACATGCCGCGCAGCTCTCTGGGGAAAGCCTCGCCTTTCTCTTCGTAGAGGTGGACTATGACCTCGGTGTCGCTTTTCGTCTTAAAAACGTGGCCGCGGGCCAGCAGGCCCTCGCGCAATTCCTGGTAATTGTAGATCTCGCCGTTCAGGACCACCCAGAGGCTGCCGTCCTCGTTCGAGATGGGCTGCCGCCCCGTAGCCAGGTCTATGATGGACAGCCGCCGCATGGCGAGGCCCACGTTCCCGCGCTCGTAATAGCCCTCGTCGTCCGGCCCGCGGTGCACCAGCAGGTCGTTCATGGCCTTAAGGTCCCCCCTTTCCACCGGGAGGCCCGAGCCGTATTTATAAATTCCGCATATTCCGCACATAAGGTTCCGCTTTATAGATTCAAGATTGTAAGATTCCAGATTATCAGATTGTAAGATTCCAGATTATCAGATTGTAAGATTCCAGATTATCAGATTGTAAGATTC
>CAISZM010000022.1 GCA_903889965.1 uncultured Elusimicrobia bacterium
ATAATTCTATATTATGAGATTGTCTTTCACGAAGCTCGTTCCTTCCCGGGTAAGGCAGGGGGTCAAATCCCAGGCCGCGATGCTTTCTGTAAACGACAGGCGCCTGCTGGAAATGTGTTCGGCGCCCGCGGAGAAAGTCCTGGACGAACTTGAAACCTCCAGGGACGGCCTTACCGCCGCGGGGGCGGAGCTGGCCAGGGAGCGCCACGGTTTCAACGCGCTTTCAAAAAAGAGAAGAAATTTTTTATTTTCGAGATACTGGGACGCTTTAAGAACCCGCTGGCCATACAGCTGCTGGTTATAGGAGGCATTTCCCTCTGGATAGGGGACGTGCGTTCGGCCGTAGTGGTGGGCGGCATGGTTTTGCTGAGCGTGGTGCTCTCCTATGTACAGGAGACCCGCTCCAGCAAAGCGGTGGAGCAGCTGCAGAAGATGGTGCAGGCCAACACGCTTGTGATCCGCGGCGGGAAAGAAGAGGAGATCCCCACCGTGGACCTGGTGCCTGGCGACGTGGTGGTGCTGCACGCCGGCGCCATAATACCGGCCGACCTCCGCCTGATCACGGCAAAAGATTTCTTTTTAAGCCAGTCGGCCCTTACCGGCGAATCCATGCCCATGGAGAAGACTGCCGAGCCCGCAGGGCCGGAGCCGCAGAGCGTTATAGAGCTTTCCAATGCCTGCTTCCAGGGCAGCTACGTAGTGAGCGGGACGGCCCGCGGCGTGGCCGTGAATACCGGCGAGCGCACCTACCTGGGCTCCATCTCCGCGAAACTCGCGGGCGAGAAGGTGCTCACCAGTTTCGACAAGGGCATACAGGATTTCACCTGGCTGATGATACGCTTTATGGTGGTGATGGTCAGCTGCGTGTTCCTGATCGTGGGCCTGACCAAGGGCGACTGGATGAGCGCGCTGCTCTTCGCTATGTCGGTGGCCGTGGGACTGACTCCGGAAATGCTGCCGATGATACTCACCGTGAACCTCTCCAAGGGCGCGCTGGTGATGTCCAAGAAAAAGGTGATAGTGAAGCGCCTCAACTCCATACAGAACCTGGGCGCTATCGACATACTCTGCACGGACAAGACCGGTACGCTGACGCAGGACCGCATAGTGCTCGAAAAATTCGTGGACGTTACGGATCACGAGAGCGACGACGTGCTGCGCTACGCCTACATGAACAGCTATTACCAGACGGGGCTCAGGAACCTGCTGGACCGCGCCATCCTTTCGCACACGGAGCTGGACGTGGAGCGGACCTGCCGCAAGGTGGACGAGATACCTTTCGACTTCCAGCGCAAGCGCATGTCGGTCATAATCGAGTACGAAGACTCCCACGTCATGATCACCAAGGGCTCCGTGGAGGACGTGTACAGCGCCTGCGGCTCGTACCAGCTCGACGACGAGATCCTGCCGCTGATAGATGTCATAAAGCGCGACTTGATGGAGGAGTACGAACGCCTCTCCAAGGTGGGCTACCGCGTGCTGGCCGTGGCCTATAAAGAATTCCCCATGGACAAGACGGTCTTCGGAGCCCGCGACGAGGGGGACCTCGTGCTGCTCGGCTACCTCGCTTTCTTCGACCCTCCCAAGGATTCCGCCGGCAAGGCGCTGGCCGGGCTTGCCAGGATGGGAGTGTCCATAAAGATACTCACCGGAGACAACGAGCTGGTGACGAAAAAGATCTGCGGCGACGTGGGTTTGAACTCGGAAAATATATTTACCAGCTCCCAGCTGGCCGGCATGGGCGAGGAGGAATTCCTCGCGGCGGCCCTTAAGGGCAACGTGTTCGCGCGCCTCTCCCCATCGCAGAAAGAACAGATAATAGCGAGCCTCCAGAAGGCGGGGCACGTGGTGGGCTTCCTTGGCGACGGTATAAACGACGCTCCCGCCCTGAACCTGGCGGACGTGGGGATCTCGGTAGACACGGCGGTGGACGTGGCTAAGGAATCGGCCGATATTATTCTTCTGGAAAAGAACCTGATGGTGCTTGAGGACGGGATAACGGAGGGGCGCAGGGTCTTCGGAAATATCACCAAGTACATAAAGATGGGCGCCAGTTCCAACTTCGGCAACATGTTCAGCGTGGTCGGAGGCAGCTATTTCCTGCCTTTCCTGCCGATGGCCCCGATACAGATACTGATGAACAACCTGCTCTACGACATTTCGCAGACGGGCATTCCGATGGACAAAGTGGACGAGGATTACCTTAAAAAGCCGAAGAAATGGAATATAGGCAATATAAAGAAATTCATGCTGGTCGTCGGCCCTATAAGCTCCATCTTCGACTACGCCACATATTTCCTGATGCTTTATTTCTTCGGCTGCATCGCCTTTTCACATTCCGGCACTTCGCTGCTGGACAAGGCTTACCTCGAGAAACTTTTCCATACTGGCTGGTTCGTGGAGTCGCTGCTGACGCAGACGCTGATAGTTTATATCATACGCACCAAGAAGATACCTTTCATCGAGAGCACGCCCAGCATGTCCATGGTGTTCGCCACGGTCATGGCCGTGGCCATAGGCATCGTTCTGCCATACACGCGTTTCGCCGACAAGCTCGGCTTCGTGCCCCTGCCCGGAATGTACTGGCTGTGGCTGACCGGTTTCCTCCTGATCTATGCGGTGCTGACGCACAATGTTAAAACCTGGTTCTACCGTAAATTCGGAGACGACTAATTATGAAAAGCATATTGACCGCGCTTCAGGATGGCAGGCTGATAGAGCTGCCCGAGACGGACAAGGAAAAGGCCCTGCGCTACATGGCCACGATACTGGAGGCTATACCAGAGGTAAGCCCCGGCGTGGACATAGCAGAGGGCGTGCTTGAGCGGGAGAGGTCGGCTAATACCGGCATAGGCCTCGGCTGGGCCTGCCCGCATATCCGGGTGGACACGGACGGAGACCTGTTCTCGGTCATAGGCTGGAGCCCGTCAGGCATCGACTACGGCTCGGCCGACGGCGGCAAGGTGCGGCTGCTGGTGATGTATTACATACCGGGCAATCAGCGCACGCCCTACCTTAAGGAACTTTCAGGGCTCGCCAAGGCCATACAGAAGGGGCAGGGTATAGAGAATATAGAAAAAGCCGCGTCCCTGAACGACGTCCGGAACGAGCTTCTCAACTGGGTTTCGGCCTCGATAGACAATACTATGCCGCAGGCCAAGGCCCGCATGATAAAGCTGGAGGCCAAGCACGCCCTGGCCACCGGGCAGGTCTGCGTTACGCCGCAGGGCCTGGAGCGGCTTATACCTTTTTACCTGATAACGGGGGGAGGCGCCAAACCTATGGCGCTGGCGCAGGACGCTGAGCTGGTGCGCCTGATCGAGACTTCCGAGATCGGGCCCATAGGCGACAGGCCGGACTTCGACGCGGGCGGTTACAGGGTCTTTATACGGTCGCGTTCGGCCTACAAGGCGGACCGGGCTATGTACGACTGCCTGGCAATAAAACGCTGAAAACCTGCCTGTAAAAAAAGAAGACAGCCGCGGGCTGTCTTCTTTTTTTATACCGCAAAACCAGCGGAAGGGGCGGGGACCGGACGGGCAGGCCGTTCTCGGCGGTGTTCCGGCGCAGCTGACGGTATTTTGTCCGCGGCAACATGGTAAAAAAGCCTGCCGCCTGGTTTGCAGAGCAAGTCCTTTACAGCAGGCTTCCGGCCGTATGAATAATTGCGGGGAATCTTTCTTTAGAGTTATAATTGACGCTGGGGGTCTTTGTTTAACTTTTTAAAGCTTTCTGTGCGCCCGGAGTCTGCAGGGCGCAGCGGATTCGTATTTTATTGTTCACTTGCCATGAAGACGGCAGGTTTTGTTACCGACACCGCGTTCCGCACCTGTGCGGCGAGGGGCCAGAGAGGTTAGCGTGAAATCGAAGCCGGAGGAGCACACTTTATGAGCGAAGAAAATACACAATCGGGGGGTCCGGGGTCCTGCCAGGACGGGCGCAATAGGGGACGAGAGGATATCTATCCTTTGTGGTTTGCCCCGGCGATCTTTCTTGGTTCATTTATATTTGCCTTTGCGATGCTTCTCTGGTTCCTTCACAGCAACGCATACAAGCTGGAAAAGGAGGAACTCTCTGCTGATGTCAGCGCGGTGCAGAATACTGTCAACCTGCAGTTGAACGGAACTCGCGACTATCTGCTTATGCTCGCAAAAGAGCGCGGCAGCGGCGACATGGACGCTAAGTCGTTCCAGGAGCGCGCCGTGCGTTATGTCACGGATCATCCGGAAATGATCAATATTACATGGGTGGACGCGGATTTTGTCGTCCGCGATGTGGCGCCCTTCGCCGCAAATAAACAGATATTGGGATTGCGGCTTGATCTGCCGGAGCCAAAACGCGCTTCACACCTGGCTAAGCAACAACGGCAACCCGTTTATACCCGGCCGTTCGAAGCTATCCAGGGGAAACCGTCCTTCGAAATATGGGTGCCGGTCTTTCATAACGGGGCCTTCCTCGGATTGTTCGGCGGCGTATATTCTTACGAGAAGCTGCTGTATTCCGTTGTGGGGCCCAAGGTTCGTAAAACGTGTAATGTGAAGGTAGTGGATGTTTCCGGGAAGGTCTTTTCAGAGTTGCCGCCTGTCGGGCCCCTGGATGAAGGCATGGTTTACCGGGTTCCTATGACACCGCCCGAGAACGGGTTTATTCTGTTTTACGGCTGCGGCAGGGGCGGTATCGGGTGGGAACTGCTGTTGCTGGAGCTCCTCTGTATGGCGCTTGTACTGGCGATGGCTTATTCTATGCTGGGGCTTAAACGGGAGATCGGGGAGCATAAGCGCGCTGATGAAGCGCTCCGGGAAAGCGAAGAACTTCACCGCCTTACTCTTAGCAGTATTTCGGACGCCGTATTTATGACCGATGACTCCGGATCTTTCAGATATGTCTGCCCCAATGTGGATATCATCTTCGGCTAGTCCGTGAAGGAAGTCCAGGCGATCGGTAATATTTCGATCCTGTTCGGCAAAGAACTTTTCGCTCCGTCGGAATTGGATGATTTGCGGGAACTGTCCAATATCGAGCTGGACGTTTTCGGCAAAGCCGGGAAAAAACGTTCCCTGCTTGTCAGCGTAAAGAGGATAAATATAAAAGGCAGTACCAGGCTTTATACCTGCCGGGACATAACCAAGCGCAAGAGGGCTGAAGAGGCATTCGGGGAGAGCGAAAAGAAATACCAGACATTGATCCAAAAGATCGGGGCCGCTGTTATTGTTCATGGACCTGATACCAGGATATTAATCTGTAATCAGATGGCCCAAAAATTGCTCGGGTTGACTGAAGATGAGATGATAGGCAGATCATGTGATAACGCAGCGTGGCATTTCTTCCGGGAGGACGGCACGATAATGCCCCATGCGGAATACCCGGTCAACCGGGTGTTCGCCACGCGCCGCTCGCTGGCGTATTATACTGTCGGAGTACACCGCCCCGGCAACGACGAGGATGTGTGGGTTATGGTGAATGCCGACCCCGTCCTGGACAGCGCCGGCGCAATAGTGCATGTGATCGTAACCTTTGTCGATATCACCGATCGCAAGCGAACGCAGGAGCTGGTTAAAAAAAGCGAGGAAAAATACCGTACCCTTTTCGAGGAGTCTTTTGACGGTCTTTTTGTCACTTCTCCCGGAGGGAAGATCCTGGACATGAACAAGAAGGGGATCAGCATGTTCGGTTACGACACCAAGACGGAGATCCTGAACCTGGACCTGGCAAAGGACGTCTACGCGTTTCCTCCCGACAGGGCGCGGATAATTTCAATGGTGAACGAGAAGGGAGCTGCGGAATACGAAGTTTCGGTAAAGAAAAAGAATGGCGACACTATGCTTACCTACTGCTCCCTTACCGCAGTTAAGGACAGGGATGGGGTGATAACCGCATATCGCGGGATAATCCGGGACATAACCGAACGCAAGCAGGCGGAGCTTGAAATACAAAAGCTGAACCTGGATCTTATTAAAAAGAACGAGGAAATGGAGAATTTTCTCTATATTACCACCCACGACCTGCGCGGACCGCTGTTGAATATTCAAGGTTTCAGCCGGAGTCTTGAGTCTTATGCCGGGGAGCTGGATGCTGCGCTGGCCGCTGTGCCCCTGACGCCGGAAACCAGGGGGACACTGGAAAAATTAGTAAAAGAACATATCCCCGAGTCGCTGAAATTCATCTTGGCCAGTGCACGCAAGATGGACTCGCTTATCGCCAGCCTGCTTAAAGTGTCGCGGATGGGGCGGATGGTGATGAATCCCGAAACGCTGGAGATGAACGAACTTTTAAAAAAGGTTCTGGATTCCATGCGCTACCAGCTGGATGAGGCCGGGGCTAAAATAATCCCTGGAGACCTCCCCCGGTGCAAGGCGGATCCGGGCGCGGTAAGTCAGCTTTTTACCAACCTGCTGGACAACGCCGTGAAGTATCGCCATAAAGGCCGCGCTCTGGTGGTAAATGTGACCGGGGCGGTTAAGGGGGGGATGGCTGTCTACGCGGTGGCCGACAACGGCTCCGGAATACCTGCTGAGGATATTCATAGTATATGGGATTTGTTTTACCGGTTTAAAGCGGCGGAGGGGGAGAAAGGTGAGGGGATAGGTCTCCCCATTGTTAAGCGCATAATAGAAAAGAACGGCGGCACTATACGGGTTGAATCCGAAGAGGGAAAAGGTTCTGTGTTCTATGTGGAGCTGCCCGTTGCCGGGATATGAGGTGCAAGCTTATTTTCTGATATTACGCGGCGCAGAACCGGTCTCTACCGGCAGGTTCCGCCGAGCAAGCCCCTGAAAAAACAGGCCATGGACCGCCAGTATCCTTTCTTGACGGGCGCAAGCGAAGGTGCCGCAGCCGCCTTTTCCCCGGGCGCGGAGGCGGTCGTTTGCGGCGGAACGGCGCTTGTTGCGATATTATTCGTGAATCTTTCGACTTTCTGGCTTCCGTCATTGTACCGGGAGGTCTTCCCGGACCTGTAAAATATCAATTTCTTGCCGGAAAATCCGGCGATGGAGTATTCAATGTCTTCCCTTACCAGCGGATCAAAGGCGTTGATGTAACCGCCGTAAGGTTCAATATGCTCCAGCAGTAAAGTCATATCCGAAGGGCCGAGGTATGGCAGCCGGACCGGATCAAAATCCTCTTTTTTCATCCAATATAAGTTCAGCGAATTGAATTTGTATCCCTTTGTTAAACACGTATTGGGTTTTACCTGGTATGCTTCAGGCGCGCCGTTATTGGATTTTGTAAAGTAGCCTATCAGGACCACACCCGGGAATTTATCCGGATTCACGACCCTGACGCACCTTTCTAGCGGGTGTGTGTTCTCGGGAGTTACATCGTCGGGAGCCGGCGATGCATACGCGGTCGTCAGCCCCAGCGAAAATAAAAAGAAAATAAATGTTATTTTCACGAACTTTAGCCTCCCCTGTTATCTGACCGCATTATGGAAATGATCAGCGCCCCGCTATAAATGTATATAAATTTAGGCCGGGAATGTAAACCGGAAGCATGAACCGTAAATACGGCCAATAAGAGCGGAAGCGGTAAATCCGGGTTCGAATCCCGCCAAGCGGGATGTGACCACGTAAAACGAACGGAGGGAGTGGGATTCGAACCCACGGTACGGATTAACCGTACACCGGTTTTCAAGACCGGCGCCTTAAACCACTCGGCCATCCCTCCATCTGTCGCACCCCGGCTATCGCACCTCCCAAGGCGAGGCGGATTAGCCGCCGGGCTTTCGGGTATGTCGCGCCCGCACCCTCTGCAAAGCGGGCTTTTAATGCACTGGTGATATAATATAAAATTATATTATTGTCTTCATACGGGACAGTTCAATAACAATGGGCAAACTTTTCGGAACTGATGGTATACGCGGGATCACCTGGGAGTACCCTTTTACCCCGGATTTTATACGCAAGATAGGCTACGCGGCCTCGCTGGCGCTCGCCTACAAGAAAAAAGGCCCGGGCAAGCCGGTCGTCCTTATCGGCATGGATTCCCGCGCCTCGGGGAAACTTATACGGAAGTACCTGGCTGAAGGGCTTGGCGCCGGTAAATTTACGGTGGTAAACCTCGGTATAATCCCTACGCCCGCCATCTCTTACCTGGTAAAGCGGGAGAACGCCGACTTCGGCATAGTTATATCGGCAAGCCACAATCCTCCCGAGTTCAACGGTATAAAATTCTTCTCGAGCGAAGGGCTTAAACTCAGCGAAGCCCTGGAGGGAAAGATAGAGAAACTCCTGCTGGGCAGGAAGCCGCTCTCTTTCCGGCCTTACCATCCCGGCCTTCATAAAAAAGATTTCACGCGCGACTACGAGGATTTTCTCAAAGGTACGCTGCCTCCGGGTTTCAGTCTGAAAGGCGTTAAAATACTCCTGGATTGCGCCAACGGGGCCGCTTATAAGATAGCCCCCCGCGTTTTCAGGGACCTGGGCGCCACCGTGAAGGTGATAGGCGACAAACCGGACGGTAAGAATATAAACGTTGGATGCGGCGCGCTTCATACTTCTAAAATGGCCGCCGCCGCGGCCGCCTGGGGCGCGTTCTGCGGGATAAGTCTCGACGGAGACGCTGACCGCTGCATGTTCGCCGACGAAACAGGTTCCCAGCTTGACGGCGACGATATTGTCGCCATCATGGCCCCATATCTGAAGGAGCGCGGCAGGCTGACAAAGAACAGGGTTTCCCTCACCTTCATGTCCAACTACGGGCTTTTGAAATATCTGAAGGGCAAGGGCGTCAGCGTAACGCAGGTGCCGGTGGGGGACAAGAACGTGTCCGACGCCATGGCTAAAGACGGCCTGAAGATAGGCGGGGAATCCAGCGGGCATATAATTTTCAGCGAATTCGCCCCTACCGGCGACGGAATTCTCACCGCCCTGCAGACGCTGGCCGCGGTACGGGAGATGGGACGGCCGTTCAGCTGGTTCAGGCGCCGCTGGCGGCGCTATCCCCAGGTTGTGGGTTCGGTTAAGGTGACGCACAAGCCGCCGTTGGAACACGTGGCCGGCCTTAACGATAAAATTTCCGGTTTCGAGATAGACTTGAAGGGCAATGGCCGTATCTTTATACGTTACTCCGGGACGGAGCCCCTGCTGCGCCTGCTGGTGGAGGGAGAGTCGCGGGCGGAAATACAGGCCATAGCCGATGACATCCTGGCACATTACAAGAAGCATTCCGGCGCGCTGGTCAAGAAGATCTGACGGCCCTCCGGCCGACGATTCGAGCTCGGGTTTTTAATGGAGGTTTTATGAAGCATGTTAAATTGGGCGTTAATATCGACCACATCGCCACTCTGCGCCAGGCGCGCGGAGAGAAGAACCCGGATACGGTGGAAGCCGCCCGCGTGGTTTACAGCTCCGGCGGCGACATGGTGGTCATGCATCTGCGGCAGGACCGCCGCCACATACAGGAAGCTGACCTGGAAAGGGTCCGCACCGACGTTAAAGGCATATTGCACATGGAGATGGCCGCCGTGCCCGAGATGGAAAAAATAGCGCTGCGCGTCCGCCCGGATTCAGTCTGTCTGGTGCCGGAAAGCCCCCGCGAACTCACCACGCAGGGCGGTATGAAACTGGACGGCAAGCGTCCCGACATCGCGAAGGTCATAAAGAACCTGTCCGCGGCGGGAATAGCGGTCAGCATTTTCACCGACCCTGAGCCGCAGGCGATACGGGCCGCCCATAATATGGGCGCGGACAGCATAGAGCTATGCACAAGGAAATACGCCGAGTCCTGGGGCAAGAAATTACAGGCGAAGGAGCTGGAAAAACTCCAGCTCGCCGGCTTCCTGGTCAAGGAACTGGAAATGGAACTGCACGCCGGACACGGCCTGGACTATTACAACGTCATGCAGGTGGCGCGCATCGAGGGCATGGACTGCCTCAATATAGGGTTCTCGATAATTTCCCGCGGACTGTTCGTAGGGTTGAAGAACGCCGTGGCCGAAATGAAAAGGCTCATACAATAGGGAAACAATTGAAGATTCAAGATTGAAAATTGAAAATTGAAGATTAAAGATTAAAGATTAAAGATTGAAGATTAAAGATTAAAGATTAAAGATTGAAGATTGAAGATAAGATCCGTAATACCGCGCTCCCCAATCTTGTAATCTTAAATCTTATAATCTTGAATCCGGAATGAATCCTTTATGTGCGGAATAACCGGCTACATCGGCGGCAATAAAACTACCGACATCCTGATAGACGGGCTCAAGAGGCTCGAGTACCGCGGCTATGATTCCTGCGGCATAGCGGTGATAGATGCCAGGAATTCCCTCTACCTGCGCCGCGTGAGCGGCCGCGTGGGCGCCCTGGACAAGCTGGTGGCAGCGGAGCCTGTAAAGGGCGCGCGCATCGGGATAGGGCACACGCGCTGGGCTACGCACGGCGTCCCTTCGGAGGATAACGCCCATCCGCACACCGACTGCGCCTCCCAGCTGGTGGTGGTACATAACGGCATAATCGAGAATTACCTCGAGCTGAAGGAACAGCTGCTGTTCGCGGGGCATAAGTTCAAGTCTGAAACCGATACCGAAGTTATAGCCCACCTGCTGGAGGAAAAGCTCAAGACCCTGCACGTGCAGGAAAAAGCCGTGCGCTCCGATATGCTTGAGCCGGTATTTTTCGAGGCTTTCCGCCGTATGCTCGCTGATATTAAAGGCTCGTTCGCGCTCTCCGTTATCTGGGCGCGCTGCCCCCATATGCTGCTCGCGGCGCGCATGTACAGCCCGCTTGTGGTGGGGCTGGGTAAGGGCGAGAACTTTATAGCCTCGGACGTGTCCGCCTTCCTCAAGCACACCAAACGCGTGGTTTTCCTTAACGACGGCGAGATGGCCGCCGTAAAAGAGGACGGCGTTGATTTTTATACTTTCCAGGGCAAGAAGATCTCTAAGGATTGCGTCACGATACAGTGGGATTCCACGATGGCGGAGAAAGGCGGCTATAAGCACTTCATGCTCAAGGAAATACACGAGCAGGCCGAGGCTGTCGAGAACACTCTGCGGGGGAGGCTGCTGCCGCTGGGCGGCGATATCCTTCGCCGCGAGATAGGGCTTTCCGCCGATGCCATGAGATCGTTCTCGGGAGTGCAGTTCATAGCCTGCGGTACGGCGTACCACGCCTGCCTGGTCGGGCGCGTGCTGTTCGAGAATTTCGGTGTGCCCGCCTCGGCGGACATCGCCTCGGAGTTCACCGACAGGGCCGGGCTGCTGTCGGATAAAACCCTGGTGGTGGCCATTTCGCAGTCCGGGGAGACCGCCGACACTCTTTTTGCCGTGCGCGAGGCCAGGGCCTCGGGCGCCAAGGTGCTCGCTATAACCAATACTGTCGGCTCCACCCTGACGCGCGAGGCCGATTACGTGCTGCACACGCACTGCGGGCCGGAAATAGGAGTGGCCTCCACCAAGGCTTTCATGGGACAGCTTGCGGCCATCTACCTGCTTGCCGGGCATTTTGCGGCCGCGCGGCGCCTCCTGCTTGAAACTGACGCCAGGAGCTACGCCGAGAACCTCCTGAAAATGCCGCGCCTCATCGAGGAGATCCTTGAGCAGGAAAAAGAGATCGCAAAAGTGGCGCAGGGCTTCGCCTCGAGCGAGCATTTCCTTTTTATTTCCCGGCACATAAATTATCCCATCGCCCTTGAGGGCGCGCTTAAGATAAAGGAAATTTCATACGTGCACGCCGAGGGATACCCGGCCGGCGAGATGAAGCACGGGCCCATAGCCATAATCTACGCAGGCATGCCGCTCCTGGCCGTGGCCCCTTCGGGCCGGGCCCTTGAGCTGATGGCCGGAAATGTCGAGGAAGCCAAGGCGCGCGGCGCCGAAGTGGTGGCCATAGTCGACTCCGCTTCGAAAAAGGTCATAAAGGCCTCCCGCTATATCACGCTGCCGCTGGCGGACGAACTTTTTACCCCCATGCTGACCGTGATCCCCCTGCAGATCTTCGCGTACCACGTGGCGCTGGCCAAAAAGTGCGACATAGACAAGCCGCGCAACCTGGCCAAGAGCGTCACGGTCCGCTAGAGGCCCCGATCCCCATGCCATCCAAAAAGAAAATCAGGCCTCCCGCGGTTATCGGGTTGGGCGTAGACCTTGCCGAAGTCTCCAGGATACGCCGTCTGGCCGTCCGCAGCCCGGGTTTTTTGCGGCGCTGTTTTACTCCGAAGGAACTCGCTTATTCATTGAAACACCTCAACAATTACGAGCGGCTGGCCGCGCGCTTCGCGGTCAAGGAAGCCGTCATCAAGGCGCTGGACGCGAAAGACCTGGCGCTGAAAGATATAGAGGTGGAGAATACCTTGAGCGGCCGGCCTTTGGTGAAGGTGAAGGGCTTCCCGGGAGTTTCGCTGATGGTTTCCATATCCCATACGGGCCGCTATGCCTGCGCCGCGGTAATAGCCTTAAAATGAAAACGGTTAAGATCACGGCGCGCATGCTCAGGCCCCTGCTGCCGGCGCGCGGACCCGCGTCGCACAAGGGCGATTACGGCCGCGTGCTGGTGGTGGCCGGTTCGCGCGGCATGGCCGGCGCGGCCGTGCTGGCCGCGCGCGCGGCCCTTAAGGCGGGAGCGGGGCTGGTCACGGTTTCCTGCCCCGAGAGCGAAAGAAAGATAATCGCCTGCGCGGTTCCCGAGGCCATGGTTTACGGCGCCTCCTGCTCCGGCGGAGCCTTTTCCGCCTCGGCCTCTCCCGGCGTGGCCCGTCTTGCCGCGGATAAAAAGATAGACGTCCTGCTTATCGGCCCGGGCCTGGGTTCCTCGCCTGGCGCCGCGGCTTTCGCGCTCAAACTCCTGAAAACGCTCCGCCTCCCGGCCGTTATCGACGCGGACGCGCTCAATGCTATAGCGGCTTCCGGCAAAATTTTAAGGCCGGCATACCCGGCGATATTCACCCCGCATCCCGGTGAGGCAGCCCGGCTTTTACGGCTGAAAATAACCGACCGGGCCGCGGCCGCGCTTAAACTATCCTCCCTCACCGGAGGTATAGCCGTGCTCAAAGGAGCGGGCACCCTTGTCTGTTCCGGGAATAAATTGCTCCTGAACGCTACCGGCGGTCCCGCTCTCGCGAAGGGCGGCTCCGGTGACGTGCTGGCCGGGCTATGCGCCGGTTTCTTCGCGCAGGCGGGGACCAGGCTGGGCTTTACGGCGGATACGGCTTTCTCAAGCGCCGCCCTGGCCGTGTACCTGCACGGGCTTTGCGGAGACCTGGCGGCTAAAAAATTCACTGAGCGCTGCGTGCTGGCCGGGGAACTGGCGGATTTCCTGCCGGCGGCCATAAGGCGCGTGAGGACGCAGGTATGAAGAAAAAAAAGTCCGGTGAAGCCCGCCTGCTTGAGCACATAGAGAAAAATTTCAGGTTCCCCGGCGACCGGCGCCTGCTCCTGGGCCCGGGTGACGACTGCGCCGTGCTGCGGCACGCTAAGGGCCGGGACCTTGTGATAACTACCGACGAAATAGTGGAGGGTACGCATTACCTGCCACGCTTCGCCTCACCGGAGGACCTGGCACGAAAGTTAACGCGCATAAACTTGAGCGACCTGGCTTCCATGGGCGACGTTAAGCCGGTTTCATGCGTGGTCGGTTCGGGCCTTCGCGGGGATACTCCTCCGGAATTTACCATACGTTTCATGAAAGCTCTTAAGGCGGAGGCGCTGCGTTTCGGCATTTCGATAGCGGGCGGCAACCTTTCACGGGCGCGGGAAAATCATTTTTACATGACGGTCTGGGGCGAGACCGGACGCGGCAAAATAGTCACGCGCTACGGCGCCGGCCCCGGAGACCTGCTTTTCAATATCGGCCCCCTCGGCCTTGCCGCGGCGGGGCTTGAAATACTAATGCGCGGCTCGGCGGCTGAAAAGAAAAGATTCCCCGGGCTGGCAAAAGCCTTCTGGAGGCCGGAGCCCATGCTCGCCGCCGGGGCGCTGATAGGGCGCGAAGGCCTGGCTTCAGCCATGCTTGATAATTCCGACGGCCTCGCGCGCTGCGCCGCCATAATCTCCGAACTTTCCCGGTGCCGCGTTATAGTCAGCCCCGGCGAAGCAGTCTGCCGGCCCGAACTGAGGGCATACAGCGCCTCGCGCGCCCGCCCCTGGCGGCAGTACGCGATAAGCGGCGGCGAGGATTACGGGCTGGTCTTTACTGCGCCGCCTGGAAAACTGGAAAGGATAAAAAAACTGCTCCCGGCCGCTGACGTAGTGGGCCGCGTGGAAAAAGGGTCAGGAGCCGAAATAGATAATTTTAATGGCAAGATCAAAAGCTTCGAGCACTTTCGATAGCTCCTCGCCCGCCGATACGGCACGGCTGGCCGGGCTGTTCGCCAGCCGGCTGAAAGGGGGGGAGACCGTGTTCCTGGAGGGGCCGATAGGTTCCGGGAAGACGTTTTTTGTGCGCGAGCTGGCGGCCGCGCTGGGCGCGAAGAAACTGCCGGTGAGCGCCAGTTTTAACCTGATGCGCGCCTACGGCGGGCGGCTTAAGCTGTACCACTTCGACCTGTTCCGCGTAGGCGAGGCCGATCTTGAGAACGTCGGCCTCGACGAATATATAGGCCGCGCTGACGGGATAACCGCGGTGGAGTGGCCCGGACCCGCGGCGGGGATATTTTCCGGGGTCGGGCCCATGATAATAGAATTCCGGCTGGCCGGCGGGGACCGTCGCGAGATACAGGTTTCCTGCGGTGAAAGCCGTTTCGCGGAGCTGGGTAAAATAGAGGAAGAATGGCTGAAAAAGTGATACTGGGACTATGCACCTCCGGCGCGCGCCTTAAAATGGCTGTTGCGGCGGGGGATGAGGTTTTTCAGGCCTCCAAAAAAGAATTCAACCAGGAAAGGGTACTGTTCAGCCTCGCGCGCCGCGAACTGGCAAGGGCGGGCGCGGACCTGCGCCGCGTGAGCGTAGTCTGCGCGGCAAGGGGGCCCGGGCGCTTTACCGGCATACGCATAACCCTTACGCTGGCCGCTTCGCTCAAGGCCCTGTCGGGAGCGGAAGTTTACACCGCCACGAATTTCGAGATACTTGCCCTGCAGGCTTTTGAGTGCGCGGACTTCAGAAAGCGGGCCGGGACGTCCGGACGAAACCGCATAGCCGTTATGCTGCACGCCTTCAAGGACGAATATTTCTGCCAGTTCTTCCGCGCCGGTCCCGGTTTAAAGCGGCCGCGTGCCGAGGGCGGGCCGGTCTGGCTTAAGGCTGAAGAATTGAAAGCGGCGCTGGCCGCCGCCGGGGATTTCTACGCGGTGGCCGACAGCGAGCAGGACCCGTCCATTTACGGCCTTTTGCCGGCCGGTTCTGTCCGCGCCCCTGCGTCCGTTTCCAAAATACTTCCGGCCTACATTATAAAGGCGGCGCTGGCCTACGGGAATAAAACCCTGAAGCCGCTGTACCTGAAGCCGGCCAAGTACGAGCTGGGCTGCGAGAAGCGGCGCAAAATACGGAACTGAGAGGCCCCGGCGCTTGAACCCGCCGGCGCCGGCCGTTTTTCTATGCTGATACGAAGAGCGAAGAAGGAGGATTACGCCGCATTTGCCGCCATTGAGACGGCTCATCCGGGCTATCCTGCCTGGGGCCAAAACGGTTTCGAGGCGGAGGAGAAGAACCGCCACTCCGTAACCCTGGCCGCCGAGGAAGGCGGCGCCGTGGCGGGGTTCATAAATTTCTGGATACTCAGGCCGCAGGTGCAGCTTAATACGCTGGCGGTGGGAAAGGATTTCCTCAGGCGCGGGACGGCCTCGGCCCTGATAGGCAAGATGCTTGAGTACGCAGCCAAGAATCTCTGCAGGGAAATAGACCTGGAAGTGAACGAGAACAACGCCGGGGCGATAGCTCTTTACCGGCGGCGCGGTTTTGAGGTGGTCGGTAAAAGGCCAAAATTCTATAATAACACGGACGCAGCTCTGCTGATGCGCAGGGTAATGCCGGTTGAGGATACATTATGAAAAACACCATCTGCGCGGTTCTGCTGCTCTCCTGCCTGGCGGCCGTATCGTCCGCCGCTCCCGACCCGGAATCCACCCTCCACTTCATAAACGGAATGATGCTCGAGCGGAAGGGGGATTATGACGCCGCCCTTAAGGAATACAAGCGCACCATGCAGCTGGACCCCGAGGCGATCTTCGTCTACAAACAGGCCCTCAATCTCGCGCTTCACGTAGGAAAGGTGGACGAGGCCGCGCAGTGGGCTGATTTTGTGGTGCAGGCCGACTCCGCCTCGTCGGACAACTGGGTGATGTATGGCAATGTTAAATGGGCCAAGGGAGACTTCGACGGGGCCCGTTCCTCTTTTGAGAAAGCCGCCGCGCTGGACCCCTCGAACCACGAGGCCGTCTACCAGCTGGGAAGTCTCTGGAGCGGCAAGGATGTGGGGATAGCGGCGGATTACCTGAAAAAATACCTGGTACTGCGCCCGGAAGACGCGGCCGAGATCTATTACCAGATGGCTGTGCTTTATAATACGAAGGGCAGTTATGACGACATGAAGGACGCCCTGCTAAAGTCCAAAGAGGCGGACGATTCTTTCCTGCAGCCGCGCTACATGCTGGCGAGTTATTACGAAACGAAGAGCGACACCGCCGCCGCCCTCGGCGAATACAGCGAGCTGCTGGAAATGGACAAGGGGAACCTGGAGCTTTACGACCATGTCGGTGAACTGTACGCCGGGCCTTCGGTTTCCAACCTGGATGAAGCCGGCAAATATTTCCTTAAGGCCTGGGCGCTGGACAAGGCGGACCCCACCGCCTGTTTCTGGCTGTCTGTCATAAGCGAAGACCGGCGCGATTTCGCCGCCGCGGCCGGCTACCTGGAGGGATCACGCGCCCTGAAAGACGACCCGGCGGTCGTGCTGCGCCTGGCCTATTATTACACCCAGAGCGGCCGTTACGAGCATGCCATCTCCATGCTTG
This sequence comes from uncultured Elusimicrobia bacterium, assembly GCA_903889965.1. GTDB lineage: Bacteria > Elusimicrobiota > Elusimicrobia > Elusimicrobiales > UBA9959 > UBA9959. The sequence continues at coordinate 16,883 of CAISZM010000022.1, forward strand.
AGGCCGCGCGTAAAAAATGGCCGGACAATACCGAGATATCGTATTTCCTGGCGCTGGGCTACGACGATACCGGCAAGACCGTGAAGGCCAGGGAGATGCTCAAGGCCCTGATCTTGAAGGCCCCGGACAATACCGAGGCCCGCATGCAGTACGCGGTTATAAGCGAACGCCTGAACGATATGCCGGCCGCGGAGGAAAATCTGCGCTGGCTGCTGGCCAAAGATCCCCGAAACGCCAATGTGCTGAACTACCTGGGCTACGCCCTGGCTGACCGCGGCCTGAAACTCGATGAGGCCGGTGTCCTTATCTCGAGCGCCGTGGCGCTGGAGCCGGAAAACGGGGCATACCTGGACTCGCTGGCCTGGGTGCAATACAAGGGAGGGCGCGCCGCGGAGGCGAAAGCCTCAATAAAGAAAGCCGTGGGTTTCATCTGCGACGATCCCGTGATCTGGTCGCACGTCGGTGAAATATATGAGGGCGCCGGCAATTACCAGGCGGCCTGGCTTGCGTGGAAAAATTCCCGCCTGCTGGAAAAAGCCGGCAAGCGTCAGGCCGCCGACGGCAGGATAAAGGCGCTCGAGAAGAAGATCCCGGCCGGTGAGGCCGAGGGCCTGGAGCGCGCCTACCTGGAAAGCGTTATCCCGTCCGGCCTGGAATTTTCCTCTTTCGCCAAACTGGAGGCGAAACTCCACGGAAAGACCATAAAGCTGGACGCCATGATACACTTCTCGCCGCCTTCCGACCTTACGCTTACGGTCATGGGGCCGCTGATGATGCCGCTCTGGAAGGTCAGCGTGAGCGGCGATTCCCTTGACCTGGACGCTATCGCGCTGAAGGGAATAGACCCCGAAGCTTTTAAATACTGGGCTTCGCTGATGGCCGTGGAACTGCGCGACTGGTTCGCCGGTAAAACCATTGCCGGGGGCAGGTTTTCGGGCGGATGGGCTTCCTCCTGTTTTGAGGGCGACGGGCGCGAGGTTTGCCTTGACGGCGACCGGACTCCTGGGGAGATAAGGCTGGACCGCGAGAAGAAGCTGCTATTCAGGCCTTCGGGTTACTTTTTCAAGAACCTTTACCTTTTCCCCCGCGTGATGGATTTTAAGCTGCCGGCCGTTTCCCTGCGCGTCACGCTGGACCCGGGCCAGATGAACTTCAACAGCGTGAATACGCTCAAGATCCCGGATTAAGGATTCAGACAGGATTTAAGATTATCAGATTGAAGATTGAAAATTAAAGATTAAGATCCGAGTATGATAAAAGTTAAAGCGCCGGCTAAAGTAAACCTCTTCCTGGAAGTAACCGGCAGGCGGCCGGACGGCTACCACGACCTGGCCACGCTTTTCGCGAGGATAGGCGTCAGCGACCGGCTTTCCTTAAAGCGGAGCTCCGCGCCCGGCATAAAACTTTCGGTACCGGGCGGTTCTGCCGGGCTGCCGGCGCCCGCGGATAATATAGTATACAAGGCCGCGATTAAATTTTATGAGGCCTTCGCTATTAAGCCGGCGGTGGAGATCAAGCTTGAGAAAAGTATACCCATCGGGGCCGGTTTGGGCGGCGGGTCCTCGGACGCAGCGGCGGCGCTTTTGGGTCTGGCCCGGCTTTACAAACTTCCGCGTTCGGCCGGCGGCAGGCTTATGAAGATAGCCGCTGCCATAGGTTCCGACGTGCCGTTCTTTATGCTCGACGCTGCGGCGGCGGAGGGCTATGGCAGGGGTGAGCGGTTGAAGGTCTTGAAAGTGTCAGGCAGGATGCCCGCGCTGGTGCTTGTCTACCCGGGAACGCCGGTTTATACAAAGGAAGTTTACGGCAGGCTCAAGGCAGGTACAAAAGCCGGGATAAGCGCGAACCTCAGGGATTTCAGGGAATTATGCCGCCTCGTGAGGGCCGGCGGTTTTGTCGCGGGGGCTTCCGGCCGGATCTTCAACCGGCTTGAGGAGCCTGTGCTGCCGCGCCATAAGGCGGTGCGCCTGGCTAAGGCCCGTCTGCTGAAATTCGGTGCGGACGCGGCCCTGATGTCCGGTTCGGGCGCCTCCGTCTTCGGCCTTTTCAACTCTGGCGCCAAAGCGGCCCGGGCGGCGGCCGAGATGGGACGCATGCGCGGCTGTAAGGTATTTTTGACGAAATTTTGCTAGAATTTCGTGAAGCGGTGTAAGTGTTTTCTGTAGTGGGGACTACAACATGGGGGGGGATATGGAAATCACCGAAGTGAGGATACATCTCAGGAACGAGGCCAGACTTATGGCTTTCGCTACTGTAACCTTCGATAATGCGTTCGTTGTTCACAATATGAAGGTTGTGAACGGCAATAATGGCCTTATCGTGTGCATGCCTTCACGGAAGATCAAGGACGGTACTTATAAGGATGTTGCGCATCCCATAAGCAACGAGTTCCGCGGCAAACTTGAGCAGCTTATTCTTAAGGAATATGAAAAAGAGCTGGCCAAGTCCGGCCCTGTAGCGGATACCGTACAAGCCGAAGATTTCTGACAGTCGCGGCAAAGGAAAGCACCCTTCCCGCGGCCAGCGGGAGGGGATTTTGTGCTGTGCGGGCTTAGCGCCCGGCGGCAGCGCGCAGTTTGGATCATTCCTGGGTGGTGTAATGGTAGCACAAGCGACTTTGACTCGCTTAGTCATGGTTCGAATCCATGCCCAGG
>CAISZM010000023.1 GCA_903889965.1 uncultured Elusimicrobia bacterium
ATACAGCGATTATCTGTTCTTCCGTGTAGCGTTTCCTTGCAGCCATTTTAGTCCTCCTAAGGTATTTTACCACCTGGGAACTAACTTGAAAACGCTCCAGTTTTATGGGTGGACGTCAATACTACTCTTTATCGCCGGTTTATTTACCACTTTTCACCGTCTAAATTACCTGATAGCGCTTACCTGCCTGGTCAGTTTTATCTGGTTTTTCAGCACAAAATATCAGAAGTTCACCAAATATGGAATACTGGCCATAATTTTGGGTATTTTTGCCGCATTGTATTCCAAGGGGCCAATACACGACAGCGATATGGTGACGGAACGCTTACAAGAGGACACGGTATCGTGCAGGCTTGAACAATATAAGGTCATCTTAGAGGCACTGCCTAATTTTATCTATAAGGGGATGGGGGATTACACAAACAGCGATTATTACAACCTCATGGACAAGGCCAATATGGTGCGAACGGTAGAAGGAGCAGGAACAGAAAATTGGCACAGAGAACCCTTTGCGGTGCATAATGGCTACCTGGAGGTTGGCATTCTGTACGGGGTTTTAGCCATGATAGTTTTTACGGCGGTGCTTTTTTCCATGATCACTTATTTCAAGAAATTGATGGGAAGGGAGTTGTCTTATAACCTAGTGCCTTTTTATGCCGCGTTTATCTGGGCTTTGGCGAATATCAGCAACGGGGTCGGCAATTTTGGATTGTATTTTGCCCTGTTGACGGCTATGCTCATGGGGGCCACGATATCCTTGCAGCGTAAACAATAGACTCCTCCTAAATCCAGGAGATCGTGACAAAAAGAAGCGTGTGGCCGCGGATGTTCCAGCCAAAGCAGTAAAGAAGCTCGAGTTATGATTTCAGCGAACGTTAAAGGCTATTGAATAATGACCGACATTGCCGTCATAGTCCCTGTTCATAACAGGCGGGAAACCACGCTCGTTTTTTTACGGCAGTTGCGGGCGGCGGGAGTTGATGGCATCGATCTGAAGGTGATAATCGTAGATGACGGGTCCACCGACGGAACATCGGAAGCTGTCAGGCGGCAGGATCCGGAGGTTACGATCCTGAGAGGCGACGGCAACCTGTGGTGGACGGGCGCCGTGAGAAAAGGCGCGGAATACGCTCTTGGGCGCGGCCACGAAACGCTCCTGATCATGAATGACGACCTGGAACTGGATAAAAGATTCCTCGCGGAATTATTAAAAGTTGCCCGGGCCAACCCTGATGCACTTATCAGCTCGATCAAGCTTAACAGAACTAAAGACGGCCAGGAAAAGATCATTACGGCCGGATCTATAGCCTCAGGCGTTTTGCGGGAGGTAAAGGTGCTGCATGCCGACGAGCCGCTCCGGGAAGACCTGCCCGAGGTGTTGGAGTGCGATATGCTTACCGGGTCTTCGCTTCTAATACGCGCGAACGTGTTTCAAAAGATCGGGATGTTTGACGATAAAGATTGTCCCCAACAACACGGGGATCTTGACTTCACCCTGCGGGCCTCACGGTCCGGATTCCGGTGTCTGGTAGCTACCCGCAGCCGCATTTACACAGAATACAATCCGAACTCCGGAGACCGCTATCTGGTCAACTCTTCGCGCAAAGATTATTTCCGGAACCTGTTTGACCGGAAAAAATTTTCTTATGGGTTCAAGTCTATCCGCGATCTCTCTTATATGCACAAGCCCTTTCTTCTGGGAACTATCCTGTATGCGCGCAGGTCGCTTGGGCTGATGAAAAAGATTATCATGAAGGCGTGCCTGCCCAATAAAGCGCTGAGAATGATGGTGCGGGGAAAATCTTTATCTAAAAAATGAAGAGCCTTACCTAAGCAAGGATTTGAAAGGAGTTTGCATGCGCCGGAAGATCGGATTCTTTATATGCAGTTTCAGTATAGGCGGCGCCGAAAGACAGCTCGGTTATCTGATAAATAACCTGAACCGAGACCTGTTCGATATCCATGTAATACAGATCAGCCACTGGAGTTCCCGACCCGAGGGAACGGTTTATCCTGGGGCCCACGTGGAGACCTTCGTGATGAAGAGCCGGTTGGATATCGGGGTATTGTTCCGTATCTCGAGGTATGTTCGCCATAACAGGATAGAGCTCATCCAATCATACTTGTTTTTGGACAACCTGATAGCCGTGGCGGTGGGGTTCCTGTCCCGGCGTCCCGTAGTAACATCGGTCAGGGGTGACCTTACTATGGGTAAGGTCAGGGACTGCCTTGAGACTGCCTCCCGGCTCCTGGCCAGAAAAGTGGTGGTCAACTCCAACTGGTTAAAAGAATTGCTGATAAAAAAAGGAGTTGCGCCGGGCAAGATCGTGGTTATTCATAACGGGATCGACCCGAAGAAATTCCAGTCATCAGCGGATAAGGCGGCTCTTCGCGAAAAACACGGGATAGTGCCGGGCGCCAGGGTGCTTGGCATCGTGGCAAGATTTCACCCGATGAAAGATCACCGGACTTTTTTTAAAACCGTTAAGGCGGTCAGGGACCGCATGCCGGACATTCAAGCGGTTGTTGTGGGTTACGGCCAGCTTGGCGCGGAGCTCGAGCGGTATGTCGATGAGATCGGTATCCGCGGGAATGTGCGCTTTCTGGGCAAAGCCGCCCTGGATTTGCCGGATGTTTTGCGCATCATGGACGTATTTTTACTGACTTCACGCTGGGGGGAATCGCTCCCTAACGTTTTGCTGGAGGCTATGTCCGCCGGCGTGCCGGTTGTCGCGGTAAACATGCATGGCGTTCCGGAGATCGTTGAAGATAACGTGAACGGCTTCCTGGTGGATATCGGAGATTACCCGGCCATGGCGGACAGGGTGATAACCCTGCTTACTGACGACGCGACGCGCGGGAGATTTATAGCGAAAGGCCTCGAGAAAACGGAGGGATTCAGCATTCCGAGCATGGCACACAAATACGAAGAGCTTTATCGCACGATCCTGTCAGCTTAAAACATAAAATTGCCGCCTGCTGCAAAAATAACGCCTCACAAGGTATTTATCCTCCTAAACCGCATGTTTTGCGCGTAGCCCATTATACCGCCAGGGGGAAACCGGCCCGCATTTTAGGCCGGCTTGAAGCGTAAACTTCGCAATTCGTTCACGAAGCTAGCTTTATACCGCCTTTTTGCCATGGAGGGTCGTTTCAAATAAATTTAAAAGACGGTCCACATGCTCGCTCTCGCCGTAATCCCTTCGGAGGGCCTCATAAGCCAGCTTTCCCATCCGCTCCCGATCCTCGGAATGCGTGATAAGAAATTCCATTTTTTCCGACAGGTCCTGAGTATTTCCCAGCTCATAAAGCAATCCGTATTCATGCTCCTTCACCATATCCGGCAGGCAGCCAAGGCGCGTAGCGAGGACCGGCCGACCGCAGGAAAACGATTCGAGGATCGTATTAGGTGAATTTTCAAAAAATTCCGAAGGCACTACCAGGAAAAGAGCCTTCCGAATCCATTCCAGCACCTTCTTCTTGTCCCTTTCGAAAGGAAGCAGGCGGACATTCACAGCGCCGCATTCCGCCATCACCGCACGGACACGTTTTGAATCATCATCCTGCTCATCGCCGAGCACATAAAAATTGACCTTTGGGAATTTATCCCGGAGACGGGAAAAAGCACGGACCGCCATGTCGATGCCCTTGTAAGAAGCCAGCCTGCCGCTGTATAAAAAATAAGGCGCTTCCAGGTCGGGCGCCCGGCACGCTGCGGCGTCGCGAACGTGTTTATCTGGCGTATTTTTTCAGGAGGGATGCCCAGTTCTTCGAGCTCACGTTTCATGAACGGGCTAGGGCACACGAAAGCGCTGACCTGGTCATAGATACGCCATAGACGATGTGCCCGGATCGCGACGACACTGGCCAAACTTTTCGCATAAGAACCGTGCACGCAGCGATGTATGACGGCGTGATAAAGTCCTTTTTTACAGTCGGTGCAGGGATGCCCGCCCCGGTAATACATGTTAGAGGAACAAACGAGGTTAAAATCGGACATGCGCATTATCACCGGAACGCCTTTGCGAACGCAGGCCCGGATGGCGCTGGGAGAAATGTGATTATTGAAATTCAGGAAATAAGCAACATCCGGCGATTGCTCTTCGATGATCCGGGTGACCGCCTTAAAGGCAAGGTTATTATAAACCGCGCGGCAAAAAAGTCTCCATTTCTGTGCCCAGCTGGGATGCTGATGCAGGATCTTCGCGGCCTCCCCCGGAACCACCGGCTCGATAAAATAGCGCTGGTAGGGAGAAGGCAGCGTATTCTGATAATTCACGCTGAAAGGGACCGGCTCTATCCCCCGGCGCCTGATAGCTTCCATGATGGAAATAAAATACCGTTCCGCGCCTCCGGACACGAAGTGATATTTATTCATAATCAGGATCTTTTTCATGATTTATAAATGGATTTCATGTTCGCTGGGCTCTCCAACAGACATGGATTTGCCATGAAAGTCCGGATCCCGCAAAGAGGCCGGCTCGTGTTTCGGACCAAAGCGGCAAAGAAGCAGGAATACGTTATGCCCGCCGTGTCCCGCAAAGCAATACCGCATATTCGCGGCATAAAAATCCCGGGGTCATGGCCATAGGACCGGCATTAAGACCACGACAAGTTCAGGACTCGTCCTTCGATAATCTTTCCATGTGATCCCCAGCAATCGTAGCATAAGTATGGCGCACCCGCATCGTTCTTTAGCCGGTATGCGGAACCATAAGCACGGTTGTTGACCGTTTCCGCGGAGCAGCGGCTCTTTACCTCTCCCGGAAAGCTGCAACACGCCTTCCCCGCCGTCCATTTTAAATATAAGAACAAAAGCGGTGCGTTTTCCCGGATTTTGCGCAGTTTCCCGACTGTTGCCGGGTGTATTTGCGGTGAATTGTTGGGGAGTTCGATCGTCGACCGGGGCGGGTTCTATGCCTTCATCTGGGTCCGCGAGAGAGTCCAGCTGGCAGGCCCGGACGAGTTAATAAGCGCACAAGTTCTCTGTCGTTAAATCACCGGCCTAGTTCCCGGTCTGCATTTATTCTTTATCCTGCCAAAAATAGGACTCCAGTTGTTTTCTCCAAGTAATCCTATCCCCATGCAGGCCCATTTTCCGGAACCTTTCGGTCGATTTGGCCCTGTATTCATCGATTGAACAGATAACTTTCGCCGGGACGCCAGCGACGACCGTATTCGGAGGGACATCCTTGGTGACAACAGCGCCAGCGCCTACGACCGAATTCGGACCTATCTTTACATCATGGAGAATAATTGATCCGGCCCCGATAAAACAGTTATCCTCAATTTCAATTTTTCCATACACATTGATATTCGGGATGTCTTCTCTAAAGACACAAACTCCGCCGTCATGAGTAAAGAAAGCAACTCCCGAACATATAGTGCATTTATTTCCGATCCTGATCAAATATGGTTCGCTGCCCAGGTATCGGATAAAAATCCGGTTGTTATCGCCGATCTTTGCGCCCTGTTTTCTGAAATATCGCGCGACCGTGTATTCGCTATAGAAGATCCGAGCGAACAATTTATCCAGCAACTTTAGAAATGTCATTTTTTAATTTCGGGATTTCCCGGCTGACAAGCCGGGAGGGTTTAACGAAAGTGGTCGCGCAGCATGCGCACCAGGCCCTCGGTGGCCTTGACAGGGATCTCCTCCCCCTCCCAGTTGATGGAGAAGTGGGCGTTCTTCTGTGTCGGCCTAACGTAAGTTTCGTACATCGGCATCACTGTGGTCAGTATCTGGTGCTTGATCCCCTCTATGTCGCGGCCGCGCTCGCTTATGTCGCGCTGCACGCGGCGCAGCACCGCCGTGACCATGTCGGTGGAAACGAAGATCTTGTAATCGCACAGGGCCAGGAGCTTGGGAAAATAAAGGGCGTACAGCCCCTCGATGACCAGGAGCTGCGTGGGCTTGCAGACCACCGCCTCTTTTTCCCGCGTGTGCTGCTTAAAATCATAAACGGGCTGGTGTATGGTCCTGCCCGCGACCAGGTCGGCTACGTGTTTGACGGCCAGAGCCGAGTCTATCGCGTTGGGGTGGTCGAAATTATAGACCTTTCTGTCCTCGAAGCTGAGCTGGTCCAGCGGCTGGTAGTAATTGTCGAGCGAGAAGATCTGGCCCTCTATGCCTATCTTGCCGCACTGGTCTATCAGTTCGCCGGCGAAAGTGGTTTTACCGGAACCCGAACCGCCGGCTATGCCCAGAACGAAACGCGTTTTTTTGGTGTTGTCCATGTTTTATCCCGTTGAAGCCCGAGCCCGATCACTGCGCGGAGAGCCTGAAAGGCGGGCCGCCTACTTGCCGCGCCTGGCTATCGCCTTGGCCACGTGGGGCGGCACCAGTTTGGAAACGTCACCCCTGAAGTGGGCTATGTCGCGGACCACGCTCGAGGAGAGGTAGGTGTAGCGCTGGCGCGGCATAAAGAAAACGGTCTCGATGCCTGGATACAGCGTGCGGTTGATGGCGGCTATCTGGAACTCGTATTCCAGGTCGGAGATGGCGCGCAGCCCTCTTATCACCACGTCGGTCTTTTTCTTTTTTACGTAATCCACGAGCAGGCCGTCAAAGCAGTCTACGGTAATGTTCTTTTTGCCCTTGAGCGCCGTCTTCAGCATCACCACCCGCTCAGGAACGCTGAACATGTTCTTTTTCGAGCTGTGCGTGAAAACGCTGACGAAGATATGGTCGAATATTTTTGCGGCCCTTTCGATTATGTCCAGGTGGCCGAAAGTGACAGGGTCGAAGCTGCCGGGGTAAACCGCCGTTTTCTTCTTCATATCTATAGAATTATACAACTTTCCCTCCCGCTCTCTTAACGCCCGAGCCGGGGCCGCCCGAAAAGTTGTATTATTTCGTTTATGAAAAAAGCGATTTTTGTCCTGGTCCTGGCCTGCTGCGCGGGAGCGCAGGCGCAGGAGCTTATACCGTACGCCTCGGGCCGCAAATGGGGCTACGCCTCCCCCGGCGGGAAACTGGCTATCCGGCCGGGCTACGATTACGCCGAGCCCTTCAGCGAGGGGCTGGCCCTGGTGCGTTCCGGCCAGTATTATGGCTTTATAGACAGGTCCGGCAGGAAAGCCATAACGCCCAAATACCAGTCCGCCGGCTCGTTCAGCGAGGGCTGCGCCCCGGTGAAGACCAGGGGCCTTTGGGGCTGCGTGGACAAGAGCGGCAAGGCCGTAGTGCCTTTTGAATACGAGGCCCTCCTCCCCTTCAGGGAAGGCGCCGCCCCGGCCAAAAAGGGGGGCCGCTGGGGCCTGCTCCTCAAGGATTCGAGGGAATTCCGCGGCGGGATATACGACGAGATCTACCCCGTCAGCGAGGGTCTGGCCCGGGCGCGGCTGCACGAAAAGTACGGCTACATAGACCTGTCGGGTAAAGAGGTGCTTCCGCCGGTCTATTCCGAAGCCTTCCCGTTTTCCGGCGGCTTCGCGGCGGCCAAGCTTGCGGACCGCTACGGCTTCATAAGCCGGGACACCCTGGCCTTCAAGGAAAAACCTTATGTGGATATAGGCCCTTACAGCGACGGGCTCTCCAGCGCGCAATCCCTCGAGGCCGAAGGCCGCTGCGGCTACATAGACTCGGACGGCGACGAGGCCATACCTTTCACTTTCGCTATGTGCGCCTCTTTCGCGGAGGGCCTGGCCCCGGCGCTGAAGGATTTTAAGGGCGGTTGGGGCTACATAGACAAGACCGGGAAAACGGTCATAAACTACAAATACGACCAGGTCGCGGGCTTCCGCGGCGGTGTAGCCAAGGTCACGGTAAAAGACCGGACATTCTACATAGACGCGAAGGGCTTTGAATACAGGAAATGACCTGGCCGCAAGGCGGTATCGCCGGATTCTTCCTAAAAAGCTATAATTAGGAATACGCCATTACAGCGCCCTATTACCAATTAACAAGGAACACATGAACACCGAAGAACGGCACGACGCGACCGAAAACGAAGAGAGTTTCGAGGCGCTGTTTGAACAGACCTACAAAGAGCCTTCCCGGATGGAACCCGGCCAGAAGGTAGAGACCACCATCGTCAAGATCACCCCGGAATGGGCCCTGATCGAGGTAGGCGGCAAGGGCGAAGGCTACGTGGATGTAAACGAGTTCAAAGACCCCGAAGGCAATTTGACGGTGAACGAAGGCGATACCGTTCGCGCCTGGTTCCTCCATTCCGAGGAAGGGGAAATGCGCTTCACCACCAAAATAGGCTCGGGACCCATAGCCATAGCCCAGCTGAGCGACGCTTTCAAAAACCATATACCGGTGACCGGCACCGTTTCGAAAGAAATGAAAGGCGGCTTCGAGATAACCCTCGGGGGCGGAGCCAGGGCGTTCTGCCCTTTTTCCCAGATGGGGCTCAGGCGCGAAGACAACAAGGAAGCGTACATAGGCGTGGCGCTCACCTTCAACATCATTGAAATGGACCGGCGCAACATCGTCCTCTCCCGCAAGGAGATGGTCGAACTGGAAAGGCAGGAAAGAATAGCCGCCCTGAAAGAAGCGCTGCACGAGGGAGACCGCGTCCGCGGCGCCGTAACCTCCATACAGAAATTCGGAGCCTTCGTGGACATAGGCGGCGTGGAAGGCCTGCTGCCTATCTCTGAAATGGCGTGGGGCCGCACCGGCCAGGTAGGGGACCTCCTCTCCGTGGGCCAGGGCGTGGAAGTTCTGATAAAGACACTGGATTGGACGAACGGCAGGATCTCTCTCAGCCTTAAAGACACCCTCCCCAACCCCTGGGACTCGGCCGAACAGAGCTGGCCGGCGGGTTCATATCACAAGGGCGTTGTTTCGCGGCTGGCCCCTTTCGGAGCCTTCGTCACCCTGGGCGACGGCGTGGACGGCCTTATACACATCTCCCGCCTTGGCGGGGAAAGGCGCATACAGCACCCCGATGAAGTTTTGTCCGTTGGCCAGTCCCTTGAAGTTAAAGTCGAGGCGGTGGATATACCGAACCACCGCATCTCGCTGGTCCCCGCCGATATCAGCCGCGAGGAAGATGAGAGCGCGGCCGCCGTAGAGAAATACAGCAGCCGGTCCGAGACCGGCGCCCCCCTCGGCTCCCTGGGCGAAACCCTCAAAAGGGAGCTGGAAAAGAAGGGCAAGATCTAGCAGTCAGAAGTTCCGCCGGGGCAAAAAGAAAGGGCCCGCGAGAAACCCACTAATAGGGGCCGCGGACCCGAAAATATTATAGCAGACGTATTTTAGTTGTCAAGGGGTGCCGGATCCCCGGCTTTCAGGAACGAAATCCCCGCTGTTTTCCCTCCCGCCCGCGCTACACGCTTAACCGTTAATATCGAACTGCACAGCTTTAGGATTATGGAGTACCATGGCCGAAACCGAGGCCTCGGGATCCATCATGTACCCGTCAGTAAGTTTTATTCCGGCGTCCGCCTCCGGCCTCAGCATGCCGAACAATATCCCCTGGTTGGCCAGGTCCGGGCAGACGGAATATCCGAAAGAATAACGCCGCCCCCGGTGCCGGCTCCGGAGAAGCGGCCTGACGGGTTCGGATTCGGCTATAGCCCATTCACTGCGTATGCGGAAATGGACCACGTCGGCGAAGGCTTCGGCTAAGGTCAGCGCCAGCGCCTCCACGACATAAGAGCGGACGAAGTTGCCCGCCTCGCGCTCACGGCGGGCCAGGTCTGCCACACCCTCTCCGCAGGTAACGGCGAAAAGAGCCGCGTAATCCCTGCGGCCGCCGGACTCCGGAGCGGCGAAATCCGCGAGGCAAAGCCCGCCCTCTTTTTTCTGACGGGGAAAATCAAAAGCTGCTATCCTTTTTCCGTCCGCACCGTAAATATTTATACCGTCGCCGTCGCTGTTGACCGGGAAGAACTGGTAAACGCCGCGGGCCTTTATAAGCCGCTTTTTTATTATCTCGCCCTTGAGCGCGGCCAGCAGTTCCCGCGCTTCCCCGGCTTTCCCTGTCTGGCTTTTCTTCAGCCTGAGGAAGCGCTGGTTGAACAGGCCTTCGTCCATGTTCTCGAACAGTTCTTCAAGGGGCTGTTCCCCGATAAAATGCCTGGCGAGGTCCCCCGGCTGGGGAATGTCGTCAGGATAGTACGAAGCCGAAGGGAGGGCGGAGGCACCGGTCCTCGCTGCGGAGGACTTTTCGACCGCGCTCGGGACCGGGGACACGGTCCCGGAGGCCTGCCGCCCGCGCGCGCCGAAATCAAGGGCGTAATTCAGCCCGGCCATGGCGTCGCCGGCGTAAAAAACCGGGCCCGGGTAAACGGTCGCGATGTTGGCGGCGGTGAATTTCTCCGTGAGCGCCGCGCCGCCTACCAGCAGCGGGGCGTTCAGGCCCAACCGGGCGAGTTCGCGGGCGGTTATGGTCATCTGCTCGCAGGAGCGCACCAGCAGGCCGGACAGGCCGATGAAATCAGGGCGCGACCTGGCGGCGGCGGCGGCTATAGCTTCCGGAGCCACCTTCACCCCAAGATCTTCAACGGTGAAACCGTTGCTCTCGAAAATTATACCCACCAGGTTCTTGCCTATATCGTGCACGTCGCCCTTAACGGTGGCCAGCAGCAGCCTGCCGCGCCCCGGCGCCTTCTGCGCCTTCAGCTGAGGCTCCAGCGCGGTCACTGCGGCGCGGGCCGCCTCGGCGCTCTGGAGCACTTCCGTAACAATAAGGTCGCCGGCCGAAAAAAGCCTGCCCACCTCGGCCATGGCCTTCATCACCGGGCCGTTTATTATCTCTAGCGGGGAATTTTCTTTAAGCAGGTCGGCCACGGCTTCCTGTATGCCGGCGCGCGTCCCGTTCAGCACGGCCAGGCGGAGCCTCTCTTCCGCCGGGGCGTCGGGAGCGGCGGACGCGGGCGCTGATTTTTTAGCGTCGCGGTAAAAGGCGGCGAAAGCCTGGGCCGCTTCGGGGCGCCGCGCGAAGATGAGGTCTTCGGCCAGCGTTCTTTCCTCTTTGGAGAGCGAGGCGTAGCGCTTCAGTTTTTCTATATTGACTATGGCCAGGTCCAGCCCTGCCCTCACGGCGTGGTGCAGGAAAACGGAGTTGAGGGTCTCGCGCGAAGCGCCGGGCAGGCCGAACGAGACATTGCTGACACCGAGTATGGTTTTCACCCCCGGGAATTCCCTTTTTACGATCTCTATCGCCTTTATCGTCTCGTAGGCGGTGTTGGCGTGCCCGCCGCCCACAGCCACGGGAAACACCAGTGTGTCGAAAATAATATCCCCGGCCTTCAGGCCGCATTCTTTGGTGAGAAAAGCGTAGGCGCGGCGGGCTATGACGACTTTGCGTTCCGCGTCCAGCGGCAGGCCGTGCGCTTTGTCCTCGTCTATACAGCCGAAGACCAGTTTGGCGCCGTAGGTCTTCAGGAGTTCGCACGCGGCACGCGGCTTTTCCTGGCCGAACTCGAAATTCACCGAATTAAGGAGCGCTTTGCCCGGCATGGTCTTAAGCGCCTCCTCCATCACGGCAAGGTCCGTGCTGTCTATCATCACGGGCAGGCGCACCGATGCCGCGAGGCGGGGCAAAAAGACCCTGGCGTCGGCGAGCTCGTTCCGCTCGGGGTTAGCCAGGCAGACGTCCAGCGCGTGCGCTCCGGCCGCGGCCTGCGCCTTGGCGAGAGCGATGGCCCCGTCCCAGTCGCCGGCGGCGGCCATGTCGCGGAATTTCTTCGAGCCTATGGAATTATTCCGCTCACCCACCAGCAGCGGCGGCTCTATCTCGTCGTAGAACAGGGCTTCCACGCCCGACACCACCCAGGGCGAGGCGGAGGGAAGAGAGCGCGGCTTCACGCCTTTCAGGGCGGCGGCGAGCGCTTTTATGTGCCCGGGGCCCGTGCCGCAGCAGCCCCCGGCCATATTGAGCAGCCCGCCCCGCGCGAAAGAGGCCATGACGGCGGAGAATTTTTCCGGGGTTTCAAGGTAAAGGCCGTTCTCATCCGGGAGCCCGGCATTGGGCATGGCTAAAACAGGAAAAACGGAACGGGCGGCCAGCCGTTCCAGCCTCAGGCGCAGACCCTCGGGGCCGGTGGAACAATTGAAACCTATCGCCGCAAGGGGGAAATGCTCCACGGCGGCGTAGAAGGCCTCGGGGCCGTGGCCGGAGAGTGTCTTATTGGCGTCGTCCATGGTCGCGGAGACCGCCAGCGGCGCGGTGCGCCCGGTTTTAGCGAAGGCGAGGCGCGCGGCGGCGAGGCCGGCCTTCAGGTTGAGGGTGTCATGCGCGGTTTCGAGCATCAATATATCTACGCCGCCTTCGATCAGAGCGCAGAGCTGTTCGAAGTAGATGTCGCGCAATTCGTCAAAGCTTAAGCCGCCTGTGACGCTGAGGGCTTTATTGGTGGGCCCTACCGAACCGGCCACATAACGGGCTCGGCCTGCGGTGGAGAATTTTCCGGCAGCGGCGCGGGCGAGCTTGACCGAAGCGAGGTTCAATTCGCGGACCCGGCCGGCGAGGCCGTATTCGGCGAGGACGGCCGCGTTGGCCCCGAAGGTGTTGGTTTCTATGAAGTCGGCGCCGGCGGCCAGGTAGTCTTCGTGGACCTTCTGTATGGCGCCGGGCCTGGAGACCGAGAGTATTTCGTTCAGGCCTTCGTGCCCGGCATAGTCGGCTTCGGTAAGGCCGAAGGTCTGCAGGTATGTCCCCATGGCCCCGTCGAAAACGGGTATCCGCTCCGCAAGCATCCTCTTCATTTCTTCGTTAGAAATCATAATATTTACCGCGAACAGCTTTGGGCACGGAGCCGCAGGTTAGCCAAGTCGGTGGTGACCGGGGCATATTCCTGCCCACCCGTACCGAGGAAACCCTTGCGTCGGTTTCCCCCCGCCTTACTTCGATGGCGGGGCCCCCTTTCCGCAAGGGTGTTCAGTAATATGCCCCGGCCACCCCTCCGCAAGTCCGGCGCTGATACCGTTCGTCTAGTTTATCAAAAAACAACTTTAACAAAGTTATCACAAAAAACAGAATAGGTTTTGCCCGGAGGGGGACGATGGTTTTGGGTTAGCAGGACCGTCTCGGAGGCCGACCTGGGCTTTCCGCGGTGGAGGCCGAGAGCCGGAGGGGCCGACGCGCTGGAGGACCCCGTTCCTGCGTTCCAAAACCGTCGGAACCCGACTTTACATCTCGCTGTCAAAGGCAAAACCTCTTCGGGATACGTATCACAAGTTGCTTTTTAATCTCTCTACACTTCAAACGCTCAACATATGCCAGTTAGAAAGCGCCGAAGAGGGCGAAGGCGTTGGCGGTGGTTTTGTCCGCCAGATGATTGGTGCCGAGGCCCAGGTGGCTGGCCGTCATGGCGGCTATTTCGGGGATAAAGGAGGGGTCGTTCCTTTTGCCGCGCGCCGACTGCGGCGGCAGGTAGGGGCAGTCGGTCTCTAAAACGATATTATCCGCCCCGGCCCTCATTATGATGTCGCGCAGGTCGCCATTCTTTTTATAGGTGAAAGTCCCGTTCACGCCGAGCGCCAGGCCGAGGTCCATACCCGCCTTAGCGTCCTCCCAGCGGCCGGAGAAGCAATGCAGCACCCCGCGGAATCTTTTCCCGGGAGAATAGGTCCATTTTTGCTTCAGGAGCGAAAGCAGCTCCGCGTAGGCGTCCAGACCCGGTTCCCTGCCGCTGCGCGCGTGG
Source organism: uncultured Elusimicrobia bacterium (assembly GCA_903889965.1). Classification (GTDB taxonomy): domain Bacteria; phylum Elusimicrobiota; class Elusimicrobia; order Elusimicrobiales; family UBA9959; genus UBA9959. Next base: position 13,603 of record CAISZM010000023.1, read on the forward strand.
AAGACGGCCGGCTTTGAGTACTTTGCGCAAAGCGGCAGTTGCGCCTCAAGGAGCGCCAGCTGTTCGGCGCGGCGGCCAGGCTCCCACCAGTAGTCCAGCCCTATCTCTCCGACGGCAACCGCGCAGGGCTTTTGCAGGTAATTTTCCAGTTCCTCAGCCGCCCCAGGCTGAATATCCTTAACATACTCGGGGTGTATCCCGAAGGCGCAGCGCAGGCGGCCGGCCGCCTGGAGGCAGAGCGCTTCCCCGGGAGCCCATTCGGAAGGGGCGCAGGCTATTTCTATTATTTTAAAGACGCCCTGTGAAGAGGCTCGCGCCAGGACCTCGCCCCGGTCGGCGTCGAAATCCTTGTGGCTCAGGTGGGCGTGAGTGTCGGTAAACATCACTTTTTTTTGTTCGAGGCCGCCCAACTGAGGTAGGCGTGCATGAAGGGGTCCAGGTCGCCGTCCATCACAGTTTCTATCTGACCCGTTTCGTGGTCCGTGCGCATATCCTTGACCAGCTGGTAAGGCATGAAAACGTAGGAGCGTATCTGGTGGCCCCAGCCTATGTCGCCCTTGGCGTCGTAATGCCGCTCCATCTCCGAGCGCTTCTTATCCATCTCCACCTCGTACAGGCGGGCCTTCAGCATCTTCATAGCCGTCTCGCGGTTCTGGTGCTGGCTGCGCTCTATCTGGCAGGCCACCACGATCCCCGAGGGGATATGCGTGAGGCGCACGGCCGTCTCGACCTTGTTAACGTTCTGCCCCCCCGCGCCCCCGGAGCGGAAAGTGTCCAGCCTGATATCCTTGTCCTCCACCTTTATCACTATCTCGTCGTTTATATCGGCCAGTACGTCGATGGAGGCGAAAGAGGTGTGGCGGCGCTTATTGGCGTCGAAGGGCGAGATACGCACCAGGCGGTGCACGCCTATTTCGCTCTTGAGGTAGCCGTAGGCGTAGCGGCCCCTCACGAAGGCCGTAACATTGCGCACACCGGCTTCTTCGCCCGGCAGTATATCGGTCACGGAAAAAGTGAAACCCTTGCTCTGCGCCCAGCGGGTGTACATCCTGAGGAGCATCTGCGCCCAGTCGCAGGCCTCCGTGCCGCCGGCCCCGGCGTGCACGCTGATAATGGCGTCCAGCTTGTCCATGGGGTCGGACAGCTTGAGCTCGAAGTCCAGTTCGCTGAGTTTTTTCTCCACCGCGCGAAGGCCTTCCATGATCACGGGGAGCTCCGAGCTGTCCCCGGCGTCGCCGGCCAGCTCGAAATGGACCTTAAAATCCTCTATCTCCCGGCCGGCCGAATCCAGAAGCTCGACGCCTTTTTTCAGGTCGTTGAGTTCCTTCAGGTGGGCCTGCGCCTTCTGGGCGTCGTTCCAGAAATCCCCGGAACCGGACACGGCCTCTTTCTCCCGCAGCGCTGAGCGCTTGGTCTCCAGGCCGTAAAGCTGTGACGCCGCGGCGAGCTTTTCACCCAGCTCCGCGAGCTTATTGGCTATATCCTTTAGTTCCAGATTTTCCGCCATAATCACTATTTTATTTTATTATCGTGCGCATTTTATATAGAATTCTATCTCATGACGGACAAACTTACTTCCTTGCGCGGCAAGATCGACCTTTTAGACCGGCGCATAGCCGCCCTGCTCGGGCGCCGCTTCGCTCTGGCGGCCTCGCTGAAAGACCTTAAGAAAAAAGTGACCGACAAGCCCCGCGAAAGGCGCGTCCTCGCGAACGCGGCCGGAGCCGCCGGCGGCGGCCGGAGCGGCAGGGCCGCGCGGGCCGTCTTCAGGGAAATAATAAAGCAGTCTAAAGGGTTCCAGTCATGACGCCGCTTTCCCGCCCGCATGCCTCCCGCCGGGCCGGTGTCATAGCCTTAACCTGAATCCTGCAGTTCAGAATGATTTACATTGGAAAAATCATGGAACAGAATTATCCTGCAGGATTCCCTGCGAAGCGGGCGAAGGGCCCAGCGCTATGCGCGCCCGGCCCGACGAGGCGTATACCTCCCGAAGGGCGCCCGCTGTGCGGGCGGAAAGTTGCAGTTGCAACTTTCAGGTTAAAATTCCCGTGCAAATAACTCGAATTAAAGCGGGCCTTTTCGGCCAGCCGCTTTCCGGGTCGCTTTCCCCGGATATCTTCCGGCTGTTCGCCGGGCTTACGGGAACCGGGATATCCTATGAACCCAGGGAAACGCCGGCTTCCGGCCTCGCCGAAGGCATCGCCTCGGCAAAGGCGGAAGGCTGGTCCGGGTTCAACGTAACCATACCGCACAAGGCGGCCGTATGCGCCCTGCTCGCCTCGGCGGACGACGCGGTGAGGGCGGCCGGAGCGGCGAACTGCGTGCGCTTCGGGACAGCGGGGCCCGAAGGCGTCAACACCGACGCGGCGGCGCTGAATGAAATATTCAAGGAAAAAGGGATAACCCCCTCAGGCAAAAAAGCCGCGATTTTCGGCTCCGGCGGTGCGGCCGCGGCCGCGGGCTGGGCGCTTGGCAGTTCCGGCGCCTCGGAGACGGTTTTCCTATCGAGGAACCCGGCAAAAGGCGCCGCGCTCGCGCGCCGCCTGGGCCCCTGTTTTCCCAAAACTCTTTTTTCGGCGGCCCCCTTCGCCGCGCCTTCCGGCGATACAGGCACCATTATTAACGCCACACCCCTGGGCATGTACGGGCCCGGAACGCCGCCATTCGCGCCGCGCCATGGAACCAGCTGTCTCGACATGGCCTACTCGGCACATGGCACGGAATTCATAAAAGCCGCCGCGGCCGGCGGGGCGGTCACGGTGGACGGCCTGGAAATACTGGTCTGGCAGGCCGCCCTGTCCCTCCGTTTCTGGACGGGCCTGCCCGCGGGCGATATTGTAGAATTAAAGCGGGAAGCCCTCCGGCTTCTCCGCGGTTCACTCTGAAAAGGGGTTTAAAAATGCGCTACCTCACCGCCGGCGAATCGCACGGCAAATACCTGGCCGGGATACTTGAAGGTTTTCCCGCGGGAGTAAAGGTAACAAAAGACCACATAGCGGCCCAGCTCCGCCGCCGGCGCCTGGCCCCTGGCAGGAGCGCGCGCCAGGCCGCAGAAAATGACGAATTCGAGATAGTCTCCGGCATGCGCGGCGGCCTCACCACTGGCGCCCCCGTATGCGTGCTGCTGAAGAATTCAGTGCGAACGATCCCCCGATCCTCGAGCGTGCCCAGGCCCGGCCACGCCGACCTGGCCGGCATGCTGAAGTACGGCACGATGGACGCCGTATTGATACGGGAAAGGGCCAGCGCCCGCGAAACCGCCGCCCGCGTGGCCCTGGGCTCTTTTGCCCTGCGCCTGCACGAACTTCTCGGCATCTCCATAACCTCAAAGGTCACCGCCCTGGACGGCCAGGACGCCGTAAACTCCGGGACCACCGAGGCGCGCATACTGCGGGCGCGCCGCGCCGGCGACACCCTGGGCGGGATATTCGAAGTAACCGTCGGGAATTTGCCGGCCGGCCTCGGGGATTTTAACCACTGGGACCTCCGGCTGGGGTCGCGGCTTGCCGCGGCCATGCTGGGGATAAACGGCGTAAAAGGCTTCGAGGTCGGAGGCGGCTTCGGACTGGCGGCGATGGGCGGGATAGAAGCCCTTAAACACCCGGAACTTTCAGGCGGCCTGGACGGAGGAATGACCAACGGACGCGCGCTGACGCTGCGCTGCGCGGTCAAACCTGTGCCCGGCCTGCCGGGCGGAGCGCCCTCGGCCGACCTGCGCGGCTTCAGAAAAAAACTTTCGGTTTCAAAGACTTCCGACACCACGGCGGTCTTCGCCGCGGCGGTGGTCGGCGAACACGCCGCCGCGCTGGAACTGGCCGGGGCATTGCTGGATAAATTCGGCGGCGACTCTATAGGCGAGATACTGCCGCGCGTTGAACAATGGCGAAAAACGACAAAAAGAACGCTCTCCGGACTGTAGGGAACATCTACCTGACCGGCTTCATGTGCTCGGGAAAGACCTCCTCCGGCCGGGCCCTGGCGCGCGCCCTGGGGCGGCCGTTCAGGGACAGCGACCTGAGCATAGAGCGGGAGACGGGGAAGAAGATAGGCGCCCTGATGGCCAAAGAAGGGCTGCGTGGTTTCCGGGGGATAGAAGCCGCCCAGGTAAGGAGATTTTCCGAAGGCAGCGGAAAGGTCATAGCGCTGGGCGGCGGGATCTATCCCTCGAGGCGCTGGAAAAAGCTGCTCGGGAACAGCGGAACTGTGGTTTTTATCAGCTGCCCCTGGTCCGAGCTTGAGAAAAGGCTTAAGGCGTCGCGTGCTGCCAGGCCCCTGCTTAAAGGCCCCTGGGAACAGGCGCGGCGCAGGGCCAAAGAACTTTACTCCGCTCGTCTCCGCTTTTACCAGCGGGCGGACATAACCGTAAACGCCTCCGACCTGCCCCCGGACCGGGTGGCGGTGAAGATAGCGGCCGCCTTGCGGGGGAAAGCCGGGAAAGGACTATGAAAACATTAACTTTTAAAACGCACAGCTCAGCCTCGGTCAAGGCGTACCTTGGCCGGAACATGGCGGACATCCCGGCCGAATTCCCGGAAATTTTCGGGGCGGCTGACCAGACCTGCCTGGTAACCGGCACCGACGCTCCTCCAAGCCTCCGGGCAAGGGCGCTGGCGCTGTTTCCCGAGGGGAAAAAGCCACGGACCTACTTCTGGCTGCCGCCTTCGGAAAAAGCCAAGACGCTGGAAGAGTCGGGAAAACTGGCCTCCTTCCTTTTTAAGCACGGCTTGTCCCGAAATTCCCTCATAATAGCCGCCGGAGGCGGAGCGGTCACGGACCTGGCGGGTTTCACGGCCTCGGTATACATGCGCGGCATAAAATGGATAAGCGTGCCCACCACTTTCCTGGCGCAGATAGACGCGGGGCTCGGCGGAAAAACCGCGGTAAACCTCGGCTCGGCTAAAAATATCATAGGCGCCTTCCACCAGCCGGAGCTGGCGGTCTGCGACACCGCCTTCCTGGACTCCCTTCCCCACTCGGAGCTCCGCTCCGGAGGCGGCGAGCTGGCGAAGTACGCCATGATAGGACCGGCCTCGCTGCGGCGCGCCGTCGAAAAGAATCTTTCCGGAACGCTGGCCGGGGACAAGGCCGCGCTGACCGCCTGCGTAAGCGCCTGCGCCGCCTACAAGCTGAAGGTGGCGGCGGCGGACGAACGCGACGAGACGGGCCGGAGGGAAACGCTGAATTTCGGCCACACCGCGGGGCACGCCTTCGAGTCGCTCTCCGGCGGCCGCCTGCCCCACGGCGAGGCCGTGGCGCGGGGAATACGCTTCGCCCTTATCCTGTCCGCGGAAAAAGGGCTGCTCGGCAGGGCGGATTTGAAATACCTGGACGGGCTTGTGGACGCGCTGCGCCTGCCGCCAGCCGCCTCCGTCAGGAAAGATTTCAGGAAGTTCCTGGCTCTTATCTCCCGGGATAAAAAAGCGCGCGGGGCCTCCAACAGGTTCATACTGCTGAAGGGCCCGGGGCGGCCCGTACCGGCCGAGGACATAAACCCCGCGCCTCTGAAAAAGGCTTTCGAAGGAGCCCTGAAATGAACATATTGGTGATACACGGACCCAATTTGCATTTACTCGGCCGGCGCAAGCCGGAGCTTTACGGCGCGGCCACGCTGAAGCAGCTCGACTCCGCAATAAAGGCGCGCGCGGCGGCGCTGGGCTTCAGGGTCCGCATCTTCCAGAGCAATTGCGAGGGAGCGATAATAGACCTCCTGACCGCGAACGCCGCCTGGGCGGACGCGCTTGTGATAAATCCCGGCGCCTATACTCATTACAGCTACGCCATACGCGACGCGATAGAAGCACTGGGCCTGCCCGCGGTCGAGGCGCACCTCACCGACATTTCAAGACGCGAACCGTTCAGGCGCGTCTCGGTCATTAAACCGGTCTGTCTGGCCCAGTTCAAAGGCGAAGGCCCCGGCTCCTACCTGAAAGCCCTCGACTATTGCGCCTCTATAAAGTGATGAAGACCTTCGTTCCGCCGGCGGACAAATCCATAACCATACGCGCCCTGCTGCTGGCGGCCGTGGCCGAAGGGTGTACCCGGGTGGAGAACCCGCTGCGCTGCGCCGACACCGAGGCCGCCATACGCTGCCTGGAGGCGCTGGGCGCGAGGATCTGTCCCGACGGCAATGCGCTGATAGTGGAAGGCCGGGGGCTCGGCGGCCTTAAGAAGCCCGACGGGCCTCTGGACGCCGGCGAATCCGGCGCGCTCGCGAGGCTCCTGGCCGGCCTGATGGCAGCCCAGCCTTTTCCGTCGGAAATAACAGGCAGGGGAACGCTCCTGAAAAGACCCATGGACGCGCTCGCCGGGAGCCTTGGGAAGCTCGGAGCAAGGATTAAAACCTCCGGCGGGTTCCTGCCGCTCAGAATAAAGCCGGCTAAGCTTAAAGGCGCAAGGATCACCGGCTTAACAAGCGCCCAGTTAAAATCCGCCGTGCTGCTGGCCGGGCTTTACGCCTCCGGCCCCGTAGAGATAAAAGAAAAATCCCCGACACGGGACCACACGGAGCGCCTGCTGGCGCTGATGGGCGCGCGCATAACAAAGAACGGGCTCATTATACGGCTGGAGCCGGGCCGCCTGACGGCCCGCCCGCTGACCGTGCCCGGAGATATTTCTTCAGCCGCGCCCTTTATAGCCGCGGCGCTACTCTCGGGGACCGGGCTCAGGATAAACGCCTGCGGCCTGAATCCAGGGCGCCTCGGCTTCGTGGACGCGCTGGTAAAGATGGGCGCCAAGATAGAACTGAAGCCGGCCTCTGCCTTTCCGGAGCCCTCGGGAGATATCACGATACTGCCCTCGGGACTTAAAGGCCGTACGGTGAAGCCTGCGGAGATCCCCTCCATGATAGACGAGGTGCCGCTCCTGGCCGTTATCTCCGCGCGCGCGGGCGGGACCACCACTATCAGCGGGATAGAGGGCCTTCGCTCAAAAGAATCCGACCGGATAGAGAGCACGCTGGCCCTGCTGGCCGCGCTCGGCGTAAGATCCAGCTGGTCCGGGGGCGCGCTTAAAATTTACGGCGCGCGCCGCTTTATCCCCAAATCCGCGGCTGAGACCTTCAATGACCACCGCATAGCCATGGCCGCGGCTGCAGCCTCCGCCGCCTGCCGGGGACTGGAAATAAAGAACCCGGGCTGCGTCGACAAATCATACCCGGGTTTCTGGCGCGATTTTAAAAAAGTTTTTACTTGAGGGCCTCTACCAGCGCCGCGCCGTATGCCTTCGCGGGCTCCGGGCCGTTCGCCGTTATAAGCTTGCCGTCTATCTCGAGTTCCGTCCCCGCATACTTCCCCCCGCCTTTCCCCACCTCGCCCGCCCCGTCCGGGAAGCAGGCCACCGTTTTCCCCTTCAGGAGCCCGGCGTGGGCCAGGACCACCGGTGAAATGCAGATGGCGCCTATCACCTTGCCGAGTTCCGTGGCCTTGCTGAAAATGGCGCGCACTTTGGCGTTATCCAGGTGTTCAAGCGCGCCGGGCCCGCCCACCAGGGTGAGCGCGTCGTAATCGGACGGGTTTATCTCGTCCACGGTTTTGTCCACCTGCGCGGTGACGCGGAACTTGCCGCGCGCCTCCCCCTTGGCGGTGGAAACGGTGACCACCCTGTGACCCGCCGCCTCCAGCGCCTTCTTCGGCTCCGTATATTCCTCGTCACGGAAACCCTGGAAAGCTATGAACATGGCTATTTTTTTCATTATCCCCCCTCTCCCGCGCGGTCGGCGGCGCCGCAACTTTTATTTTTTCCCTTCAAGCCCTTCAAGGGCCTTTTTAGCGCCGGCATGACCCTGGGCCGCGGCCTTGCGCAGCCACTCGGCGGCAGTGGCGGTATCCTTTTCCACGCCGTAACCGTTCCCGTACATTACGCCAAGATCATATTGCGCCATGTCCAGCCCCTGCTCCGCGGCCTGGCGGAACAGTTTTGCGGCTTCGGCATAATCCTTCTCCACACCCTGGCCGCGGTAATACATCAAACCAAAATTATACTGCGCGGAGGCATCGCCCTGACCCGCGGCCTTTACATACCATTTTATGGCCTCGGCGTAGTCCTTCGCAACTCCATGGCCGGTGTTGTACATCAGCCCGAGATTGCCCTGCGCGGCCGCGTAGTCTTGTTCCGCGGCCGTGCGGTACCATCTTGCGGCCGCGGCGTAGTCCTTTTGGACTCCGGCTCCATTCTCGTACATCACGCCCAGATTATTCTGCGCCTCGGCCACTCCACGGTCCGCGGCTTTACGGAACCACTCGGCGGCCTGGGTGGAGTCTTTTCCAACGCCTTCGCCCTGGTAAAACATCACACCCAGCCTGGATTGCGCGGGAGCGGACCCCTGGGCCTCAGCTTCCCTAAACCAGTTCAGGGCCTTGGCGTAATCTTTTTCCACTCCGCGGCCGCTCTCATACATCACCCCGAGATGGTACTTGGCTTCGGCCACGCCCTGGGCCGCGGCCTTTCCGTACCAGGCCGCGGCCTGGACGTAGTCGAGCTCGACCCCGTAACCGTTGGCGTACATGAACCCGAGATCATACTGGGCAAAAGCGTTCTGCTGGGCAGCGGCTTTGCGGAACCACTTTACAGCCTGCGCGTAATCTTTAACGACGCCGTCGCCGTTTTTGAACAATACGCCGAGGTTGAATTGCGCCTTCGACACGCCCTGAGCGGCGGCCTTGCGCCACCAGCTCACAGCTTCAACCCGGTTTATCGCCACTCCCTGGCCCTGATAATAAGCCAGGCCGAGACCGTATTGCGCGTCGGCATTCCCCTGCTCGGCGGCTTTGCGGAACCAGCTTGCGGACTGGACATAGTCCTTCTCTACCCCGTCGCCGTACGAATACATCAAGCCAAGGACGTTTTGGGCCAGGGCGTCGCCTTTTCCGGCGAAAGAATAGGTGCCGCGGAAGGCTTTGTTGAACATATCGCGCGCCTGAGCCTGGTTGGGCACTATCCCCTTGCCCGACTCGAGATAAAAAGCGTAATAATATTCGGCCACGGGATTGGAATCCTTTATCAGCTTCCTGAAGACAGGCAAAGCCTCGTCCAATTTATTGCCCTGGTATAATGAAATGGCGCCGCTAAGCTCGTGTTCCTGCGACAAGTATTTATGGAAGTCCGCGGCCGTTTCGCCCGAGGCCGCCGCGGCAAGCAGAACGCAGAGAAGACAGGATATATTTATTATTTTCATGACGTAATTGCACCCCCGGAACAAAACATATAAAACATTATCCCAAAAAATACGGTTTTGTAGAAGTTTTTCGGGCGGCGTGGACCGTTTAAATACGGTTCAGGACCTCCGTGAGGATTATCAGCCCGGCGCCGACAAGCACTATATACAATGTATCCGAAACAAAATAAGGATAAAGCATCATGGCCACGCCGCACATCATCATCGTGCCGTTTCCCTTGTATTTCCCGTACCGGAAGTAGATAAAACCGATGCCGCTGAACACCAGCGAGGCGATGATCCCCCACATCGTAAATCCGAAGAGCACGCCGCCGGCCTGCGGGGTCTGCCCGGATATTTTCCGCGTCAGCTCGCCGATATCAGCTGTTTCCATTGCAATATCCTACATTATTCCATTGTTATCCATCGTCGCAAACTGCGGCGGGAGGCTCTGCCGGAAGCAAAGAAGCCCTCAGGCGAGGGCTTCTTTACCGCGGCCGCCGGGAATCCGCTACTGCCCGGGGGCGGAGGCGGGGAGAGGCGGCACTGAATCTCCCGAAGGAGGCGCCTGGATTTCCGGGGGGACGGCGGCGGCCTTAGCCGGCTTTCCGTCCATGTCGAAAAGGGCGAAACTTCCATCCTGGAAATCCACCAGTATCTGCGCCGGCTCGCCGGGCTTTCCCTCTGAAAACCTTATTTTATCCACACCGCGGCCAAGGTAGGTCATATAGACCGGCATGGAGCCGGACTTATCGTAAAGGAAAGCCTCCGACTGGCTGCCCATGATCTTAACCATCCGGCGTCCGTCCGGGCTATCGAATCCCTTGCCGATGGCTGGCGTAGGGCTGATATCGGGCGTCGGCATAGTTTCGGTGCTGGTGACCGTCACGGCCCCGGACTGGTACGGGTAATAGCTGTTGTTCACGTAGACAAAATAGCCGGACGGCCCCATCCACCACCAGTAGCCGTCCCACCAGAATGTCCACCGCACGAAAGTCGGGTCGTACCACCACCAGCGCCCCATATAATAGCGGGTCCAGTAGAAGTTGGGGCCGTGATAAAAGCCGTACCAGTGCACGTCGTGATCGTCGTAATAATGCGCGTACCGCACCCCGCCGTTCTCATGCCAGTAGAAATGGTTGCGGGTTTTCTCGGAACCCCTGCCGCCGGAAATATCCCGCAGCACCTCCTGGTTGCCCATGACCGCGTTGTGATCCTGCGGCGGGTTGGTCGCGTGGTGCGCCCGGATAGCCTCCCCGCTGCCGAACTTCTTGGGCTCGGCCACATGCCTGTTATCCCTGACGATATCCGACTGGCTCTGGAAACGCGCCGGTTCCGAAACGGAGATGCTCCGCGTTTTAAGCACATCGCGTCCCCGCCACAGGGATTGCCCGCCTGAGTCGTCTTTCTGCCAGGTCTGATCCTGCCCGGAGCGGTCGCCATGATCGCCGCGGCTTCCCCGACCGCCGCCCTGGTCGCCGTGCTGCGCCCGGCACACTCCGGAAAAAACCAGCGCGAACACCGACACCGCCATTAACAATTTCACGGCCATCTTCATTTTATTGCCTCCCATCGGACAGAGCTCCCGGGCAGTTCCGCCATACACGCATGCAGCATAAATTTTTAACGCCGGCTGGTACGCTGGCCCGGGGCTTTACAAAGTCCCATCAACAGGAATATACAACTAAAAAGAGCGCCGGGCAAGACCGCGCGGAAAAAGGTAAAATATATCCAGATGAAAGGTGAAAGCTCCAAAACCGCCGGGACCGCGCGCCCTTACCAGACCAAAATTTCTTTCGGCATCTCGTCCGCAGTAATTACAAGCCTTGCGCTTATTACCGGGCTGGACACTATAGGCAATCCCAAATCGGGCATCATCGGCAGCATCCTGGTCATAGCCCTGGCGGATAACCTGTCCGATTCCATGGGGATACATTTCTTTCTTGAATCGGAGCACGTTCTCGGCAAGGAGGTATGGCTTTCCACCCTGACCAATTACCTGGCCCGGCTGGGAGTTTCCCTGAGTTTTATCCTGCTGATAGCCCTGCTCCCGATCGGGACAGCCGTCGCCTGCTCGATCGTCTGGGGCTTTTCCATCCTGGCCGCCCTGAGCTACGCCATACAGCACCGGCGCGGCAAGAACCCTTTCTACGAAGCGCTTGTGCACATCGGCCTTGCCGCCATCGTAATAACAGGCAGCCATTTCGCCGGAAGTTTCCTGATAAACAGATTCAAATAGCCGTTCCAGCCGCCCGCCGGTAATTTTCCAGCCTCACTCCCTTCCGCATACGGAGCATAAGCCCCGCCGATAAGCGCAGTTTTATCCGCCCGGCCCCCTAAGCGGTGATCTCGAACTCGGGCGGGGCGGCCAGGTGGCGCTTTACCGTACAGAGTTCCATAGACTTTATCAGGGCGGTCTTGTACTGCTGCGGGAAATCTTTCGGAAGCGTTACGCGCATGGCGACTTTTTTCACCATGTGCGACTTTTCATCCCGGTCAAAAGAAATATCGATTTTAAATCCTTCCGCGGAGAGCTTACGGCTCTGCAGGAAACCAACGCCGAATATGCCCGCGCAGGTCCCCAGGGACGCAAGGAACAGGTCGAACGGCGTAGGGGCGGAGCCGTCGCCTCCCGCACTTTCGGGCTGGTCGGTCCTTATCTCGAAACCGTTGTGGTACGCGTTAACCTTCTTGTTCCCGCCGAAAGTGATCTCCATATTCAGGGTCTCCTCAGTTTTATTTCCGTCCGCCGGCCTTACTTTACGCTTAACACTTCCTCGATAGCTTTCTCCAGGCTTTCCTTCGGCAGCGCGCCGCGCACCAACTGCGGTTTGCCGGATGCCGGGATCAAAAGCAGGGTCGGGATGCTTTGTATGGCGAACAAGGATGAAAGCTGCGGCTCTTCCTCGGTATTTACCTTGTAGATATCAAGCCGGCCGGCATATTTATCCGCCAGTTCAGCCAGCACGGGGGAAAGCATCTTGCACGGGCCGCACCAGTCGGCGTAAAAATCCACTATGCACGGCCTGACACCCGCGAATTTCCATTCTTTGCTCTTTTCAAAGTCAAAAACCTTCCGCTTAAAAGACTCCAGTGTAAGATTTTCCATGATCTCCTTTTGCCGCCCCGCGGATATCAGGCATTTTCAGCCTTACATTCATTAGATGCTCCGGAAGTCAAAAGGATTCATTGAATATCGCATTGCTTCTCTTTGGATCTGGATACGGGGCCGCTGAATGATCAGGCTTTATACATGTTTCCCGATCTCCGCGATGAACCTGGCGACGTTAGCTTTATTTTTGCCCCAGTCAACCACCTGCAGAGGGAACACGCACTTACTTGTGACGCGTATAGAGTTGTCCGGCAGGAAATCTATCAGGACCCTCTCGCCCCATGACCGCAGGCCCATCCTCGTGGCGGCGAGGATATGGGCCCCCGTTTCTTCTTTTGTCGACCAGGAGACCGCCGCCAGGGTAGCCTTTACCGCGGCGCGCAGATCGGTATATTTGCCGGTCCCCGCGGAATAAACCTCCGAGTGGTATGCCGGAAATCCATATGACATTGTTTCTCCCCTTTTTACCCGCCTACGCATTCCCCGCCCCGGACCGGTGAACTTAAGCCGGGAACCGGGCCGCCCCGCAGCCGGGATCTTTCGCCGGCGGCGCCGTGCCCCTCCCGCGCTTTAAACCGCCGAAGCCGACGAGGCGCCTTATTGGGGCGGCGGACGATACCCGCGGCTCCACTGCTGATATTATCACAGTGGCGGCTGGAATGGCAAAATTGCCGACGCAAAGGACCCCCTGGAACGACCCGGAAGGACGCCTCCGCGGCCAACCGGGATGGCTGGGCGGCGGACGGGTGGCCAGATTTAATGAACTATCCGCAGCGGACATCCCAGGATGCCCCCGATTTTAAGTATATGATAGAATTAGCTATGCGACGACAGTTTACGGTTCCGCACGAAATAACCACGCCATGAGGGGTATCCCGCGATGGCGCATCTCATCCGCATCTAAAGGCGGGCCCGGGCATATCGGGTACCTCATCCTGGCTTTTCTCATACTCGCGGGCATTTCAGCGGGCTCCGGCCCTGTTCGCCGTCACCTGATAGTCCAAATGGCTCAGATCCATCGCCTGGGCAGTTTTGCCCCGGCGGCTTTCGCCGCTATTTGCACGGTCCTGAGCGCCGCGGGCGTTCCGGGGGCGGCCCTTTCAGCCGCCGGAGGCCTGGTTTTCGGACCTTGGCAGGGAATGGGGCTCTCGGTGCTCGGAACGACCGCCGGTTCGATATTCCTCTTCCTTGGAGGCAGAAAAACACGGTTTAGCGGCATCCCCGATCCGGGGTTCTGGGCGATCTTCCTGGCGCGCCTGTCGCCGGTAGTCCCTTTTGCGCCCATAGCCTACGCGGCCGGCCTGACCAGGATGTCCCTGGGCCGCTTTGCCGCAGCCTCTGCCGCCGGGGCGCCGCTATGCGCCTGGCTCTACGCCATGATCGGCTCCTCGGCCATGGCCTGGCCGGTCACCTTCGCGGGCTGGGTTATACATTTGACGGGGCTTGCAGCCACCATCGGCGGGCTCTGGCTTCTGAGCAAGGCTTTTAGACGGGAGGAATCGTGACACCCTGGGCACTCTATTTCATCGCCAAGACCTGGCTGCACTTCCGCGGATATATGCAGGTAGACCTGCTTCTCAACCTTATCTTCTTCACCGCCCTGCTTTTTCCGCTCCCGGCGCGGCTGAATAAGCCCTGGCCGAAGCGCCTGCGCCTGGCGGCGGCGCTGTTGGCCGTGACCCTAACCCTCTAATCTAGCCCGCTACCAATTGCGGTTTCCGGATGCTAATATAGTCTATGGAGGTTGTAAAATGCCCCGGAAACGCTACACGGAAGAACAGATCGTAAATATCCTTAAGGAACACGCATCAGGCGC
>CAISZM010000024.1 GCA_903889965.1 uncultured Elusimicrobia bacterium
AGCGGGCGATGGGAATCGAACCCACGTAACGAGCTTGGAAGACTCGTGTTCTACCATTGAACTACGCCCGCGGAACATAAATTATATTCATTTGTCCCGCTTTAGTCAAGAAAATGCTCTCCGGGCTTTCCTTTAATTTATATAATTGGGGCATGAGCAAGAAAGATTCCGGGGATAAAAAATACTACCGTGTTCTCAATATACTGAACCGCCTCAACGAAGGGCCGGTGCGCGTGGGGGACCTCTCCGAAGAATTCGCGGTTTCCGGGCGCTCCATACAGCGCGACCTTGAACGCATCAACCTCACCGGTTTCCACCTGGACACCCCGCAGAAAGGCGTGTACACTTTCGCCCCCGGGGTTTCCCTCAACAGCTTCAACCTCACCAGCGACCAGCTTTCGGTGTTGGTGCTCATGCGCGAAATGGCCGGCGGACTCGGGGGCGCCATAAAAGAAGCCTTTGACAAGATCTTCGCGAGGGCCACCGCCTCCACCGCCTCCGACTCCTATTTCTACTCGGTGGGCCCCCGCGCCCTCAATCCGCTTACCCGGAAATTCTACGAGGACATAATTTTCGCCATAGAGCGCCGCAAGAAGCTGAAGGTGAGCTACGCGGCCGCGGAAGGAACGCGGGAGCGGGTCCTCTGCCCCGTAAAGATACTGGCAAGCGAGAACTTTTTCTATATGATGGCCGCTGTGGACGGCGGCAAAACCGGGCAGTTCCCGAAATACCGCGTGGACCGCATAAGGTCGCTCGAGATACTGCCGGACGAATTCACGCCCCCCTCGCCGGAACTGATAAAAAAGATAATAGGCCCGGCCACCACGATCTGGGGCGTGAACGAAGGCAGAAAGATGAAGGTGGAACTGAAAGCCGTGGGCGCGGCCGCCGACTTTCTGCAAAGCAAGGAGATCCTGCCCCTGCAGAAAGTTTCAAAGCCCTCCCCGGACGGCTCCGTCACGGTAAAAGCGGTGATACACCATCCCATGGAACTGGTGCCGCTGGTGCTGCACTGGATGCCGGAGATCACAATTACCGAACCGCGTGAACTCCGGAACGAAGTAAAACGGCGCATAGCTGCCTACCTGGGGAAGGACGGGAACGGCGCCGGCGCAAGCGGAACGGTTTAGCCGGAACCCGGGATACTGATATGCGCGGCGCCGAACTGAAAACCATACACTTCATACTGCTGGCAGCCTGTTTCGCCTGCACGGCCGCGCTCTGCCTTGACTGGGAGCATCGGCTCTCCAGCGTGGCGCGGGGCGCCGATATTTTAAGATCGCAGTCCTCCGCGGGCGACGAAGAGGGATATACCGGCCGCGAAGCGCGCACCGAAACCGGCACCTCGCAGAAGATATACCGGGAAGGACCCGACCTCAAAGCGCGCTACCGCTTTATAAACTTCAACCGCGACAGGCTGACCATAAACTTCTCCATGAGCGGCGAAGATTACGGCAGCTACCTGTCCGGCTACGGCTACTCGGACGCGGAAATGGCGGAACTCAGGCGCTGGCGGGAGAACGCCAGGCAAAGCGCCTGGAAAGCCGCCGTACCCTCGGGCGGAAGGTCCGCCGGGGAAAAAGCGATAGCGGAAGTCGAAACAGAGTACGATACCCGGCTCCGCACCCTGCTGCACTCGCGCGGCATGGCCCTGCGCGCCGGGAACATGGTTGAATGCGATATGCCGCTGATAGTAAAACGGAACATAAAGCTTCTGAATCCCCTGGCCGCGGCTTTCCAAAAACTCGCGGCCGACAAGAACTATCCCGAAGAGGAGCTGGTGGGCTCCGTAGTGTCCCTGGTCCAGACCGCGCTGCGCTACCAGGTCCCCCCGCCGCTGGAGGACGGCCGGCATACCGGAGGCCTTTTGCCCCCGGCGCGCGCGCTGCTGAGCGGCTGGGGAGACTGCGACACAAAAACCGGCGTTCTGGCCGCTATACTGGGCAGCTGGAGCGGTATGCGCATGGTCGGTGTGGCCGTTCCAGGCCATTACCTGATGGCTATACGGCGCCTCCCCGGGAAGGGGGACATGTTCGTAACCTATGAGGGACTGGAATATGTGCTGGTGGAGCCGGCCGGCCCGGCCTGGCTTGAACCCGGCAGCGTAGGGACGCACACGGCTGACCTTCTAGCGGGCGGGGAAGGCTACAGAGTGGAACCGTTTTTTTAGTTCATTATTAGGGAGGCAATATGTTCACGACAAGGATAATAGTAAGCGTTTTCGAGTTCGCCCTGGCCGTGCTGATGTCCAGCCTGATCATCGCTCTGACCTACCGCGTGTTCATAAAGGCAAACCCGGACTTCGACATGGAAGCCGAGATAAAGGCTGGCAATACCGCGGTCGGGATCCTCGTGGCCGCGATATTATTCGCGGCCTCGATGATACTCCAGAAAGGCCTGGGCTCGGTGGTGAGCATGTTCCGCATGTACCTCTCGGCTCCGGGGGAAAGCAGCATAGGCCTTGGTAAACTGGCCCTCCTCACCGCGGGGCACATCGGCCTTTCCATGGCTCTCGCCGTTATCACCATTTCGGCGACCCTGCGCCTGTTCGGCAAACTGGTACGCAGCCTGCACGCCGGACGGGAGCTTCAGAAAGGAAATGTGGCCGTAGGCATAGTGCTTTCCAGCGTGGTGCTGGTTGCCGCGCTTTACGTGGGCGAGGGAGTAAGCGCCATCTCCAAGGCCCTGGTGCCGCAGCCCTCCATAGGCCAGATAGAGATAATGAAGTAAGGCCCGCAAAAAACCCCAAAAAAAGATCTCCGCGACCACGACACTACGGTGTCGTGGTCGCCTGCTATGCTATCGGCATGACAAACAAGAACGGTCGTTCATTATTCAGCGCGCGCGCCGGCATCCCGGGGTTGGGGATAAAAGCCGGGCTGCGCGTTTACACACTGGGAACGGGCGCGGACGCGCAGCTGCTGTTCTCCATGCGGGTATGGCACGAGGCGGCCAGGCGCTAGGCGCGGCTTTCCCGCTGCGCCTCCTGCTCCGCGCTCTAGCCAATAAGGGGGGCTTATGCGCTGGGAACTAAAAGACTGGATGTGCGGCGGCTACATGGCCGCGCGCGAGGACGGGGAGATGGTTTTTATCTACAGGCGTCCGGATTGGGGCACCGGCCTGTGCACGCTGCGCACTTTCTTCGAGCTGCGCAGCCGCGGCGAACTGGTAGGCAAAATAACGGCGGAAAATTCCTGGCGGCCGCAGGTAAGGGCGGAATGGCTGGCCGCGGCGGACTGCCCCCTGAACGAAGCCGACCTGCTTGAGATAACTGCTGCGCTGAAATTATGAGAAGCATCCAGGTTCCCCGTGGGTAAATACCCGGTATTCAGACAGAAAACTGCGCGTGTCACAGTTAAACCAGGCGAGGGCCGGGCATGGGGTTGCTCTGAAGCCAATGCTTGTGCATGCGGATTCGACTGGGCTGCCAGAGTCTGCTGCGGAGAACAGCGGAGCGATACTACGCTTGCAATGTGTCATCGGACGCTATCTTGTGCCGTAACTGGGCTAT
>CAISZM010000025.1 GCA_903889965.1 uncultured Elusimicrobia bacterium
CCTGTACGGGATTCGAACCCGTGATCTCTGCCTTGAGAGGGCAGCGTCCTAGGCCGCTAGACGAACAGGCCGCATTGGCATATTATAGCAAAAGGCCTGCCGCTTTCAAAAAAGCAGCTTTACGGTCAATTGGTAGTTCATGGAGGCGCGGTCCGCCTCGCCCTTATAATCCGTGGCCAGCTCTGAAATTTCAAGCCCTGTTTCGACGCAGCCGTAGACCCGCACTATTGCGTTGACGAGCGCGGTGGAGTTCCTGGTCTTTCCCTTCTCGGCGATATTCAGGTTGGAGGGGTCGTCCACGCCGTAAATTAAGTCGAACCAGAGGTCGTCCCGCGGTTTGAATTTAAGCGCCAGGTAGCCCCCGCTGGCCGCTACAGCCTTGCCGCCGTAGCCGACATTGGTGAGCCCGCCCTGGAAATCGTAAAGATTGCGGCCTGTCCAGGCCTCGCCTGAAAGCGTGAACGGCGGGAAAGGTATATTGAAAGCTGCCGCCACGGCGGAAATATCGGCGGTTTGCTGGGTAGCGGTGCTTTTCCATACGCCCGCGGCTCCGGCCAGGCTTATTCTCGCCGTACCGATGGTTTTCTCTATTTTGCCCTGCACTCCGGGCAGCGCAGAATGCGTGCCCTCCGCGTCCGTGAGCTTGCTCGTCGGGCGCACCACCGCGCCTATCAGCTTGAGGTTCCAGCCGGGGCTGTATGTGACGCGCAGCTGCGGCGCACGATAATAAAGATCGCCGGAATTGGCCAGGTAATAGTCGTTGAGCGTTTCGGGGATGTCGGGGGTGATGGGGTAATAAGTCTGTCCGGCCAGGAATTCGGTTTTCCCTGCCTTTACGGTCACATAGGCGTGGCGCAGCCGCAGGTCCGTGGCCAGTCCCGCGGAACCGCCTACGCTGTCGGTCAGGCCAAGGAAGTCGGCCTCTATCTTTCCGTTCACCGCGGTCCCGCTGCTGAGGTTCACGCCAATGCGGGTGCCCCGGGCCGAAGCCCTGAAAGCCCTGTCCTGGCCGCCGCTCGCGGCGTACGCGCGGTATTCGTTGGTGGTGGTGCCGTGGTCCGAATAGATGAAGTCCGTTTTTATGAAGCCGTAGAAGTCCGCTTTTACGCCCGTGCCCGCCATGGCTGACCGGGGCTGCACGGCGCCCGCCAGGATGCAGGCGCAAAGAAGACATTTTCGCATGTTGTTTGTTCGGTGTTGAGAGATATTAAAAAAATTTAAGCCGACTATCGGATTCGAACCGATGACCTGCTGTTTACAAAACAGCTGCTCTACCAGCTGAGCTAAGTCGGCGACTTCATTGCTAATTCTACAAAATTTACGGATACGCTGGTCCGGGGCGGCGGCTTCTATTGCCGGCTGGCGCCCGCGTCCATCGGGGACAGGACCTTCTCCTCGCCCGGCCGGAGCGCCGACCAGTGGCCGGCCCCGTCCCTGTAAAGCCAGTGTCCGTCCCAGTTCGCCACCACGGCGCGCTCATTCTCGGCTACGAACTCCTGGGCCGGAGGGGCGGAGATGTCGCGGCCCGCCAGGACGTCGGCGATATCCTGGGCCAGGCAGAGATAGCTCGCCGGGCGGTTCTCGATGCGGCGCGGCCGGCGAATGGCGCGGAAGGCCGGCCCGATGAACTTGATGCCGGCCGGAACCATCGTGGTCCTGGGCAGCGGGATGTCCCGCAGTTCCTCCCCCTGCATCGGGGTCCCGCGGTAGGCCATAGCGTGTTCACCGACGAGAATGACCATCGCGCTGCGCCCGGAAGAGTCCAGCGTTTTGAAAAAGTCGCTGAGTTCGGCCGAAAGGGTGCGCGCGGAGTCTATCCAGGCTTCGGACTTGCTTTTCTTCCACCATGACGGATCGTGGGCGCGGTGGACGCCTCCGTGGGTGGTGATGGTGTTGTAGTAGAGCATGGCGCGGGGGGCGCTGTCCCGGATCCGGGCCGACCACCACCGCTCGAGCACCGCGCGGTCGGAGTAGATAGGCGCCTCGTCGAAATTCAGGAATTGCGCCTGGAGATCGTCGTTCCGCATCGGGGCGGGCAGTTTTCCCAGTGACGACAGCTCCTTCTTGAAATCCCGGGATTCGCCAGGGTGATTGAGCGCCGAGGCGACTTTATATCCCCGCTTTTCGAGCCCTGTCACGAGGGAGCAGTCTTCCGGGACCTTGCGATAGAGCGCGTCGTGAGGGAGCTGCCCGCAGGGGGCGTCCAGAAGTCTAGCCATCGCCGGCCCGCTGTAGGAAGCCGCGCTGGTGAAGGACGAGTACAGGATATCCATATCTTCGATGGCGCTAAGCCGCCCCACGTGCGAGGCTTCGATATCGTCCCACCCGAAGGAACAGGCCTGTATGATCACGATGTCAAAATCCGTGGCGGGTGCGCCCTGGCCCATGTCGACGCGGCGCGACGCTTCCCTGTCATGGAAGGCTTTGAGCCGCCCCTCCCAGTCACCCGGAGCGTACGTGGTCTTCAGCAGCGTCAGCAGGAGCGCCGCTACCGTGATGGCCCCAAGGTTGAACTTGCGGGACAATGCCCAGAAAGCCGCAAGGACCACGGCCGTGCCGGCCAATTCCTTGACCGGGATCAGGTCAAATACAAAACGGGCGAGGTAGATGGGGTCCAGTGGGCTTCCCGGTTTGGCTGCGAAGGAGAGGCTTGCCCATAGGGACGGCAGCCAGGTGTCGTGCCAAAACAAAAGGGCCGCGGCTGACCCTACCCCATCTTTTGGCCCGCGCTTAACTGCGGCTCCGTGCTCTTAGTTTGTACCAAGATTCTCTGCTTACTTGCAAACTCTTCCGGCGTCATCCAAGCCAGAC
>CAISZM010000026.1 GCA_903889965.1 uncultured Elusimicrobia bacterium
AAATTCGTGATGGACGGCAAGGGCGACGCCGGCACCCCGGCGGCAGCACCCGCGCCCGAAGCCGCGCCCCAGCGGGCGCAAGCCGCGGCGGCCGCTCCGCTTGCCTCCGAGCAGCCGGATCTCCCGGACTTCTCCGCCGAACCGGACGAAAAGCCCGAAGAGAAAAAAGCGGGACACGACACACCGGCCCGCCACATACGCCATGTACCCGTCATCATACAGGCCCCCGTGGAACAGGAAGTCATAAAGAAACTTTCCCCGAAACGCCCCGTAGCTATATTCTCCGAGGACCTGGACCTGGCTAAAGCTTTCCGCGTGGAACTGAATAAGCACCGCGCAGACTCCTACATCTTCACTCCAGCGAAGACCAGGGTGAAGGACGCCATAACAGTGGACTTCCGCGACATCCCCGCCCTTGAAAAAGCGCTGGCTGACTTTGCCTCCGCCCACCCGGACACACAGGGGCTGGTATACCTGGCGGGCTGTATGGTGAAATCGCTTTCCGCCGAAACTTCGGCCTCGGAAGACCTGAAGAGATACGCGCTGCCGCTGTTCCTGGCGGCCAAACATCTTGGAGGGGGACTGGCCAAGGCGGAGCCCGGCCACACCACCTTCATGGCCGTAGTGACCACGCTCGACGGCAACTTCGGCTACAAGACCCGCGACGCCTACGACCCGATCTACGGCGCTATACACGGCCAGACGCTGTGCCTGCGCAAAGAATACGACACTTGCGCCGTAAAAATGCTGGACTTCGAGCCCACTTCCTCCAACCAGGCCATAGTGCAGAAGACCTTCTACGAGATACTCTACTCGGACAAGCGGCTGGCTATAGGCTACTCGGACGGCAAGCGCTGGACGCTTGCGGGCAAACCGCAGGCGCTGGACAGATCCCGCCAGACCACGCAGCTGGAGGGGAAGACCGTGCTGATCACCGGCGGCGGCCGCGGGCTGGGCGCCTTGTTCGCGAGGATGCTGGCCGAACAGCACAGGCCGGACCTGGTGCTGCTGGATATTATCGACATCAGCGACAAGGCGAAGCGCCTTACCGCCATGAGCCCCGATGAGCTTAAAGCTTACAAGACCGGGGAGCTATGGAGCGAACTGAAGGCTACGGCGGAAAAACCGACCCCGGCGCTGCTTGAGCGGGAATTTACCAAACTCAGGGACGCCGCGGAGATGCACAAGAACATCGAGGCGATCCGCGCGCTTGGCGTAAAGGTCGCCTATTACCGCTGCGACCTTAACAACGGGGAAGCTTTCGACTCCGTGATCAAGAACATCAAGGCGGACTTCGGCCAGGTGGACGGCCTCGTCCATTTCGCCGGCCTCGAGCGCTCGAAGCTGGCGGCGGACAAAGCGGTGGAGGAGTTCCTGCTGATCTTCAACACCAAGTCCAATTCGGCCATAAACCTCTGGAAATCCGGCGTGGTCAGGGAGAAGGGCTTCTGGTTGATGGTCTCGTCGATAGCCGGCAAGTTCGGCAACCTGGGGCAGACCGACTATGCGGCCGCCTCGGACTACATCTCTAAGTTCTGCCTCAGCCAGGCCAACCGCGGCGTGCGCGCTTTCAGCGTGGACATGACCGGCTACGCCCTGATAGGCATGGGCGCCAGGCCCGGGGTGGAAGCCTTCCTTAAATCTCAGGAGATGGAATTCCTTTACCCGGAAGAGGGCATGCAGGCCATGATAGATGAACTGGCCTACGGAAAGGTGCCGGAAATAATACTTTCGGGAAGCCTCGGAAAGATGGACTGGGACAAGCAGCTGATGTACGAGCCCAACTTCTCCGCCTCCGGCCACACGGGCTTCCACTTCGCGCCCAAAGTACTGGACCTGCTGAAAGGGGAAAATCTCTCCGCCTCGAAGGAGTTTTCGCTGGAGAAGGACCCCTACCTGGCCGACCACAGCATAAACGGCACGCCATACGTCCCGGGCGTTATAGGGCTTGAAACCTTCGCCGAGGCCTCCGCGCTGGCCACCGGCGTCCCCCCGAGGGCCCTTATAGACGTGCGCTTCGCCGTGCCGATAAAGCTGCTCCGCAACAAACCGGTAGATATAATGATCAAGGCCGCGTCCCGCGAGGGGGGGATGGAGATGCGCCTGGAATCAGATTTCATCAGCCCGAAGGGGCTGCGCCTCGGCCAGACCCGTACTCATTTCAAGGCCGTATCAGCGGCCAAAGCGGAATCGGCCTGGAACGAAGCCTTCAGGCCGGCGCTGCCGAAGACAAAAAAATACAAGGCGGATTCACAGGCCATATACAAGACCTACTTCCACGGCCCCAGTTTCCAGGTTCTCGACGGGATAATCTCCGTGGAAAAAGATTCCGTCCTGGCCGTCTTCCGGCGGCCCCAGGCTCCGCTCTGGAAGGGCGAGCACCCGAAGCTCGTCTTCCACCCGCTGGTTTTCGAGGCCTTGTTCCAGGCCTGCGGCTGGCGCGACATACAGTTCGACAGAAGCATGGCGCTGCCGGACGCCATAGGCGCGGCTATAGCTTATGACAACGAACCGGCGGACCCGGATACCCTTTTCCTTTACGGGGTGTTCAAGGGCCGCACGGAGGACAACCGCAGCCTGTACGACGCGTGGGCCTTCGACGAGAACTTCAACCTGACCGCGGAACTGCGCGATTACGCGATGATCCCGACACCCATCTGAGGCTTCAGGAATGATGCAAAAAGCTGAAACATGGAGCGGCGCGGGGGCAAGGATAAAATTCCTTAAAGTGGACGGCCTTGAGCCTGGCTCGGCCCTTTCCCCCGCGGAGGCGGAACGGCACGCGGCGTTCCGCCTGGAAAAAAGGCGCGGAGAATGGCTGGCCGGGAGGCTCGCCGCCAAGGCGCTGCTGGCCGAAGCGGCCGGCACCAGCGACCTGTCCGTTTTTGAAATAGGCACGGACCGCCTTGGCCGTCCGGACTGCGCCCGGACCCTGCTCACTATCTCACATTCGGGAGGCTGGGCCCTGGCCGGCATGAAGACGGGCTCGGACTTCCTGGGCGCCGACATAGAGCGGATAGAGGAGCGTCATCCGGCCTGGTACGGGGATTACTTCCACCCTTCCGAACTCCCGGCCCCGGACCCGTCCGAGGCAGCCAGGCTCTGGACCATTAAGGAAGCCCTTCTTAAAGCTCTGGGCCTCGGCCTGACCGCCGACCCCCTGCACATAAAAGCCGCTGGCAAAATAGAATTCTACGGCAAAGTCCTGGAGCGCTACGCCCAGATGGGGAGCCCGGAATTTTCGGTAGAAACCCGACCCTTCCCCCAAGGCTTCTGGACGGCCGTGGCGGCAGACAAACCCGCCCGCTAAAAAGGTAAACTAAAGTAACTACGGTAAAGAGAGGAAACAAGCATGGCCGATCTAATGGAAGACCCTATATCCGGAACCACAGCGGCGCAGGGCGCCTCAAAAAAAGCATTCCCCCGGAAGGTCCGCGTCGTTCCGGAATCCCTTAAAAAATTCCGCGAAATACACGAGCAGGCCGCGGCCGGGGGCCCGCCGGAAAAGATAGCCGCCCAGAAAGCCAAGGGTAAACTTACGGCCAGGGAAAGGATAGCCTACCTGGTGGACGAAGGCTCTTTCCAGGAGCTCGGGCTTCTGATGGAAACCCGCTGCACGGATTTCGGCATAAAGGACAAGCACATAAAGGGCGACGGGGTCATCACCGGCTTCGGCACTATTAACGGGCGCCACACCGCCATTTTCTCGGAGGATTTCACCCAGCTGGGCGGGTCCCTGGGCCGCACCCACGCGGACAAGATCTCCAAGCTGATGGATATGGCCGCGGACGCCCGCATTCCCGTCATAGGGATATTGGACTCCGGCGGCGCCAGAATACAGGAGGGCGTGGATTCGCTCGACGGCTACGGCGAGATATTCTACCGCAATACCAAGTACTCAGGGATAGTCCCGCAGATATCGGTAATACTCGGCCCCTGCGCCGGCGGCGCCGTATATTCCCCGGCCCTGACCGACTTTGTCTTTATGGTCAAGGGCATAAGCAACATGTTCGTGACCGGACCGGAAGTGGTTAAATCCGCCACCGGCGAAGAAGTGGATTTTGAAACGCTGGGCGGCTCCATGACGCACGCGTCCAAATCCGGAGTATGCCATTTCGTGGCGAACTCCGAGCAGGACTGTTTCAGGCAGGTGAAAGAGCTGATGGGTTTCCTGCCGCAGAACCGCTTTGAAAAACCCCCGACGCAGGCGACCAAAGATCCGGACGACCGCAAAATAGCCCTGCTGGAGAAACTCTGCGAAGTGGACCCGCGTAAACCCTACCGCGTCAACCACATAATCTGGTGGCTCGCCGACGACCACAAGCTGCTGGAAGTGCACCACGACTTCGCGAAAAACATAGTGATCGGCTTCATCCGGCTGGGCGGGCAGGTGGTGGGCGTGATAGCGAACAACCCCGCTCACATGGCGGGCGCCCTGGATATAAACGCGTCCGACAAGGCCGCGCGCTTTATACGCTTCCTCAACAGCTTCAACATACCTATACTGACCCTGGTGGACGTGCCCGGCTACTGGCCCGGCGTGGCGCAGGAACACGGCGGCATAATCCGGCACGGCGCAAAACTTCTTTACGCCTATTCGGAGGCCACCGTCCCGAAAGTAACGCTGGTACTGCGCAAAGCTTACGGCGGCGCCTACATTGCCATGAGTTCAAAACTGATGGGCGGCGACATAAACTTCTCGCTGCCCTCGGCGGAGATCGCCGTGATGGGCCCGCGCGGCGCCGTGGAAATACTGTATTCCCGCCAGATAAAGGAGGCCAAAGAGGAAGACCGTGAGGCCCTGCGGGCGAAACTCGCCAGCGAATACTCGGGCAAGTTCGCCTCACCGTACCAGACAGCGTCCACCGGCTCGATAGACGAAGTGATAGAACCGTCGCACTCGCGCGGCCGCCTGATAAGCGCGTTCCGCATGCTGATAGGAAAACGGCGCCCCGGCGAAAATGAGCGCACAGGGAACATACCGCTTTAACGCGGTTGGTTGCGGTGGAACCCGCGGCTGTTTTCCGCCGCCTTCAGCGGCTATTAGCCGCGCTTATACGCGCATTAATGTTTCGAGGAAGGCCGCCTTTTGTATTTTTTGTACAATATAAATAAGGAAAAAATATGGATCTCCCCACTAAAATGCTCACTCTCGCGGTCGCGGTACCGGTTTTCGGCGCGTTCCTAGTACCTCTCGCCGCCCGGATCTCAGTCCCGGCCCGGAACGCCCTCGCGGTGCTCCTGGGCCTGTTCACCTTCCTGGCCGCGGCCTCCCTTTACGGGACCGTTATACGGGGAGGGACCGCCGACTGGGCCGTAAGTTTCCCGCTCGGTTTCGACCTGGTACTGCGCGCGGACCTTCTATCGGTCTTCATGGCTTCGGTCTCCGCTTTCGTCAGCACCATAATACTGATTTACTCGATAGACTACATTTCCCACTACGATAACCAGACGGAATACTACGCGATGGTGGTCCTTTTCCTGGGCTCCATGATGGGACTTGTATTTTCAGCCAACCTTCTCTGGATGTACATTTTCTGGGAAATGACGGGCTTCGCCAGCTGGCGCCTCGTGGGATTCTTCCGCTCCGACAAGGACGTGGCTAAAGCGAACAAGACCCTGCTCGTTACCGTCTTCGGCGCGTTATGCATGCTGATCGGCATAATCATGGTCTACTTCGACTACCATACGCTGGACCTGCGCGTACTGCACGGCCAGGCCATCTCCATGACGGCCGCCTGCTTCATACTGGCGGGCATACTTTCGAAGTCGGCCACGCTGCCCTTCTCCACCTGGCTGCCCGACGCCGGCGTAGCCCCTTCCACGGTAACCTCCCTGCTGCATGCGGCGGTGCTGGTTAAGATCGGCGTCTACGCCTACGCGCGCATATTCGGCGTAACCTTCGCCGCGCCCGACGCCTTTTCCACCGCGGTGCTGTATATAGCCGGGGCCAGCGCCCTGGTCTCGGCCGGAGCGGCCCTGATAGAAACCGATATCAAGAGGATAATCGCCTACTCCACGGTGAGCCAGATAGCGTTTATTTTCCTGGGTCTCGCCTCCGGCAACAAGACGGCCTTTGTGGGGGCCATACTCTACATACTGATGCACAGCATAGCCAAAGGCGGGCTTTTCCTTTGCGCCGGCATAATAGAGCAGAACACCCATACAAAGGATATCAACCGTATGGGGGGGCTGTTCTCCTCAATGCCGGTCACCGGCGCGGCGTTCGCCCTCTGCTCGCTCTCGGTCATGGGCATACCTCCTTTCGGCGGCTTCTTCAGCAAGTTCCTGGTATTCTCCGGGGCCGCCCAGAACGGCAGCCTGCCGGTGCTTCTGATGTTCCTGGCCGGGGCCGTGATGACGCTCCTGTACCTGGTACGCCTGTTCTACAAGATCTTCCTGGGTGAACCCGCCGGGCACTCGAGCCCCCGCGAAGGTTCGCTCACCATGGTGGCCAGCGTGATGACCCTCGCCGTGATCGGTCTGGCGCTCGGACTGCTCATCCATTACCCTTCATCCTCCGCCGAATTCCTCACCACCAGCCTGGGGGTCAACCTGCAATGAACCTTATACTTATACCGAGAGTAGTTCCCCTGATCTCGGGGCACGCGCTGCTGCTGATGCGCGAGCAGACGCGCCACC
>CAISZM010000027.1 GCA_903889965.1 uncultured Elusimicrobia bacterium
ACGCGGACGGAGAGTTCTTTGTCCAGCATGAACAGGCCGTCCTTGGATTCGCCGATGAGTTTAAGCTTGTCGGTTATCTCCGAGGAGTTAGCCTCCTCCTCCACCTGCTCGTCCACGAACCAGTTGAGCATGCTGGCCGTGGCGTGGTCGCGCTCGGCAAGGGCTATGTCCACTATATTGTTTATCAGCGCCGTTACCTTCTGCTCGTGCGCGTAGGCGGCGGCGAACATCTCGAGCGGCGTCTTCCAGTCGTCGCGCACGCCCTCTACAGCGGGGAACACCGTATGGCCGCCGCGCTCCAGCACGAAGCGGTAGAACTTCATAGCGTGCGTCATCTCCTCCTGGGCCTGAACGTAAAGCCAGTTGGCCATACCCTTCAGGTTCATCTCGGTGCAGCGCGCCGACATACCCAGGTACAGGTAGGCCGAGTAGATCTCGGCGTTGATCTGCTTATTTATAGCGTCTTCTATCTTTTGATTTATTTTCATATATTCCTCCATACCAACTCCGCGCCGGACCGGTTTCTGGCCGTAAAGGCGGCGGTAGATAATCCCCCCCATGATTATAATATAAAGCGCGTTAGAAAATAAGCCGCGTGCAATAATCCCCGCAACTGACTCCCCTTCGCCCTTTTTTGTATCATAGGTTTTGGCGCCGGTGCGCGGTTTCCTGCGATGAAACACTTATTCAAACTAGAAGACTTCCTTGTTAAGGCTGAGAAGGCCGCAGTGGTAGCGCTTATCTTCGCCATGGTGAGCCTCTCTTTTATGCAGGTGCTGCTGCGCATCTTCCTGCACTCAGGCATAGTCTGGCTGGACCCGATGCTGCGCCACATGGTGCTCTGGGCCGGGCTGACCGGCGCGGCGCTGGCCGCGCGCTATTCGCGCCATTTCGCCCTGGAAGCCTTCGTAAAATTCGCCCCCGCGCCCATGCACCGGCCGCTGGAGATCTTCGCCTCCGTTTTCACGGCGGCCGCCTCGGGCCTGCTCTTTTACGCCTCCTACAAATTCATACGCGACGAGTTCTCCTCCGGCTCGGTCGCCTTCTACATAAACAGTTTTCCCGTTAAAGGCGGCTGGGCCGAAATAATAATCCCGGCGGCTTTCGCGCTCATCGCTATCCATGCGCTGCTTTCCATCCTCAGGCCCAAAGACGCCGCTGGAGGCTGGATCTGATGGGCATAGCGATAGGCCTTCTGATATTAGCCCTCGCCTTCCTCGGCGCGCCGGTGTTCACGCTGATAGGCACGGGTTCCATCTACCTCTTCTACAGCTCGCAGATAGACTCTTCGGCCGTGATAGTTGAAATGCTGCGGCTGGCCTCCCTGCCGGCTCTGATAGCTATACCGCTCTTCACCTTCTCGGGCTACATGCTGGCCGAAAGCCGCGCGCCGCAAAGGATGCTGGCGCTGGCGGAGGCGATGTTCGGGGCGCTGCCCGGCGGGCTCGCCATAGTGGCGCTCTTCACAACCGCGCTGTTTACGGCTTTCACCGGAGTTTCCGGCGTGACCATAATAGCGCTCGGCGGCCTGCTGTACCCCATGCTTTCGAAACAGGGCTACCCCGAAAAATTCACACTGGGCCTTCTCACCACTACCGGAAGCCTCGGCCTGCTTTTCCCCCCCAGCCTCCCTATCATCCTTTACGGCCTGGTGGCGAAGATCGACATAGACAAACTTTTCAAGGCCGGCCTGCTGCCCGGTGTACTGCTGCTGGCCGTACTTTCGGTTTATGCCTTTTTCACGGCTAAAAGGTCCGGCGTAAAACCGACTCCTTTTTCATTCGCCGCGCTAAAGAGAGCCGCGCGGGCGGCGGCCTGGGAAATACCGCTGCCTTTCGTGATCATCGGCGGGATATACATGGGCCTGTTCACGGCAAGCGAGGCGGCCTCGGTGATGGCTTTTTATGTGCTGGTAGCGGAAGTGTTTATCTACAGGGATCTTGAACTCTTCAGGGACATACCGCATGTGGCGGTCAAGAGCATGCTGCTGGTGGGCGCGATCTTCATGGTGCTGGGCACGGCGCTGGGCTTCACCAATTACCTGATAGACGCGCAGATACCAGACAGGATCTTCGCCTGGATACACATCTTCGTCTCCGGCAAGGTGATGTTCCTGGTCCTGCTCAACTCTTTCCTGCTGGTCATCAACATGATAGAGATCTTCTCGGCGATAATCATAGTGGTTCCCATCATCGTGCCGGTGGCCGCCCAGTACGGCATAGACCCGGTGCACCTGGGGATAATTTTCCTGCTGAACCTGGAGATAGGGTATATGCTGCCGCCCCTCGGCCTGAACCTGTTCCTGGCGAGCTCCCGCTTCAACAGGAAACTGCCCGAGCTTTACCGCGCCACGGGACCTTTCCTGCTGATACTGCTGGGAATGCTCGCGCTGGTCACCTACCTGCCGGCCTTGAGCCTCATAGGCGTGAAGTAAGCGCCTAGATCTCGCGGTCGGCCTTATCGAACCGCACCTCGGAATTTTCCCCCACGTTCAGGTGGTCCTTCCTGCCGGCCACGACCGCGTTGGGCCCCACCAGCGAGCAGCACAGGCTCATGTCCGTTATCGTCGCGCCCTCGTTCACTATGGAGTCCGAGATTATGGAGGAGACTATCTTCGCGCCGTCGCCTATGGAGGCGTAGGGCCCCACTACGGAGTTCTCCACCCTTGCCGTAGGAGACACGTATACCGGCGGGATGAACACCGAGTTTTTGGCTTTCGGGTAGAATTTTTTCTTATCCAGCACGAAACGGTTGGTTTTCAGCAGGGTTTCCGGCTTGCCGCAATCGTACCAGCCCGCTATCGGCATCGCCTTTATTTTGTGGCCGCTTTTCACCATCAGGGCCAGCGCGTCGGTGAATTGTATCTCGCCCCGGGTGGTCCGTCCGGAATCCACCAGTTTCTCAAGACTCCGGTAGAGAAGCGAGGAATTGCGGAAGGCGTATATGCCCACTATCGCCAGGTTGGTCTTCGGCTTATCCGGTTTCTCCACCATGGCCGAAATATACTCCCCCTTTACCTCCACCACGCCGAAACGGCGCGGGTCCTCCACCGCTTTCACCGCTATGCAATCCTCTTTCGAAGCCATGAACCCGGGAAGGTCGGCATCGAATATCGTATCACCCAGCACCACCATAAGCGGACCCGCCACGCAGCCGCGCGTCAGCCAGATAGCATGGCCAAGTCCCTTCGGTTCGCTCTGCTCCACGTAGGAGACTTCCAGGCGTTGATAGTTTTTTCCTACATATTCCTTTATCTTGTCGCCGAAGACGCCCGTGACCAGACATATCTTTTTTATCCCGGCGGCGGATAATTCATCGAGTATATGGCCGATTATCGGCTTGTCGCCCACGGTGAGCAGCACCTTGGGATAGGTATAGGTATGCGGGCGCAGACGTGTACCGGCCCCGGCCACGGGGACCACCGCGGTGAATTGATCTTTTTTCATAATACTCTCCCTCGCCTTTCCTTACTGTTATAAAAAACCGCGCCAACCTTTCCGGCTTGCCGCCCGCCCTCTTTAATCCGCCGTCAGCTGGCGGTGCACTTCCTGGTAGTCAGGCGCTTTTTTCAGGCCGGCCTTCGCGTATTTTTTGGAGTCCCAGAAATTGGGCCGTCCCGCCGCCGTCGCGTAGTCTTTCAGCGCGTCATCGCGCCGCCCGAGCAGGTCCAGCGCCTGCGCGCGGCGGAGGTAGCAATAAGTTACCCAGCCCTTTTCAGGGAAGATCGTTTTTTCTATCCCGGTCGTAAACCAGCCCATGGCCTCTTCATACCGGTTCAGCGCCAGGAGCGCGTCCCCGGCGGACAGGTAGATCATCGCCAGCTGCTGTTCGAGCCCCTTCTGCGGCTTGACCTGCCAGGCGCCGAGGAAAGCTTCGCACTCGTCCAGAACACCCTGCCAGTCCTGCGCGCTCAGATGCGTCATTATCTCGCCGAGCCTGAACAGCATATTGGTGGGGTCCATGGTTCGCAGTTCGCTGGTCTCTGCATAGGCCGCCTTAAAATCCTTCTCGTGCATGGAATATATCTCCACGAGGAAGAACCGCGCCTCCACCTTGAAGAATCGTCCCTTATCCTTGGCGAGCTTCACATATTGTATGCCGCGCTCCCTGTCACCCCCCACGAAAAGCCTGGCACCGAGGCCGAGCGCCCCGGGGAGCGTGGCCGCGTAGTAGTCGAAGATGCCCAGGCCCAGGTAAGCGTCGTAAACGGCGGGGTTCGTCTCTACGCATTTTTTCAGGAATTTGCGGCCCTTCTTGCCGCGCCGGTAGGCCTTGAACCAGCTGCGCTGCACGGCGAACCAGCGGCCCTGCAGGCCGTATGCGCTGCCCATAAAAAAATAGGCCTGGTCGAGATTCCTGCCTTGCTTAACCATCTTCTCGGACAGTTCTATAACCTTGTCCGAATTGGTGATGAACTCGCCCTCGATCGCGTCGAAGCTGCCCTGCGTATCGAAATTCTGCGAATAGCGCCACCATGAAAGGGCGGCCAGCGCGAAATAACCGGCCGGACTTTCCGGGTCCAATTTAACTATCTCGCGGAATTCTTCATCGGCTTTTCCCAGCTCCAGCCGGTACATGTAAGCTATGCCGCGGTCATATCTCTCGTCGGCGCCGGGGCTGAGGGTGAAAGGCCTGGTGGAGGCGTTCAGGTCCACGAGCGCCGGCCCGAGGCCGTCATCGTCGGCACGGAACGAGTCGGCATCCCGCGGCGGCTGCGCGCAAACAGGTCCCGAGAGCAAAAACAGCAATAAGAATGTTCTCATAAATTTCAAAGCCTCACACGAGCGCGGATACCGCCAGCAGCGCCAGCACCATTACGGAAGCAAGCGCGAAATAATCCTCCCCGCCCCGCCAGTAGCCGTAAACCAGCATGACCACGCGCGCGGCGGGAGTGAGCAGCAGCGCGAGGAGCCCCGCCTTAAGTATGCCTGCGCCCTGGGGAGAACCGGAGATCAAAAAAGCGAATCCGGTAAATATAAGCGCGGAGCTCAGGAATACCCCGGCCAGGAGCGTGCGCTGTATAAGTTTAGAAAATTTTTTATCGTTAAATGTATCCATGACGCCCTCGCTGTCCCGCCTAGAACGCCGTCATCAGCATCTTCACACCCACAAGCAGCGTCAGCGCTGAAAAAGCCAGCTGCAGCTTCTCCGCCCTGACGCGGTACAGCGCGTACATGCCCAGGAACGAGCCTATAAGCACGCCCAGCACCGTAACGGCCGTAACCTCCAGCGGCATCAACCCCCTGCGGAAATAGACATACGCGCTGGCCGCGGCCGAGACGCCAATGATAAAGTTGCTCGTGGCGGCGGCGGCCTTCATAGGCACGCCGCACATCAGGTTCATCACCGGCACCTGAACTATGCCGCCCCCTATGCCGAGCAGTCCGGACAGGGAGCCGGCCACAAAGGAAACTAAAGAGGCCGGTGCTATGTTGCGCACCCCGTACGAGGTATGCGCCGCCAGGGCCGGGTCGAAGAAGGCCGAATCGAAAGACGAACTTCCCCCCGCCCCGGGCGCGGCGGCGGAAACCGGCTTTTTCAGCGAATGCCTCCCCTTCATGAACATCAGGACCGACGCGGGGAAAAGCATGAGCGCGAACATCAGCTGCACGGAGCCTGCGTCGAGCCGGCTCGACACCAGCGCCCCGGCTATGGACCCCGCCGCGGTAGTGACCTCCAGCGTTATCCCGAGCCTGATGTTGGCGAGCCCGCGCTCGACGTTCACCGCAGCGACGGCGCTTGACGTGGCTATTATGGCGGCGAGCGAGGCCGCCACCGCCTGGTGTATGGGTATCTTGAGGACAAGCACCAGGAAGGGCACCATAAATATGCCGCCCCCTACACCCAGGGCGGACCCGAGAAGGCCCACAAAAACGCCCATGGCCAGCAGCATAATGAAATTAAACGCGGTAAGCTCGAACATGATTGCCTATGGCCGCTTCTCCATGCCGCTGAGGAACAGTTTAGCCTCGGCTTCGCCTATGTCGAAGGCTTTTTCGCACTTCGCCCCGTCGAATTCCAGCATATTAAGGCCGAGGTCGATCGGAGGCTTTATCAGGTGGACGTCCGGCTCGGATTTAATGAAGACGCGCGACTCGTATACCTTCTGCGTGTGTATGGCCAGCATACGCCGCGCCTTGCGTTCGAAATACCCGAACGGCCCCCTGGCGGGATAATCGAGGTCCGCGTCCCGCGAGTTGCCTATCATTATCACCGTGCGGCAGCCCTCAAAAAAGTTCAGGTTTATGGTGGCTATGCCTATCACGCCCCCGTCCACAAGGTGGTATTTACGCCCGTGCTCCACCACCGTCACCGGCGGGAACACCATCGGGATGGAGCAGCTGGCTACAAGCGCGTCCGTGAAGGAAAGGTTATGCCCCTGTGTAGAGCCGTCGAAAGCCGCTATGTAGGGGAGTTTGATCTCGACGGCGTGGCTTATCACGTAGAACTTTATATTCCTCGGGAACTGGGGGCCGCTGCGCACCAGCCAGTTATTAAGCAGGTCGTAAAGCGGCTTATTGGAGAAAAGGGTCAGCTTGGCCAGGCGGTTCTGAAAAAAGAAATTCGCCTTGTTCACTATGCTTCCGCCGTCATGCTGGTAAAGCTGCAGCGGTATGTTGTGATACCTGGGCCTCAGGTCCAGTATGGATGCCGGCTTCATGGCGCCCCAGATCCGGCGCAGGTCGCCGGTCTTGTTATAGCAGTACGCGGCTCCGTTCAGCGAGCCCACGCTGAATCCGGCCACGGCGTCGAAATGCACTCCCTGGCGGACCAGTTCGGTAAGCACCCCCGACTGCCAGGAACCCAGCGCTCCGCCGCCGCAAAGAAAAAGACCCACCGGCCCCTTGAATTTCGACATAATATTCTTAATCCGCTCTCAAAATAATAGAATATCATTGTAGCACAATGGGGCCTTTTCGGCCCGCGGCGCACGGCGGCGGTCGAAGCGTACTGAACCTTTTATGTCTGACTACCTGATAATAGCGGGGCTTGCGGCGATAATGGGCCTGACACTGCTCCTCCCGTTTTCCGTGAAACGCGTGGAGGAGGACCTTGAAGCCTTCCTGTTCGTAATGGGCCTGGCCGCGGTCAGCATCTCGGGCCTGTGGAGCATCGGCCTCATCGAAAAAGCCTTCCGGGAACCCCTGGCTATAACGGCCGCCGTCGCCGTGGTCGGCTGGCTCTTCCGCCTGGCGCGCCCGCGCCTCCGGGGCTGGATGGAGTCGCTCACCGGCATGTTGGGCCTCAACTGGTCCATATTCATCATAGTGGCCGTACTGGGCCTCGGCTCCAGCGTCTTCACGGCCATAGTGTCCGCCATAATGCTGGCCGAAGTGGTGACCGTTCTCAAGCTTCCCCGCGCCTACGAGATAAAACTCACGGTTTACGCCTGCTACGCCATCGGCCTTGGGGCCGCCTTGACGCCGCTTGGCGAGCCGCTTTCCACGATAGTAATTTCAAAACTCAAAGGCCCGCCGCATGACGCTGACTTTTTTTACCTTGTGAGGCACCTGGGAGCGTGGATAGTGCCGGGAGTGTTGCTTTGCGCGGCGCTGGCCGCCCGCGGCGCCAAGAGCGCCGATACGGGCGCACCCGGTCTCAGCGAGGACGCGCACGACTCCGGCAGGGACATCCTCAGGAGGGCCGGCAAAGTTTACATCTTCGTCGCGGCCCTGATATTCCTGGGCTCCGGCCTCACCCAGCTGGCCGAGCGTTTCGTGGCGCATCTGCCCACCTGGGCCCTTTTCTGGGCCAACTCCGTGTCCGCCATCCTGGACAACGCCACTCTGGCCGCCGCCGAGATAGCCCCCGTCATGACGGACAGGCAGATAACTTTCATCCTGATGGGACTGCTGATCTCGGGCGGCATGCTTATCCCGGGCAATATCCCGAACATCGTAAGTTCGGCCAAGCTCAGGATAAAGTCGCGGGAGTGGGCGAAAGCGGCTCTTCCCCTGGGCGGCGTACTGATGCTTGGTTATTTTATTTTGATGACGCTGATGGTACAATGAAGCGGGAACATTAAGGAGACAACTTACATGGAACACGAATGGAAAACCATAATAGAGCCTTTCAAGATAAAGAGCGTCGAACCGCTGGGCCTGACTACCCGGGCGGAGCGGCTTGAGGCCCTGGAGCGGGCGCATTACAACCTTTTCAATATCAAGGCCGAGAAGGTGCTGATAGACCTTCTGACCGACAGCGGCACCGGCGCCATGAGCGCGGCCCAGTGGGGCGGGATAATGACGGGCGACGAATCCTACGCCGGCGCGCGCAGCTACTACAATTTCGAGAACGAGATACGCGCCCTGACCGGCTTCGACGAGATAATACCGGTGCACCAGGGCCGGGCCGCGGAGAAGATACTTTTCTCCGTGATAGGCGGGAAAGGCCGGTACATAATATCCAACTCCCACTTCGACACCACCCGCGCCAACGTGGAATTCTCGGGCGCGGAAGCCATGGACTTCCCGGTTAAAGAGGCCCTGGACTTCGACAAACCCGCCCCGTTCAAGGGCAACGCCGACGTACCCGCGATGGCGAAGTTCATCAAGGAAATAGGCGCGGCAAATATTCCCCTCTGCGTTATGACCGTCACCAACAACTCGCTGGGCGGCCAGCCGGTCTCCATGGAGAACCTGAAAGCCGTCCAGAACCTGTGCCGCAAGCACGGCATACCCATGTTCCTGGACTGCGCCCGCTTCGCCGAAAACGCCTATTTAATAAAGCTGCGCGAGAAGGGCTACGCCCAGTGCCCAGTGCGCGAAATAGCGGAGGAGATGTTCGAGCTGGCGGACGGAGCCTGGATGAGCTGCAAAAAAGACGCGCTGGTGAACATCGGCGGTTTCCTCGCCATGAACAACCGCGAATGGTCGGGCAAAGCCCGCCAGCTGCTGATACTCACCGAAGGTTTCAGCACCTACGGCGGCCTGGCCGGACGCGACCTGGAGGCCGTGGCCATAGGCCTGCGCGAGGTGCTGGACGAGAACTACCTGCGCTACCGCATACGCTCGGCGCAGTACCTGGGAGAAGGGCTGCTTAAGCACGGCGTGCCTATAATAAACCCTCCCGGCGGCCACGGCGTTTACGTCAACGCCAAGAAATTCCTGCCCCGCATTTCCCCCTCCAATTTCCCGGCCCAGGCCCTGGGCTGCGCGCTCTACCTCGAGGGAGGCATACGCGGCGTGGAGATAGGCACGCTGATGTTCGGCCGCCGCGACCCGAAGGGCGCCTTCCTGCCGGCCCCCATGGAACTGCTGCGCCTGGCGATGCCGCGCCGCGTGTACACACAAAGCCATATAGACTACGTTATAGAGGTTTTCGGCTGGCTGGCGAAGAACAAGGAGTCAATAAAAGGCCTGGAAATAGTGGAGGCGCCGGCGATACTTCCGCACTTCACCGCCAAGCTGAAGCCGGCGAAATAGATAAGGGCGCAAAGCGGTATATGCCGTCCCCCCGGACGCCGCGGGGACAGCTTAATTAATATGTTCAAAAGAAACAGGATACTTGCGATCAAGCCGGTGCTCGAGGCCATAGTCGGGCCGGAAAACGTGCGTACGGACGAAGCCGAGATACTGATGTATTCCTACGACGCCGGCATGGCCCGCGCGCGCCCTGAGGCCGTGATAAACTTCACGGACGCAAGCCAGGTGGCGCCGACGGTAAAAGCGCTTTACGCGGCCGGCATACCGTTCCTGCCGCGCCTCGCCGGCACCAACCTTTCCGGCGGCACCGTGCCGCTCAAAGGCGGGGCCATACTCAACCTGGCCCGCCTGAAAAAGATACACCAGATAGACACCGCAGCGCATGTGGCCCTGGTAGAACCCGGGCTGGTGAACCTCGACCTGCAGAAAGCGCTGGAACCGTTCGGTTTATTCTATGCTCCGGACCCGGCCAGCCAGAAAGTATCCACAATAGGCGGCAATATCGGAGAAAATGCCGGCGGCCCGCTCTGCCTTAAATACGGTGTCACCGCGAACAACGTAGAGAAACTTGAAGTTGTGACTCCCGAAGGCGAAGTGAAGATCTGGTCACACCGCGATCCGGGGCCAGACCTGATGAGCCTAATAATCGGCTCGGAGGGTACGCTTGGCATAGTTACGCGCGCCTGGCTCAAACTGAGGCCTATACCACCCCACATTAAAACCGCGGCCGTAGCTTTCACGTCCCTCGACGCCGCCATGAAGGCGGTCACGCGCATCATAAAGGAGGGAATAGTGCCGCGCGCGCTTGAGGCGATGGACAAGGTTTCCCTTGACGCCTCCCTCGAAGGAAAAGCCAACCCGTTCCCGGACGGGACAGCGGCCGCCCTTATAGTAGAGCTGGACGGCTCCGACGCGGGCGCCGTGAAAAAGGAACTGGAAACGGTGGAGAGGATCTGCGCGGCCGAATCCTGCGCGGTCTTCCGCGTTGCCTCCGACGAAGCTGAACGCGACCTGTTGTGGCAGGCCCGCAAGGGAGCCTACCCGGCGATGGCCAGGCTGGCTCCGGACGTGCTTGTGGAGGACGGCGTCGTCCCCCGCCCCCGCCTGCCGGAAGCGCTGAGGGAAACCCGCGAGATACTTTCGAAATACAAGCTGACTGCCGGCCTTCTTTTTCACGCCGGCGACGGCAACCTCCACCCCAACATACTTTTCGACCGCCGGGACCTTCAGGAAGTGAAGCGCGTAAAAAAAGCCGGCTATGAGATACTGAAGGCCTGCATAAAACTGGGCGGCACCATTTCCGGCGAGCACGGCATAGGGGTGGAAAAGCGCGTGGCGATGAACTGGCTTTATGGCCCGGGAGAACTCGCCTTTTTCCGCAGCATAAAGAACGCTTTCGATCCCAAGGACCTGGCGAATCCCGATAAGATACTTCCCGTGGCAGCCGACAAACCTTCTGAAACCTCCGGGCTCGCGGAGCGGGCCTCCCTGAGCCCCGAGGCCCGGACAATAATAGACGAATTGCGCCTGCGCTCGATGCGCGGCGCGCCCACCGCCGTAACCTGCCTTGGGACCCGGCTGAAACCGGAAACGATCGCCGAGGGGGCAGCGCGCCTGGACCTGCGTCAGCTTTCCGGCGCGGCCGTTATAGACGCGGACAACCTGACGGCCAGGGCCGAAGCCGGACTGCCGATGGAGGAGTTCCTCAAACAACTGAAGGACGCCGGCTTCCACCTGGACCTCCCGGAAACCGGCGGCAGCGTTGGGGGCGCTATCGCCTCGGCCTGTCCCGGCCTGCGGGAAATACTCCTTGGCCTCGAGATAGCCCGCTCCGACGGCTCGCTCCTCGACCTGGGCGGAAGGACCGTCAAGAACGTGGCAGGATACGACGCTGTAAGGCTGTTCTGCGGCTCGATGGGCGCCTACGGGGTGATACTGGCAGCCACCTTCTCGATTTCAGCCGGACCCCGCCGCGGCCGGGAACACGCCGGGCTCCCGGCCCCCGTAACTTTTAAGCCTGACAGCTACCACACAAGGCTTAAAAATGCGCTGGACCCCGAAAACCTCCTCAACCCGTGGATATACAGGAACAAATGAGAGACAACGACTATCAGGATCAGCGCGAGCCGGCCAGGGCCGGCATGGAGATGGACTCGACGGTAGTCACCTCCGCGTCTTCGCACATACACAGGGAGATAAACGAACTTTACGGCCACGAGCAGGCGGTCCGCCACCTGGGCTCGCTGCTGACCAACCTGGGAGAAAAAAGCCTTTACGACGCGGTGGCGCAGTGCAACCGCTGCGGATACTGCGAAACCTCCTGCCCCACCTACTCGATAACCGGCAGGGAGACGATCTCACCCCGCGGCCGCAACCAGTTCATGCGCATGCTGGTGGAAGGCCGGGCAAAGAACACGGCTTCGGCCGAAGAATCCCTGTCCACCTGCATGCTCTGCGGCGCCTGTTCCACGGCCTGCTACGCCAAAGTCCCCACCGCCGACATAGTGCTGGAGGGCCGCAGGGCACTGAAAGGCTACGGCGATAATTTTTTCGCCCGCGCGGCCGTCGGCCTGATGCTGAACGCCCAGTGGCTGTTCGATCTCTGGCTTAAACTGGCGTACCTGGCCAAGCGGAGCGGGTTGCCGCGCCTGGCCGCCAAAATGGGACTTTATGACTTCGTCGGCATGCCGGGCCTGGCCGAGGCCGAACACGCGGTCCCGAAAGTTCCGCTGCGCTTCGCCGCGGAGCTGCTGCGCTCCGACCCTGCGCTCAAACCCGGGGGAAAGAGCTCGGTCGGCTGGGCTTATTTCGCGCCCTGCGGCCCCAACTACATCTTTACCGGCGTGGCGCTGGCCACGGTCCGGGTGCTTTCGCGGTTCTGCGGCGAAGGTGTATTCATCGATAACCAGTGCTGCGGCCTGATGGCGCACAACTACGGCCGCCTGGAGGACGCGCGTGAATTCGCCAGGCGCAACATCTCCCGCTACGAGGAGCTGAAAGCCTTACTGGGGGATTTCCCTGTCATTGCGGACTGCTCCTCGTGCGCCGCCTTCATGAAATCCTACGAGCAGCTTTTTACCGCCGACCCGCTCTGGAGGGACCGCGCCCGGGCCTTCTCCGGAGCCGTGCGCGACATCCTTGAATTCATAACCCCGGAACAGACCGCCGCCGCGGCCGGTGACCAGGCGGCGGGGGGCGGCCGGGTGACCTACCACGACTCCTGCCGGGCCTGCCACGGGCAGGGCATAAGGCGCGAACCCAGGGAAATACTGCGGCAGCTGTCGGGCAGCCGCTACGTAGAGCTGCCGGAAAGCGACTGGTGCTGCGGCGGGGCCGGGGCCTACGCTTTCACGCAGCCCGGGATCTCAAAACAGGTTTTGGACCGCAAGCTCCGCAACATCGCTTCCGTCCAGGCGGAGACCGTGGTGGCGGGCGGAACCTCCTGCCTGATACAGATCAACGCGGGCCTGAAAGCCGCCTACCCCTCGGCGAAAGCCGTCCATTACAGCGTTTTCATCGACGAAATGACGAGGGACAAAAAACAGCCGGACCGGGTGCCCCCTCCGGCTTCAGTGTAAACGCGGCCCGGCCATGGGATCGCGGCCGCCGGACTTTAATATGCGCGGTTTACGGGCGAAAGACTTAACCATTAAACCGGCGCGCCGATAATGCTAAAATAAAACTATGATCAGGGAAGAGGTACTGGAAAAACGCCTGCGGCTTCTGGTGAATTTCGGCGGGGTGGTCTCGAGGGAGACCAACTTGTCGAAACTCCTCGAACTCATCGCCGAGCAGGTAAAGAACATTATAGGCTGCGACCGCTGCAGCGTCTTCCTCATCGACCCGGAAACCAGGGAACTCTGGTCAAAAGTGGCGCTCGGCCTGCAGAACACCGAAATACGCGTACCTTTCGGCAAGGGTATCGTAGGGAACGTGGCCTCAACCGGGCAGACCATAAAGGTCCTGCACGTCGACCAGGACCCGCGCTTTACCCACGACCTCGACCGAATGACGGGCTACCGCACGCGCAGCATACTCGCCGTCCCGCTGAAGAACGTCGCGGGCAAGATCATAGGCGTCTTCGAGGCGATGAACAAGACCGGCACGGGTTTCGATGCCGAGGACGAGGGCATACTGCAGCTTATCAGCTCGCTCGCCGCCTCCGGCATAGAGAACGCCGAACTTTACCAGAGCCTTTCAAAATCCCAGCTTGAGACCATACAGCGCCTTGCCATAACCGCGGAATACCGCGACCAGCACGACGTCGTCATACACCTGCGCCACATACGGGACTACTCCGCCCTCATCGCGCAGGGCCTGAGGATGCCGGAAGAAGAAGTGGAACTGATACGCTACGCCAGTCTGATGCACGATATCGGCAAGGTGGGTATAGCCGACGCCATACTCCTCAAGCCCGGCAAGCTTACGGCCGAGGAATACGAGGAGATGAAGAAACACACTCTTTACGGCGCCAAGATACTCTGCAACGCGGAAAGCGAGCTGCTGAAAGTAGCCTACAAGGTGGCTTCCTCCCACCACGAAAAAGTGGACGGAACAGGGTACCCGGCGCGCCTCAGGGACGGACAGATACCGA
This sequence comes from uncultured Elusimicrobia bacterium, assembly GCA_903889965.1. Classification (GTDB taxonomy): domain Bacteria; phylum Elusimicrobiota; class Elusimicrobia; order Elusimicrobiales; family UBA9959; genus UBA9959. The sequence goes on from CAISZM010000027.1 coordinate 14,020, forward strand.
TATACGCTAAAATAGTCTCCGTGGCCGACGTGTTCGACGCGCTGTGCGCGCAGCGCGTCTACAAGCCGCGGTGGGAACCGGAAAAGGCCCGCGAGTACATACGGGGGGAAAGCGGCAAGTCCTTCGACCCCGTGGTCGTAGGTGCGTTCGAGAGGGTCTTCGACGAAATACTCAAAATTCACGCCCTGGGGGACGACAGGACCACTATCTCCGCACAAATTATCAGGGAAACCAACGGCCACAGTTACTGACCGTTCAACGCCGGAGCCGCATGGACAAGCCTGAGACCTTTCAGGCTTTTTTTGCGTCCGGACGCCTGAAAGACGGCGGAGGAACGCCCGTAAAAGCGCGCCCCGTTATATTTTTATTTTGGCGATAGCCACGCTCACGAGCAGGACTTCCACCGCCAGGAAGATGGCTATCAGCACGCCCCAGGCGAGCGGAACCTGCGTCATAAGCCAGGCGAACGAGGAAAGGACCAGCGTGGCCAGGGACGCGAGCCAGACCACGCGCCTCCTGGAAAAGCCTATCTTTTCAAACCTCAAGGCGAAGTGGTCCCGGCTGGCCAGGAACGGGGAATGGCCGCGCCGCAGGCGCATTACCGACACAAAGATAGTGTCGTATATGGGCACGGTCAGTATAAAGAGCGGGGCATAAACGCCCAGCGGGTTGACTGCGGTGTACCTGGTGCCCATCGCCACCACCGCCAGCACATAGCCGCAAAAAAGGCTCCCGGAGTCGCCCATGAATATCTTGTATTTTTTGGAGAAGTTGTAAGGCAGAAAACCCAGCGCCGCGCCCGCGAGGGCAGCGGACGCGAAATTCACGTATATGGCTTCCGACGGAAAAGCTATCAGCAGGAAACCGAAAGCGGCCAGCGCCACCTGTCCCGAGGAAAGGCCGTCCATGATGTCTATTATATTGAACGCGTTGGAAACCCCCACTATCCATAATACGCTGAGCGCGAAAGCCAGGTGGTCCGGGTGTATGAAATTTATCCTTATCCCGCAGAGCGCGGTAAAGAAAGCCACCGCGAACTGCACGGCGAACTTGGTCTTTACCCCGAGCCCGTGGGGCTTGCGCATGTCGTCTATAAAGCCCAGCGCGAATATCACGCTTCCGCCTGCCAGTATAAGGCGCAGGTCCCGCAGCGTGCCCGTGGGAAAAGAGGTGTAAAAGCGCATTATCAAAAGCGAGGCCGTAAAGGCCGCGAAGATGGCCGCCCCGCCAAGGAGGGGCGTCGGCGCCCTGTGCCTCTTAATGTCGGTGGGCCTGTCCATATGCCCGAACCTCAGGGCCAATATTCTGAAAAGCGGCGTGAGGCACACCGAAATAAGCAGCGGCAGCGCGAAAGCCAGCAGGTAAAGCCTGAAATGCCCCAGGAGATTATTCATATTGTTCTATTACCGCGGCTATTTTGGCAAGGCTCTCCGCCGTCGGCGGCAGACCGCGGCCAAGTCTTTTTACCAGTTTCCCGGTTTTAAGGCCGGCCTTCAGCGGCCTCGGCGCGCTCTGGCCCAGTTCCGAAGTCGGGCGAGGTTCGATGAAGCCGGGGTCGAAGCCGAACACGGAGCAGGCCTTGAGCGCGAATTCATAGCGGTTCATCCAATCCGGGCCCACCACATTATATATCCCCGCCGCGCCGCCGCCGGCCAGATCCAGCACCGCCGCCGCCAATTCGGGCGCGTAGGTCGGGTTGGAGTACTGGTCCAGCGGAACGCGCATTTTGGCCCCCGACCTGTAATTGCTGATCAACTGCATTATAAAATTTTTGGAGGCCGGGTTGTGGCTGTAAACCACGGTGGTGCGCACGGCCAGGGACCCCTTCAGGTTCAGAACGGCGCGTTCCCCCCCCAGCTTGGTCCGCCCGTAAACGCTCACCGGGCTCACCGGGTCCTCTTCGCTGTAGGGACCGGCGGCCCCGTCAAAAACGTATTCCGTGGAAAAATAGACCAATTTGGAGCCTCGCCTGAGGCATTCCTCAGCCACCAGCCCGGGGCCTTGCGCGTTGACGAGCGTAGCAAGCCCCGGGTCCCGCTCGCAATTATCCACGTGCGTCATAGCCGAACACAGGAAAACGGTGTCGGGCGCGCTTTTTTCAAAGCCCGCGGCTATGGACGCTTTATCCGCCAGGTCCATGTACAGGAAACCCTGGCCCCGGCGTGAAGTGCCGTACACTTCTATCTTGCGCCGCACGCAGAGCGATGCCAGCGTCCCGCCAACCTGTCCGGAAGCGCCGATAATAAGAACTCGCTTCACAGGGCGGCCCTCCCGGCGGATACGAACCCGCCACATCGTACCGGGGTAAGACTTTTCCGGGAACGGGCGTAAGCCGCGGTCATAATTTAAAATCCCCGCGCGCGAGAGTAAGGCGCATCTTCAGTATTTTCAGCACGCCTTTTACCGCGTCCCTGAAATTTATCTTTTTCCCCTCCAGGCGGGAACGCGAAGCGTAAACCACGGGAACTTCCTCGAAACGCAGGCCCAGGAACGCCGTTTTGCAGGAGATCTCCGCCTCTATCTCGAAGCCGGCGGAAACCAGGTTCATGGCACCCGGCAGCGGGGCCCTGAAAGCCTTGTAGCAGGTGTAGGAATCCGTCATGGACGCGCCGAAAAGAAGGTTGATCAGGAAGGTCAGGAACTGGTTTCCCCAGAGGTAGAAAATATTATAAGTATCCGACTTGCCGGAAAGCAGGCGGGAGCCGAACACCACGTCGGCGCGCCCTTCCTCGATGGGCCTGACTATGGCGGGGATGTATTTGGGATCGTATTCCAGGTCGGCGTCCTGTATGATGATGATTTCCCCGGAGGCGGCCCTGAAACCGGTTATAAGAGCCCCCCCTTTTCCGGTATTTTCCCCGTGCCTTAATACCTTCAGCTCATAAGGGAACTTCAGCTCCGCCGCCGCCTTATCCAGCCACTCCCGGGTGCCGTCGGTCGAACCATCGTCCACCACTATCACTTCTTTTTCCAGACTCAGGCCGCCCAGCCGGACCAGAACGTCGGGCAGGGTTTTCAGCTCGTTGTACGCGGGAACCACGATCGAGATCTTCATTTTTTATAAACCTTAAGCACCAGTATATCGGGGTTCATGAAATTCACCTGGTTGTCCATGTTCTGGTAGTTGAAAGGGAGCATATAGGCCGGAAGCTTCCGTGAAAACCGCTTCACCTCGCGCGTCCCGGCGAATATATCATCGAGCGCCTCGTTCCCGCGCGGATATTGCGCGGGGTGGGCCCGCATAAGGCTGTACTCCTGTTCGGACATCACCACGTAATCGGCCTGCCGGTATGTTTTGGAAAGGCCAAGGACTCCCTCCTCGATCGGCGCCTGGGATGGGGCCCCCTCGGAGATCCTGAACGGGCCGGTGTGCCGCCGTATGACGAACGGGGTCCAGGTATCGTTTTTCGCTATGGCCAGGGCCGAGTCAGCCGGCAGGTTCTCCCGTATCCAGGAATCAGCCTCTTTTATGGTATAAGCGGAGAGATAATTCCCCTTTATATAAAGCGTGAACAGCAGGGCCTGCAGCAGCACGGCCGAAACCAGGATTTTTCCGAAGCGGCGGTCCAGCATGGAGTCGGCAAGGTCGCCCGCCGCCAGAAAGAGGAAGGGGAGGACCGGGAGCGTGTAAAGCACGTATGTTCCGCTGGTGCTGCCGGCCCAGGCCATGAACAAGACGCAAAAAACGGCGGAGATCCTCTTTTCCGCGCGGCCTGAGAAAAGCCAGCGCGCCGCCCCGGCGAGGGCGAACGGCACCAGGGCCCAGCCCATGGCCGCCGGCAGAACGGAAAGGAAATATTCCTTATAGGAAACCAGGCCTTTCCACGAAACGGCGCCTTTCGAGACATTCCCCAGTATGATCCCGATCTCGTCTCCCGGCCTTATCAGGAAATATGGATTGCAGAGGAGGAAAGCGGCGGATCCGGCGCAGGCGAAGAGAAACACTTTTTTAAACCCCGACAAGGGGGCCCGGGCCTTGAGCGCGCTGCTCAAGTGGGCGGCCAGCGGGAAGAATATAAAGAGCGCCGCGCTGTACTTGGTGATAAACGCTAGCCCCGAAAAGAACCCGGCCAGCAGGTAATTCCTGGCCGAAGGCTCCCGCAGCAGGCGGAAGGAGAAATAGACGGCCGCAAGCGCCCAGAAGATCATGTTGCTGTCCGTCTTCACCAGGAAAGACGCCATTACGGGAGCCTGCGCCACGGCCATCAACAGCGCCGAAACCAGGGCCGCACGCCTGGGCAGGAAAAGAGCGCCTGTCAAATACAAAAGCAGGACCGATAAAACGCCGTACAAAACCGAAAGCAGGCGGACGGCGAGGTACATCTTATCGGCCTCCCCGAGAGAGGCTTTAAGTTCCTCGCGGCCGCCTATCTTTATGACCCCCGCAAGCTGCAGGCTTTTAAGCAGCGCGCCGGAAGAGTACAGGTGAAAAGTGCCCCAGTTAAGCGCATCTCCCGGGAAAAAATCGAGTTTGCCCGGCTTCATCCGCTCGAGCGAGTAGAAGGTCACGGATTCGTCGGGGTGCAGCGTGGTAAGCCCGCCGGTTTCGGAAGGAAGGCCGAGCTTCAGGCCCGCCAGGCGCAACCCGAGGGCCGCGGTCAGAAACAAATAAAGAGGCAGGTTTTTTTTAAATTTCATGCATTACCCCGCCGTTTTCCATCGGGAGACGGCGGGAATATCTTCGTCATTCCACTCTCATTTTACCTTCCCTTGCGGCCGTTGTCCAGTTTCCCGTCTTGCGGCGGCGGCCGGTTCCCGCGCCGGGGACGGCACGTTAACGTGCCCCCGCTGAAAGGGATCGACGCCGGCGGAAAAGCCCTGGCGGCCATGGGAAAACCGCACAGGCCATTTTTTTATATAATTCAAGTTGTAGCAAGTCAGACGACCGAACAAACCGCCGAAGGCGGGGCTGTTCTTAAGGAGAACATTATGAAAGTACCCATGGTAGACATGCTTGCCGGCTATCCCCCCATAAAGGACGAAATCGAAACGGCGGTGAAAAACGTTTTTAATAAAGCAAATTTCATACTGGGTGAAGAGGTTGCCAGGTTCGAGAAGGACTTCGCCGCGCACGTGGGCGCGAAGTACGCCGTAGGCGTAGCCAACGGCACGGACGCCCTGCGCCTCGCCATTATCGCGAGCGGGATAAAGCCCGGAGACGAGGTTATAACCTCGCCCTTCACCTTCATAGCCACCTCCGAGACCATCAGCCAGTGCGGCGCCATCCCGGTTTTCGCCGACATAGACCCGGTGACCTACAACCTGGACCCCAAGTCCGTTGAAAAGAAGATAACTAAAAAGACCAGGGGCATCATACCGGTACACCTCTACGGCATGCCCTGCGATATGGACGCCTTCACCGCCCTTGCCAAGAAACACAAGCTTAAGATCATCGAGGACACGGCGCAGGCCTTTACGGGAAAATACAAGCTGCGCGGCGACTGGAAATACCTGGGCTCCATAGGCGACTGCGGCACCTTCAGCTTCTTCCCGGCCAAGAACCTCGGCGCTTTCGGGGACGGAGGCGCGGTAGCCACCAGCGACGACAGGATATACGAGGAACTTAAAGCGCTCAGGAACCACGGCAGCAAGGTCCGCTACATGCACGAAATGGAAGGCTACAACTCCCGCCTCGACACCGTGCAGGCCGCCGTCCTTTCCGTGCGCCTCAAGCACGTGGAAAAATGGACCGAGATGCGCAATGCCGTGGCCGCGAAATACGCCGAAGCGCTCAAGGGCGTCTGCGTCACCCCGGTCGTGCCGTCGAACGCCAGGCACTCCTTCAACTACTACACGATACGCTTCGACACCAAGGCCAAGCGCGATAACGCGCAGAAATACCTGACCGAGCAGGGCATAGCCAACCAGATATACTATCCCATAGCGCTGCACCTGCAGAAGGCCTACGCGCACCTCGGCGGCAGGAAAGGCGACCTGCCCGTTTGCGACCAGGTGCAGGACACGGTCTTCTCCCTTCCTATGTACCCGGAACTCACCGACTCACAGATAAAGACCGTTACCGACGCGGTAAAAGCCTCGCTTAAATAAGCAGCGGCGCGCGGCCGGTACCTGGAGGCCCTCCGCCGCCAGGTACCGGGGCGCGGCGGTCCGCGGCCGCGCCTAAAAACGAACCCGGGCACTGAACCTATGTGCGGAATACTCGGAAAAATAAATTACGCTTCTAAGAAGCCTGTGCGCGAAGCCGAACTGAAGAGGCCCCTCTTCGAAATGCTGCACCGCGGCCCGGACGACGAAGGCGTACTGGCGGACCGCCATTGCGGCCTGGGTATGCGCCGCCTGAGCATCATCGACCTGGCCGGCGGGGGCCAGCCCGTATTCAACGAGAACCGCTCCCTGGCCGTGGTGCTGAACGGGGAGATATACAACTACCGCGAACTGCGCCGCGAGCTGGAACCGCGTCACACCTTCCGCACCAATTCCGACACCGAGGTGGTCGTGCACCTCTACGAGGAGCTGGGTGAGGCGTGCCTCGGGAAGCTGAACGGCATGTTCGCCTTCGCCATCTGGGACGCCGGGAAGGAAGAATTGTTCGTAGCGAGGGACCGCACCGGTATAAAGCCCCTTTTTTACGCCGACCTCGGCGGCTCGCTGTATTTCTCTTCCGAGATAAAGTCCCTGCTGGCCTTCAACGGCATGCCCCGGGAACTGGATCCGCAGGCCCTGGCAAATTACCTCTCCTTTTACTACATCTCTTCCCCCCGCTCCATCTTCCGCCACATACGCCGTCTGCCGCAGGGACACTACATAAAGGTGCGCGGGAAAATAGCGGAAATAAAACCCTATTGGCATTACAGGGCGCGGCCGGCAAAAATGACCGAGCGGGAAGCCGCCGGGCGCATAGAGGCCGCGCTTTTAAATTCCGTGAAACGGCAGCTGGTAAGCGACGTGCCGCTCGGGGTTTTCCTCTCGAGCGGCCTGGATTCTACGGCGATAGTGGCGATGATGTCCAAGCTGGGCGCGCGGCCCAAGACCTACACGGTGGGCTACGAGAACGGCGGCACCTATAACGAACTGGACGGGGCCCGCCTGGTGGCCGAGAAATACAATACCGACCACTCCGACTGCATTATGGGGCCGCGCGAGATAAAAGAGCGCCTGCCGCAGGTCATTAAGGCCTTCGCCGAACCGCACGGCGATTGGACCTACATGGCCATGCGCCATGTCTCGGAGCAGTCACGGAAAGATATAACCGTGGCGCTTACCGGCGCCGGCGGCGACGAGCTTTTCGCCGGCTATCCTACGCTGACAGCGGCCAAGGTGGGCCGCTTCTACCAGTACCTGCCGGGTCCCCTGAAAGCCGCCATACGCGCCGCCGCGGACCATTTGCCCGTTTCGACGAAACGGCTCAGCCTGGACTTTAAAATAAAATCGTTTACCCGCGGCGCGGCCTTCAAGCCGGAGCTGGCCCATCTTAAATACAAGGAAATACTTACCGGCGCCGAAATACGGGAATTCCTGCCAGGGCACAATGCCGCTGACCCGTTCGAAGTTTTCGCCCAGCACCTCCCGGACGCGGCCTCGGCGCGGCTGCTGGACCGGCTTCTTTACCTTGACCTGAACGTCTTCCTCCCCTACTGCTCGATGCATTCCACCGACATGGTAACGATGCTTAACTCGCAGGAGGCCCGCGTGCCGTTCCTGGATAACGAGATGCTAGACCTTTCGGAGGAAATACCGCTGAGCCTGAAAATTAAAGGCTTTACGACCAAACACGTAATGCGCAAGGCGCTCAGCCGGTACCTGCCCGTGGAAATACTGAAGATGCCGAAGAAGGGCTTCGGCATGCCCACCGCGGAATGGCTTAAGGGAGAACTGAAGGATTTCACGCTGGACGCGATAAGCGCCGCCCGGGCGAAGAACCCGGACTTCTGCAATTACGCTTTCGCCGGGAAATTGCTGAAAGAACACCTGGACGGACGCAGGGACAACACCCGCAAGCTCACCTGCCTGGTTTCGCTGTTCCTCTGGCAGGCCGAATACCTGTAGTTATTTCAGACTCCGCCCTGTTATGTTGCCGACCACGCCGGCGGTCGCCGGGTTATTCATAAGCGCGGCAAGGATGTTCGGGTTGGTCAGGACGGACAGGAGAGAGGGGTTCGCCGCCAGGACATCGGCAATGGCCGACGGGTCATTGAGGAGGCCGCGCCCTCCGGGAGTATCCAGCATGGCGCTGACAAGCTTGCTGGAGGCCACGGCGTCCACCATCTGCGAATTATTCATGCCGGCCCTGACGGAAGGGTTGCCCATGAATCCGGAAATATTGTCCGGGTTTTTAAGGTAGGCGGCCAGCGCCCTGGAATTTGCGGTAGCGGACTTAACCGTATCCCTCGCCATAAACCCGCCGACAACGTATTTATTGTTTAAAATGGCGGCGACAGCCCCGGGGTTTTTCATCAGACCTCCAACGGCGGCGAGGATGGCGCCGCGTTTTAACCCGAAATGCCTGCTCGTTTTAGGGCTCCCCAATTCTTTTATCCCGGCGGCGGCTGTTTCGGTTCCGGCCTCTTCGGTACTGGCCGGGGCGGCCAGGGGAACGGTAAGGCTTGATTTTGTTTCCGCATCCGACTGGGGAACGCTCTCTCCCTCGGTAGACTCATCCGGGGCGGCTTCCTCGTGGCCGGAATATTCCACCGTGACGGCCCTGGGCGCGGAATTTGAAAGCATGAAGTGCTTTACGCAGAGCATGCCGACCACCGCCGCGACGGCAAAAAATATCCAGATCACCGCTCCCATTTTATTCTCTTCCATAATTTTCTCCAGGCGCGGCGTCAGCCGCAGAAAGCCCTGACCGCTTCTATGACCGCGCCCTGCTGATCCCCGGTCATCTCGGGGAATATCGGCAGGGAAAGCACCATGGATTGGTGCCTGAAAGCGTTGGGGTAATCCCCTGGCCGCGCTCCCAGCCGCGCGTAGGCCGGCAGGAAGGGCAGCGCCGCAGGGTAATTTATAACGGTTTCTATACCGCGCTCGGCCAGAAACTTTTTAAGCTCGTCCCGCCGGGGATGCCGCACCGCGTAAAGGTGGTAAACGTGCTCGCGGCCGCCGGAGACTATAGGTATTTCAAGTTCGCTGAGCCCGGCCAGTTCCCTGTCGTAGACGGAAGCGAGCCGCCGCCGCGCGGCGGTCCAGGCCTCAAGGTGTTTCATCTTCACCGACAGTATTGCCGCCTGCAGGCCGTCCATCCTGCTGTTCATGCCCTCTATGCGGTGGTCGCCCTTCGAGAGGCCGCCATGCCGCGCGAACATGGCCATACGCTCCGCCAGCACGCCGTCCGCGGTAAGTATGGCGCCGGCGTCGCCCATGGCCCCGAGGTTCTTGCCGGGATAAAACGAGAAGGCGGCCGCGCTGCCGAAAGTGCCCGCGGCCTTGCCGGCGCAGCGCGCCAAGTGGGCCTGCGCGCAATCCTCAAGCACCCACAAGCGGTGTTTTGCCGCTATGGCCATGATAGCCGGCATGTCGGCCGGCTGGCCGTAGAGGTGCACCGGTATTATGCCGACCGTGCGCGGGTTTATCTTAGCCTCTATCAGCGCGGGGTCTATGGTAAAGGTGTCCAGGTCGGTATCGCAGAAAACCACGTTCCCGCCGGCCTGGGTTATGGTCTCGCTGGTGGATATCCAGGAATGGGCCGTCGTTATCACCTCGTCCCCGGATTTTACGCCCAGCGCGCGCATGGCTATGTAGAGCGCGTCGGTGCCGTTGCCGCAGGAGACGCAGTGCGCCGCGCCCGTCAGCGCCGCGAATTCTTTCTCAAAGGCGTCCACGTAGGGCCCGCGTATGAAGGCGGAGGAGCCTATCACGCCGCAGATGGCGGCGTCTATTTCCCGCTTTATCGAGAGATACTGGGCGTGCAGGTCGGCGAAAGGGACTTTGGCCGCGGGCTTTTCGCTCATGCCAGCTCCCTCAGCAGCCTGGCCGGGTTTCCTGCGTATATGCCGGGCTTATTTATATCCTTGACGACCACCGCCCCCGCGCCGATGACTGCCCCGTCGCAGATGCTGACGGGCAGGATGGTGGCGTTTGAACCGATGGATACCTTGTTGCCGACCCTGGTCGGCTTCCAGAGCTCCTTCCTGCCTCCGGCTGGCCCCCCGGAGGAAAAAGTGTCGTTTATGAACGCCACGCCGTGGCCGATAAAGCAATCGTCGCCTATGGAGACCAGTTCGCAGATAAAGGAGTGGGATTGGACCTTGCAGCGCTTACCCACCACGGCGGACTTTTGTATTTCAACGAAGGGACCGATAAAGGTATCGTCGCCTATCTCGCAGCCGTAGAGATTGGAAGGACCGATTATTTTCACGCCTTCACCGAACTTTACGCCAGCTATGCCGGCTATCCTTATTTCAGGCTTGCCCATGTATTCGGCCTCCCAGGCGGGTTTTCTTCGGCCGCGAGCGCAGGCTCACTTCGCGGCCGGTTTCTATAGATTCGTAAATGCCGGCTATCAGCTCCAGGCTTTTGCGCCCCTCGAGGCCGTCGACCAGCTGGCGGGTATTGTTCCTGACGCAGTCCACCACGTGCGCGTAATAAGCCCGGTGGCCGAAGCCATAAACGTCCGGCGGGTTCACGGAATATCTGGCCATTACCTCGCCGTCTCCGGGCTCGGGCCTGGAGAAGCTCCAGGTCTTCATCTGGTTCACCGCGAAACCGGCGATCTCCACCGAGCCGGTCTCCCCTAAAATAGATATCGACCCTTCCAGGTCCTTCGGACGGGCCGCGGTGGTGGCTTCTATCACTCCCAGGGCGCCGTTGCGGAAGCGCACGGTCACCACGGCCGTATCCTCGGTCTCGATCTTCACCAGCGCCGTGGCGGACATGGCGTACACGCCCTCCACCTCGCCCATCATCCATTCCAGCAGGTCCACGTGGTGGCTGGCCTGGTTGGCGAGCACTCCGCCGTCCAGCGCCCAGGTGCCGCGCCATTTGTCCTGGTCGTAATAGCTCTGCTCGCGGCACCAGCGCACGCGCACCGTGCCGAGCACGAGCTTGCCGAAACGCCCGGCTTCGAGCGCGGAACGGAGCTTTGCCACCGGCACGTTGAACCTGTTCTGTTTCACCACAAAAAGCTTCACGCCCGCATCCGAGCAGGCCTTTATCATCGCATCAGCGTCGTCGAGCGTCAGCGCCATCGGTTTTTCCACTATTATGTGTTTCCCGAATTTAGCGAGCGCAACCACATGCCCGGCGTGGTTGCCGCTCTCCGTAAGCACGGAGACGGCGTCCACCGGCGTTTTAACCATCATCTCCGACATGTCGGTATAGTAAGGCACGCCGTACTGCTCTCCCAGGAGGCGGGCCTTCTCCGGCACTATATCGCACACGGCGGCCAGGCGCGCTCCGGGCACCTGGGCTTTCCCAAGCAGTTCCGCGTGCCTTTTGGCTATGCGGCCGCAGCCCACAAGCGCGAATTTCAGGTCCGTTTTTGCGGTGGTCATACAAGAATCCTATTGTATCATTATCTTATTGATAATTACCCGTTTGCCTAAACGGCTCAAAAGAGGATATTATATGGGAAAGCGCAAGGCCGCGGGGCCCGCGGCATGAGGGAGTTTAAATGTACAGAGGCAACAAGATTTCGCTTGTAATACCGGCTTACAAAGAGGAAAAACTTATAGTCCACACGCTGGAAAGCGTGCCCCCCATGATCGACAGGATCTATGTTGTGGACGACGCGAGCCCGGACGGGCAGGCCCAGGTGGTCCTGGAAATAGCGAAAAAAGATCCGCGCGTGACCCTGCTGCGCCACAGCGTGAACCAGGGACCGGGCGCGGGCATCATAACCGGCTACCGCCGGTCAGCCGCGGACGGCTACGATATAACCATGGTGGTGGGCGGCGACAACCAGATGCAGCTGGCCGAAGCCGCGCATTTCCTGGACCCGCTGATAGACGGCACAGCCGACTACGCCAAGGGCAACCGCTTCCTGGACGCCAATTTGGAAGACACCCTCTCGAAGATGCCGACGCTGCGCCTGTTCGCGAACTGGCTCATAACGGCGCTGACAAAGATCGCCTCCGGCTATTACAAGACGATGGACGTGGTTGACGGCTACACGGCCATAACCCGGAAAGCGATCAAAACCATAAACTGGGACCGCGCCTGGAAAGGTTACGGCTACCCGATGGACTTTTTGGTGCGGCTGAACGCCTACAGCATGCGCATAGTAGACATACCCCGGACGGCGGTTTACCTGCCGGGGGAACGGCAGTCGCAGATAAAGGGCTTCAGCTACGCCATGAAGGTTTCCCCGATGCTGGTGCGGAACTTCTTCTGGCGGCTCAACTTCAAGTACATGTACCGTGATTTCCACCCCCTCGCTTTCTTCTACTACCTGGCCCTGTTGCTGCTGCCGGCGGGGTTGCTCGACGGCGCCTACCTGGTGTACGACAAGCTGTTCCGCGGAGGCTACGCCGTCACCGCCTCGCGCTCCATACTGGTGGCGCTGATGATAATTTCCGGCACGCAGTTCCTGCTGTTCGCCATGCTTTTCGACATGGAGCAGAGCCAGAAATGATAAAGAAGATAACCGCCTGGTTATCCATTGAAAAGAACTACCTGCTGGCCTGGCTGGGCCTGGCCTTTCTGCTGAGGCTGGCGTACGTGATCAAGACGGGTTCGGGCGGGCTTTCCCCCGACGCCGAGTCCTGGATGAACGTGGGCTGGTCCATAGCCAGCGGGCAGGGTTTCGGCGGCTCCTGGCGCCCGCCGGGTTTCGCGTTCTTCCTCGCCGGTATTTTCGCCGTATTCGGGAAATCTATAATCGCCGTTAAACTCTCGCAGACGGTTTTGGCCACGGCCACCTTGTACCTGGTCTACCGCACAGCCAGGGAACTTTTCAACGACCTGACCGCCCGAATAACACTCGCGCTGCTGAGCTTCTACCCCTACCTGGTCGCTTATACCGCGGATGTTATAAGCGAAACTTTCCTGGCCTTCATGATCTCAGCTGCCGTCTATTGCGTGGTGCGCACGGTAAAAAAACCCTCCTGGGGCAACCTTGCGCTGGCCGGTTTCCTCATCGGCTGCGCCGGCCTTACCAAGTCCGTGGTACTGCCCTTCTTCATGCTGGCCGGCGCCTGGATCTGGTGGCGCTCCGGCAGCTTCAAGGCCGGTTTTATGGTCGGCGTTTTCGCGCTTCTTACCATAATGCCGTGGACGCTGCGCAATTATTTCCACTACGACAAAAGCTACATCATGCCGGTTAGCACGCCGTGGTTCAGTCTTTACGGCTCCTCCTGCGACACGGCTTTCGTGCTGGAGCTGACCGGGGAATCCGACGCGCCGCAAAGCGCGGAGATATCCGCCGCGGCGCCGCCCAAGGATTGGGCGTACCTGTATTCGCTTCCCGTGCCGGAGCGCGACCGCATCTGCAAAGAAAAGGCTCTAGCCTGGATAAAAGCCGATAAGGGACGGTATTGCTACCTGCTGTACCTGCGCGCAAAACATTTCTGGCGGCTTTACCCGATGATGGCTTACCGGTGGCAGAAGTACGCCGCCATGGCCACCTCCGGGGTTTACATACCGCTGGCCTTCTTCGGGATACTGCTCTCCTGGCGGAACTTCCGCAACGCTATCCTGCCTCTGGCGCTTCTTGTCTCGTATACGGCAGTGCATCTTTTCTTTGCGACGTCACTGCGCTACAGGATACCGGTAGACCCCTACTTTATGATGTTTACCGCTTGTGCGCTGGCGCTGGCCTGGGCCCGCCTGAAAAAGGACAAAGGAGCGCAAGCCGGCATAGATGACACCGGCGAACGCTTCCTGCCCCAGACGATGTCTTCGGAGTACGAACGCTTCTGGTATTTCAGGCAGCTCTTCGGCTACGAATATGCGGTACGCCGGCTGCTGTCGGCCGGGGACACGGTTCTCGAGGTGGGCTCCGGAGAGGGCTATGGCGCCGACATTTTGTCCGCGGCCTGCGCCTGGCTTACGGCTTTGGATAGAAGCCCCGAAGCAGCCGCCCACGCGGCTGCCAAATACAAGCGCGAAAACCTTAACTATATGTCCTATGAAGGCGATAAACTGCCTTTTCCCGACGCATCCTTCGATAAAGTGGTAATGCTGCACTGCATAGAGCACGTGGCGGCAGCAGAGCCTTTCCTGTCCGAAGTTGCCCGCGTACTCAAGAAGGGCGGCAGACTGCTGATTTCCACCCCGAATAAGGCCTACCGCGTGCGTGAATTCACCGGCCGGGAACTTGAAACAACGCTGAAAGTCGCTTTCCCTTCAGTGGAGCTCCTTTACCTGTCCGCCCCGGACAGGTTTTTCAACATGGAACTGCGGCTCACCCGCACAGGCAGACTTATACAACGCTTTGATGTGCTCGGGCTTTACCGCAGGGTACCTAACAAAGCGAAACAGGCATTCTTCAGATTTTTCAGTTTCCTCAACGGCGGCGCGAAGGCCGCCGGACCCGGGGCCGCGATCTCTACCGGGGATTTTTCGCTAACTACGGACGACGTGCGGGGACTTGACCTTTTCGCCGTCTGCACCAAGGACTGAAGGGAATGAAGATAGTCCTCCTATCGCTTAAAGGCCTGGGCGATACCCTGATCCAAATACCGCTGATACGCGCGATAAAAGCCGCGCGCCCCGACGCGCAAATGACCATACTGGTGCCGGACAGATCCTGCGCCGAGCTGTTCAGCGCCTGCCCCTACATGCGCCCGGTAGTAGTGCCTTTCCGCAAACCGGGCCTTAAATTAGCCGTAGATATTTTCAAGCTGCTGCTCTTCCTGCGCTCAGAGAAATTCGACATCGCCTTAACCACTTTCCCCTCCAACAGGGTATGGTATAACCTGCTGGCTTTTTGGACAGGCGCCCCGAAGCGCATAACGCATTCCTACGGATACGCCGCGGCGAGGACCTTTTCTTTCCTTCAGAATTGCCGCGTCCCGGCCGGCCGGGCGAAGCACTCGGTAGAACATAACCTGGACCTGCTTGGGCCGCTCGGGATGGCAAGACCGGAACGGCCGGACATGACGCCGTGGCTTTCCCCGGAGGACGAAGGATACGCCGATAATTTTTTAAAAGAGAACGGGCTGGGAGCCGGCGCAAGGATCGCGGGTATACAGGCGGCCATAAATCCGGACCGGATGTACAAAGCCTGGGGACCGGAGAACATGGCGGTTTTCGCCGCGCTTATGGACTGGCTTAAAGAGACGGCGGGCGTAACCCCGCTGCTTTTCGCGGGCCCGGACGAGGAAAAAAGCGCCGCGCTCATCCTGGGCATGTCGAAATACCGCCATCTGGCCGCGCCCAGGGCGGGAGTGAATAAAATAGGCGCGCTTATGAAGCGGTGCGAACTTTTTATAAACACGGACTCCGGGCTTGGACACCTTGCCGCGGCGGTGGGAACCCCTACGGTTACCGCTTTCGGCCCGTCGAACCCGGCTCTTTCGGCGCCTTACGGCGGCAAGGGGATCGTGATAAATCCCGGATTAGCCTGCGCGCCCTGCTATTCTTATCCATATTCCAGCGTACGGCCGCAGGCGGGCTGCGCGAAGCGCGAATGTCTGCGCCTCATAGATCTGGAAAAAATAAAGGATGCGGCCGCCGGCCAGTTGGGCCTGCCGTTACCTTAACAACAATACTGTTTGAATTGCGGTGCCCCGGCGCGCCAATGCGGCGGCGGCGCAAAGGCGCGTGCCGTATTTTACCGGCGCTTGACTTCTATATAGGAATAGGTTCCCAGCAGCAGCCTGGAGAAGATAGAGCCCGGCCAAATACGCAGGATCGTCCGGTACGGCCTTTTTTTGTTCCCTATAGGCACGTCGTCGGACAATTTTTTAGACACCAGAGAATCGTATACGTAGAAGACCCCTTCTTTGTCGTCATACCCCCACAGCGATATCCAATGGCTCCCGATTATCCCCTTTACCGGATTCCACTCCCCTGTCTCGCGGCTGAAGAAGTTGCCGACGCTTAGGATCACGGGGCTCCCCGCGGCGAGGAGCCCTTTAAGCAGGTTCAGCTTTTCCTCGTCGGACAGGCCGTTGGCGGACCTGCACCGGGCGTCCAGGCCATAAGATCTTAGAATTGCGGGATAGTAATCCTTTGAGATGCTGGACCCGGTCTTTAAGGAAATACGGCTGGTATGGAGTTCCCACGGTTCGCTGACATTGGGCAGGCCGTAGGCATTGAGCACAGCCTGCGCCGCGAAGGCCCCGCAGTGCAGCACCCCTTCCTGGTACGGGAACTCTTTAGGGCGGATGGGCAGCACGCAGCTTTCAGGAACGCTCATATCGGTTCTCCTTTGGGAGCACAAAAGTCTGTCCGATCAGGCGGACAGCCACCCGCCATTCTTCGCCGGCGGCGGCTGCGAGCAGCCGCCGCATGGGCTCGTCAATACGCTCTTCGGAAAGCTTGAACGTTCCCCAATGTATGGGGAAAAGGTAGCGGGCTCCAAGTTCCCGGCTCATCTTCCATACCTGTTCCGGGGTTGCATGGCTCCATATGAAAGGGTCGTAGCCGCCTATACCCATTACCGCGACATCGACCCCGGACGGGGCCAGGCCCGGAGAAAAACGGGTGTCGGCGCTGTCCCCGGCGAAGAACACAGAGGACCCGCTCCTGGAGATCAGGTAGCCGTTGCAAGCCCGGTCCCCCTCCCTCTCCCATGGATCGCGCCGGCCGGAGTGCTCCACCTGTACCGCCGTGATAAGGGCGCCTCCAGCCTCGATAGACTTTCCCCAAGCCAGCTCGCGGACGTCCTTGAAGCCGCAGCCGGCCGCGATACCGGCGCCGCCCGCCGGAACCACTACCGGTACCCCCTTCGGAAGCCGCCTCAGCGTCCCTTTGTCCATATGGTCCCGGTGCGCGTGGGAGATAAGGATAAGGTCCAGGGGTGGCAGCTCCGAAATGGAAAGGGCGGAAGGGGCCAGACGTTTCGGCCCGATAACGATGTTCTTGAATAGCCTGATACCCACGCGCTCCAGTAATGCGGGGTCGGTCAGGATCATCGTCCCGCGCAGTTTTATCAAGGTCGTGGAGTGCCCCAGGCAGGAGAGTGTAACGCCGTCCACGGACCAGGAACCCGGAATGGGTTTTTCCACAACGGGAGGATTTTTAAGGCAAAAAAACAGCCTTTTCAGGAGGTTCCATGCTCTCTTCGGTAAGAAAGGCCTGCCGACAATGGGAGGGGTCATATATTCATTTAAAGGTCGGCCTGTGTATTTGCGGCCAGATCCGGCAGGCCGCGCCATTATTATACACTTTTTGCCAAAATCACTGATTTAACCGGTTCCTTCGGCGCTATGCCGCTTTAACGGGCTTAAGCCCGCACGATCTAAAGAAGGAAGATCGTAGTCGGGCGCACATTGCCGGATCCGCGGAGAAGCGTGACGCCGCGCTCTATTAGTATAATGTTCTAAATAAGGATGGGCGTCGCCAGACCGGGGGCCGGCATATGCGTCTTGCCGCGGCCATACCCTCAAAGCAAAACTCTTTAGCCTTTAAAATGATAAAAAAAGATGTACTTATAGTGGGAGCCGGCCTGGCCGGGCTATCGGCGGCGCGCGCCATTGAGAACAAAAAAACCTACCTGATGGCCGAAAAGGAAAACCGCCCCGGAGGGCTGGCTTCGACCGTAAAAAAAGGCGGTTTCAGCTTCGACTATTCCGGCCACCTCCTGCACCTGCGCTGGCCAAAGACCTCAAAACTTATATTGAACGCCCTGGGAGGCAACTGCGCCAGGATAAAGCGCGACGCGCGCGTCTTCGCGCATAAGAGCTGGACCCCGTACCCCTTCCAGGCGAACCTCTCCGGCATGCCTGACGAGGTGAAGGCCGAATGCGTAAGCGGCTTCCTGAAAGCCTACAACTCCGGCTTCGTGCCCGGAGCCGGGCCGGAAGTTTTCAGCCGCTGGACCAGGCGTGTTTTCGGCGGAGGCATCTCGCGGCATTTTATGCTTCCGTACAACGCCAAACTTTGGCAGTACCCGCTGGAGCGTCTCACCACCGAATGGTGCGCGCCTTTCGTGCCGATGCCTAAGCCGGAAGAGGTCGTCAAGGGCGCCTATGGCGGGCGCAACGAAGGCATCGGCTACAACACCGTCTTCCATTACCCCAGATCCGGCGGCATAGGCGCGCTGGCGAACGCCCTGGCCCAGAATTCCGAAGGCCTGCGGCTGGGCCTCGAGGTGGAGAGCATTAACCTCAAAAAGGGCGTTGCGAATATACGCTACTTCGGCCCGGTCAGCTTCCGGCGGCTGATAAACACCATGCCGCTGGACGAATTTGTAGCCATGGCGGAAGACGCCCCGGTCTCCGTAAGGAGGGCCGCGGCGGCGCTGCGCCACAATACCGTTTACGTGCTGAACCTGGGGGTTAAGGGCCTTAAGTCGGATATGCACTGGGGCTATTTCCCCGGCGCCGAGTTTCCATTCTACCGTGCCGGTATAGCCACCAACTTTTCAAAAGCGCTCGCGCCCCGGGGCTGCGCCTCGGTATACATCGAGATATCCACCTCCGGTGAGGCGCTGGACCTGGCCTCGGCCGAAACCGCCGTGATAAAAGGTCTGAAAGCCTGCGGGCTGATACGGACCTCGGGGCAGGTCGTTGAGAAGATCTGGCTGAAGATACCCTGCGCCTACGTAATATTCAACAGGGAGCGCGCCAAGGCCCTGCCGGTAATTTTTGACTGGCTGAAAACCCGGAAGGTCCAGAGCATAGGCCGCTATGGAGCCTGGAAATATTCTTTCATGGAAGAAAGCGTGAAAGAGGGCCTGGAAGCCGGCGAGAGACTTAACGCCGGCTGGTAAACATCCATGTCAAAGTCCGGCAACTTTTACCTCTTGGGAGGCCGGGAGCTCCGGCTTGCCGGCGCGCTGATAGGCCTTATCTTCCTCTCCGGGGCGGCCTATGTGCTCTGGCTGCCCGACGTTTCCGGTCTGAAGACCAAAAACCCGACAGAGACCTCCTACATGCGCATACGCACCCTGCAGGCCAAGGCACAGGGAAAGAAGGCGGAGCGGCAGTTCTACTGGACCCCCTGGGACGGTATTTCCGAAAACCTGAAACACGCGGTGCTGGTGGCGGAGGACGGCGGCTTCTACCAGCACAAAGGCGTGGACTGGGAAAGCACGCTCCAGGCGCTTAAGACCGACTGGAAGAAGCGGCGTTTCGCCAATGGCGGCAGCACGATCACTCAGCAGGTGGCCCGGAACCTCTACCTTTCTCCCTCCAAGAACCCCCTCAGGAAAATAAAGGAGATACTTATCGCCCGCAGGCTGGAGAGCGAGCTTGGCAAGCGGCGCATTTTCGAGATCTACCTCAATGTAGCGGAGTGGGGCAAGGGGATATACGGCGCCCAGGCCGCAGCGGAAGCCTACTTCGGTAAAAACGCCTCGGACCTGACGCCGGAAGAAGGGGCGGCGCTGGCGGCCGCGCTGCCGAGCCCGCGCCGTTACAATCCTGCCGGCGGAACGCGCTTCATGGAGCGCCGCATAGGCACTATAGTGGCCCGCATGCGCGCCTCCGGCTACCTGCCGGAGGAAACCGACGACGGTCTTTTAGATGAAAACGAAGTGACAGGTTCAACAGAAACCGCCGCAACCCCCCAAGCAGCCCCAGAAACCACCCCTTAATACACAATTTTGTGACGGCAGGCCTGCAAGTGCGCTGGGGTCGGATGGGATATTCCCCTGCTCGCCCGGGAAGGGGAAACTTGGGTTCGCTGGTCATGCCGGCGGGTTGGATTCATCAGGCACGCGGCGGCCACACCGTGGCCGCGCTCCGCACTCGGCCGCCGGGCTTATGCAACCGGCGGCCTCCGCGAGGGCCTTCTTCACCAACCCGCCGTCACCCGCTCCACAGATAGGCCTGCCGTTTCTGTTTTTATTTTTTAATCTTCAATCCCGCCTTTATCAGGGCGGCTTTCAGCGGGGCGCGGCGGGGCTCCGTCAGCGTCGTGAGCGGCAGGCGCGGCTCTGGCCGGCATAGGCCGAGAAGTGAAGCTGCGTATTTTACCGGGATGGGGTTGGTTTCGGCGAAAAGCGCCTTTACCAGAGGGAACAGCTTGTGGTGGATAGCGGCCGCGCCCGCCGTATCGCCCTCCAGGAACCGGGCGCACATCCTGGCTGCCTCAGCCGGCGCGACGTTCGACACCACCGAAATTACCCCTTTCGCGCCCACCGCCATCATTGGCAGAGTAAGGGAATCGTCCCCGCTCATCACAGTAAAGCCATCGTCCGCCCCATTGATTATTTCGCTGACTTGGTCGAGATTGCCTGAGGCCTCCTTGATACCCACGATATGAGGGAACTTTCTGCGCAGGCCGAGAGTTGTAGCGGGCAGCATATTCACTCCGGTGCGGCCCGGGATATTGTAGAGCACGATAGGCAGGCGCGTGGCCCTGGCCAGTTCCGAAAAGTGCGCCGTCATCCCCTCCTGCGTGGGCTTATTGTAGTAGGGCACTATGGCCAGCAGGCCGTCCACTCCCAGCTTTGAAACACTTTTAACCATCTCTACCGATTTAGCGGTGGAATTGGTGCCGACACCGGGTATAACGGGAACCTTCCCTCCCGCGGCCGCGACTACCGTCTTTATGACGGCCAGGTATTCTTCCGTAGAAAGCGTGGCGGCCTCGCCGGTGGAGCCGCAAGGCACAAGCCCGCTAACCCCCCTCTCTATCTGGAAACGGACTATCTTTTTGAGGGCCTCCATATCCACCTTGCCGTTCCTGAACGGCGTGACTATGGCGGTAAAAGTTCCTTTCAATTTAAGCATGAAACCTCCAGTAAACTAAATTTATCCCTTCTGTGTTTGCCGCGCGCTATTTTAAGATTTAAAAACAAGGCAGGCGAATAACAGGCGCGGGGGCCGGCGATTGTTGAGGACGGCCCTTGACCGGGAGGGCGGGGTGTTACCCTGAGCGCCCGTTGCGGAAAGGGGGCCCCGCCATCAAAGTCTGGCGGGGGGAAACCGACGCAAGGGTTTCCTCTTCCCGGGCGAGCAGGGTAATATCCCGCCCGACCCGCGCACCAGCAGGCCTGCCGATAATTTGCCATATCGTTCAACTTGAAATCTTTCTCCTATAAAATAACTGCCATCCGTACGACAAAAAACGGAGAACTTAAATCGTTATATCTCCATTGAACACAATTTTCGCCGGGCCCTGTATGTAAATATCAGAGGCCCCCGCGCCGGCGGCCTTGAGCCAGACGCGGAAGGTCTCGCCGCTTCGCGCCACAAGCGTCACCGGGGCCTTCACCCGCCCCGCCAGAGTAAGCGCCACGGCGCTGGCCGTTATCCCCGTTCCGCAGGCGAGCGTCTCCGCCTCGACACCGCGCTCGTAGGTGCGCACATGTATTTTCCCGCCGCGGATGTGCACAAAATCCACATTGGTACCCTTCGGGCCGAAAGCCTTGTTATACCTGAGGGAACGGCCAAGGTTATGCACGTCCGCATGCTCAAGCCCCCCCATAGGCACCACGGCGTGCGGCACGCCCGTGTTCAGGAAATACACCGTTTTCACACCGGCCGGATAACCGCCCCTGTGCCCGAGCTTCACGTCCCCGACGTCCGGCATCCGCATCCTGACGCTCTCCGGCCCCTTTATCTCCACCGGCAGTTCGCCGCTTATCGTTTTCAACGTGAATTTTTTCCCTTTCACGAGCCCCGCGGAGTAAGCCCACCAGGCCGAACAGCGCGAACCGTTGCCGCAGAAGGCCTCGGATCCGTCCGAATTGAAATAACGCATGCTGACGGCGTTTTTCCCGGCGCCCCCCACATAGAGCAACCCGTCCGCGCCTACAGCCAGTTTCTGCGCGCAGAGCCTTATGGCCAGCTTTTTAAGGGTTCCAGTCCCAAGGCGCCCGCCGGTCAGCAGGACGAAATCGTTGCCCGCCCCGGACATTTTCCAGAAATTTATTTTTCGCATGAGCCCTCCGGCCTTTCCACCTTACCCCCGAGAAAGGAATCTGCTATCCTGGCCGTGAAAGGCCCGCCTTTTGCGGCTATCTTAAAATACACGGCCGCCTCGTCTTTACGCTTGAGCGCGTAAAGGGCCATCCCCTTTACCTCGGAGGCGAGAGGGTCGCCCTTGTCAGCCGCCAGCTCGGCGTCGGCCGCGGCCGCGGCGCGTTCCGGCAGGCCGCCCAAGAGCAGGTAGAGCGCCCGTTCAAGGCGCAAGCGCCTTGAAGGCTCAAGATCTATGGCCTTGTCCACAGCCTCAACGGCCTTGCTATAATCGCCCTTCCCGGCCATAACACGGGCCTCCACGAGCGACCAGGACGCGGAGCCCGGCTCCGCCTTAGCGCCCCGGCCGGCTATATAAAGCGCCTCGTTCCAGTCCCTTTTTTTAAGCATGCAAAAGGCGTATTCGCGCAGTGCCGCCGCGTCGGAAAAGTCCGTAAAGATAGCGGCCCGCGAATAATAGGTTTTAGCCCTGGAATAGAAGCCAAGCGCGGCGTAAGAACGCGCAAGGCCCAGGTTGGCCTCCATATCGTCGGACCTCGTGTTCAGTACCTTCAGGAAAAGCGGAACTGCGTTCCCGAAAAAACCGGCCTTGTTGTAGATAAGCGCGAGGCGCAGGGCGAACAGGCTGTTGGCGGGGTAAAGACCCGAAGCCAGCTTGTAAAGGCTTATGGCTTTATCTGTCGCCCCGCCCGCCTCGTAGCAGCGACCCATGTAACCGTAGGCCTCCTCGCGCAGGTTGGCCGCGGGCTTTTCGATAAGGAAACCGGACGAGGTATCCATCACCGAAGCGCAGTCGCCGCGCGCGAAAGAGTCGCGCATGCCGTTCAGCATGGAAACCGCTTTCTTCTCCGAGGGCACGCCGAAAAGAAAGGCCCGGGCCGGGACGGCGCCGCAGAGCAGTATGGCGAGGACGAGCCTCATAATTTCTCCACCAGCCGGGGCGCCGAGAAAACGAGGAAAGCCTCCTTGGCCGCGTTTATGCTCCTGGAAGCGCCGGTAAGGCCGGCCTCGCCAGCTTCGACGCAGCGGTTAAAATCCGCCACGGAGATGTCGCCGACCTCGGACTTTACCACGAAATCCGCCTTTTTTTCCGACGCCAGCGCCAGGAGCGAACCTCGTATGTCGATCACATGCAATAGCGACATCAGCACATTGTCCGGCATCTGGCCGTAGTCGCTTTCCGTAACGCTGGCCAGCACCCAGTCGGCGCCGAGTCCGCGGGCGGCGTCCACGGGGATAAAGTCAACTACGCCCCCGTCGACCAGGTAGCGCTGCCGGTACTGCACCGGCGCGAAAATTCCGGGCAGGGTTACGCTGGCCCTGACGGCCATGGACAGGGATCCTTCGGTGAAGATTATTTTCTCGCCGCTGCGCATATCCATGGCCGTGCAGGCGAAGGGCTTTTTCAGGCCGCTGAAAGAGAGCCCGCCCAGGCTTCCGTCGATAAAGCGGTCTATATAGGTCGGAGTTATCAGCTTATCGGTAATAAGCAGGCGCAGCAGCTTTATGTTTTTAAAATCGCGGGAAACCTTCAGCTTGTCGGCGTTCCGGCCGAAGCCCCATATCTCGTCCACCGATTGCCCGGAAGCGTAGAGCGAGCCTATAAGCGAGCCCATGGAAGTTCCGGAAACATAGTCCACCGGGAAACCGGCGTACTCAAGCGCCTCAAGCACGCCGGTGTGCGCGAAGGCCCGCGCGCCTCCCCCCGAAAGCGCCAGGCCCACGGTCGGGCGCGAACCGGGCCCGGCCGAAGCCGCGCGCGTCCAGAGGGTGTCACGCAGCACATCATCGTCCGTTTCCTGGGAGAAAGCCGGAGCCGCCGCCAGGACCAGCGCGAGAGTTGTTATCGTCAATAAAAAACGCATTGCAGATCAACCTTCCCCGGCGCAGCGGACGCCGTAGAATGTAAAAAACGTCCCTAATTTACACCGCCGTTCGACCGCGGCCCCGGATCCTGATCCGCAAAATCCTGCCCGCGCGCCCATTCCAGGCGCGCGCGCGCAAGCAGCTGGTTGTACACGGCGTCGATAGATTTTTTTTCAAAGTCGCAGAGGGTGCAGAGGGAGCGCAGCGCCGTCATGGAAGGCCGCGAGGCCTTCAAGGCGGCCTCGTAATCCGCCTCCGCCCGCGCGGTTTCGGCGGCGAGTCTCCCGGCTTCCGCCTGCCAGAAAGCCGACTCTTTATGGGCTGAAATTATTTCAAAGCGCACCTCGTCCTGCAGCTCCACCCGCTTCAATTCGCCCTGGCGCTGCTGGGCCCTGCGCTGCTGGACCTGGGTCCACACGTCGTAGGAAAGCGGGAAGCGTATGGCCACCGAGGCCAGCCAGTTGTTGGCGCGCACCGAATTATCGGTCATGTCGGAGATCCTGTAGGCGTTCATGTCATAACTTGCGCCCAGATAAATGGTGGGGTAGCGGCGCACCATGGCCAGATTTACGGATATATCGTCTATCTGCGCCTTGAAAAGCTCGCTTTTAAGCTCCGGGCGCGCCTCCATGGCCGTTACCAGGCTGCGCGTAACATCCTCATCAACGGGGCGCGGTTCAAAAACCCCTTCCACTTCCGCATGGTAACCCGGTTCGCGGTTGAGCGCCTTCAGGAGTTCGGTGCCGGCCGCGTCCATCCCGCTTTCCGCCTGCTCGAGCTTGTCGGACAGCCCTGAGAGCAGCATGGAAGCTTCCAGTTCCTCGAAAGCGTCCTTCCGCATTGACGTGTTAAGCGCGGTAGCCAGGGAGAGCCATTTAGCACAGGCCTCCTTAAGGCGGCGCTGGTAAAGGAGAGAATAAAATGCTTTTTTGGCGGCTAAAGCCGCGTCCGCCTTTACGGCTTCGTAATTGACCTGGGCCTGGGTATGGGAGGCCTTGGCAAGTTTGAGCATGTTCGTGTTCTTGCCGCCGGTATAAAGCGGCTGGAGGGCCTGCGCGCGAAGCGTGTAAAAAGCGTCCCTGATGGATGGGTCCAGGTACCTCTCCCCCATTTCCGGCCCCAGCACCACGGGATACTCCAGATCGACCTGGCTCATCGTGCCGGAAAGAGTGAATTGAGGGAACGCCAGAAAACGCGCCTCGCGCACGCGCTGCCTGGCTATGTTGATATCCTGTTCGGCGGCCAGGACCGCCGGACTGTTCCTGACGGCCAGCGAGACAACTTCGTCGAGCGTCAGGGCTTCCTTATTCTCCTGGGCCGCGGCCGGAACCGGGGCCAGGGCCAGGGCTGCGGCTAACGCTATAAATAGCATCTTACACCTTGAATTCCGGCATTATCTCCGCGACTTTGTCGCGCAGGGCGTCGGCCTTGTCCTTCATTCCGGCGGCTGAAACCTCGGAGCGGAATTTTTCGTACTCGCGCACCACCGCGTGCACGGAGCCGGCCATCTCGTTGAACTCATCCTGCAGGTCGGTAAGATGATCGCCTTTCCGCAGAGCCACGCGGCAAGTCAGGTCGCCCTCGGCCATCGAGACGCAGGTGTTCTCGAACTTAAAGATGGGCCCGGCCATCCGGTGCGATATCACCGCGGACACGATCAGGACCATCACCAGGTACATCGCTATCTTTATGCCGAACATCGGCATCATCGCGGCCATCTCCTCCATGAGCGGCTGCATCATCGGGTGCTCGCTGACCACCTTTGAGACCGTCCAGAGCATATCCAGCCCCACCACCATGAAGGCCAGCAGGGCGCTGGCTACTATCAGCGCCATGTAGTGGTACTGCAGGCGCTTCTTTATCAGTATGGTTTTGCGCTGGAAATGCGCCGGCTTCTTTACCTTTGTATTTTCAGTCATAGACTCCTCGCGGCAAGTTAAAGAGTTTCGAAATAGCGGGGCGTTCCGAAAATAGCGATGGCCCCGGCCCTCAAAACTCAACCACTCCAGAAACTATCAGAACAGAACTTCCATCAGGTCGAACCACTCCTTGGAGACGGTCTTAAGCGCGCCTGTGGCGCTCTCGAGCGGCACGCCCACGAACTGGTTCCCCACCATCGCGCTCATCATGCCGAACTGGCCCGTATGCACCAGTTCCGCGGCCTTCAGGCCCACGCGCGTGGCCAGCATCCTGTCGAAAAGCGTCGGGGCGCCGCCTCGCTGCATGTGGCCGATAACCGCCTGGCGGGTCTCTATGCCCGTGTTCTTCTCTATGAACTGGGCTATGTGCTCGCCCATACCCCTGTCCTTTAGAATGCGGTGGCCGAACTGGTCCAGCGCGTGCTTGATCTTATCCTCGCCGACTTCAGGCATTTCCGCGGCCTCGCTGGTCACCACAAGGGCGAACCGCTTCCTGGCGTAGGATTCTTTTATCTTCCTGATCATCTCGTCGGTGTTTATCTTCCGCTCAGGGATGCAGACATAGTCCGCCGCCGTGGCGATGGCCGTGTAGAGCGCCACCCAGCCGGCGTGCCTGCCCATGACTTCCATCACCATGATGCGGTGATGGCTGGCGCCGGTGTCCATCAGGGACTGCGCGGCTTCCATGGCGCGCGTAACGGAGGTATCGAAGCCGAAAGTGAAGTCGGTTACGCTGAGGTCGTTGTCCATGGTCTTGGGCACGCCCACGACGTTAAGCTTATGGTCCTTGTAAAGCCTGGTGGCTACGCCCAGGGTGTCGTCCCCGCCCATCGCTACCAGGGCGTGAAGGCCCAGCTTCTTGAAATTATCAAGGCATTTCTGAACGCCGCCCTCTATCTTAAAGGGATTGGTGCGGGAAGTGCCCAGGATGGTGCCGCCCTTCATGATGATGTATTCCGTTATCTCCCGGCTCAGCGGGATGGTGGTTCCCTCCACCAGGCCCTTCCAGCCGTCGGTTACGCCTACGCATTCGTAGCCGTATTTCTCCGCGGCGTACACGCAGCCGCGTATGGCGGGGTTAAGCCCGGGGCAATCCCCTCCGCCCGTCAAGATCCCTATTTTCTTTTTCATATTTCCTCCTGGTTTAAATGTTCACGCCCTGCGTCAAAAGCTGGTATTGTACCTCAGCTGCACTATGCGCTCCGCCTTGCGCGGGAGCCCGCCCTTAAAAGTTCCGTCGCGTCCTATTTCGCGCACGGCCAGGTCAAGCTGGAAGTACGGCGTTATATAAATGCGCGTTCCGGCGTTGAGCCTGGCCGGGTCGTTGGAATGGAACAGGCTGTCGTATTCCAGCATGAAGGCCACCTTTTCTTCCAGCGTGTAATTAACCCCCAGGAAGCCGAAAAGGTAGTTATTATCGAAGTCCGGCACGTTGAAACCGCCGTGCAGCACAAGGCCGGGAACCCCCAGCTCTTTCGAGCCGACCAGGTACAGTCCCTTGCCTTTCTCCAGGTATTTCTTGTCGGCGGCGCTGTAGTAGTAACCCTGGCTGTCGTAACCCGCGGCCAGGGCTGGAATATAGTAGCCGCCGTCGTAAAACCGGAACTTCACCTGGATCTCCGGCCGCCGCATCTTGGGAGACTCCGAGCCGATCAGGCCGTCGGAGGTCATGGCCGCTCCCAGGTTAAGCCGTTCGAGCACGCCGAAATTGA
Source organism: uncultured Elusimicrobia bacterium (assembly GCA_903889965.1). GTDB lineage: Bacteria > Elusimicrobiota > Elusimicrobia > Elusimicrobiales > UBA9959 > UBA9959. The sequence goes on from CAISZM010000027.1 coordinate 41,452, forward strand.
GCGAGCCCAGCACGCCCCCGCCCGAATAGAAGCGGGTCTTCACCATAAAACCGTAATAGTCAAGTATGCCCGCGGTCGGGACGTCGATCATTTCCACGTCCGGCAGGACCGCCGCCTCGTCCTTACTTTTGTCTTTAGCGGCCGAAACGGGGACCGCGGCCAGCAGCAGCAGCGAGAGAACGATTTTCACCTTTTTCATTTTGCCTTCCTTCCACAGAGTTTTACCGAACTATTCCAAAGCCGCCTTCACCTTAGCGTCAAGCTCCTCGAGCGTGAACGGTTTCTGTACCGCGTCCATGGCCCCGCTGAGCAGCGCTATTCCTTTTTCGCTGCCCACGTCGCGCGAAGTCATTATTATTATCTTCGGCGCCTCGGATCCCTGCCGCGAGGAGATCTCGCTGGCGACGTGGTAGCCGTCGATATAAGGCATCATAACGTCAAGCAGCACCAGGTCGAATTTTTCGGCCTCGGCCGCCTGCAGCGCCTCCTTACCGTTCACTTTGGCGGTGACACGGTACCCCGCGTTCTGGAAATAAGATTCCAGCAGGTCTATTATGTCGGGGTCGTCGTCGGCTATCAGAATCCGCTTTCCAGTTTCCATGTTTTATCCCCTAGCAGTTTTTCTATCCCGCGCAGCAGGTGGTCGTTCAACCCCACCCGCTCCGTGGTTTCTATCATGTAAGCGCCGCGCCCCTTGGCGTTCACCTGGAAATAGACCGGGCACATGCCGTGGTTCTTTCCCAGTTCGGATTTCAGTTCATGCAGCTGCTTCTCGTCGAAAAGTATGCCTTCCGGCAGGTTGATTATAAGTCCCCGGGCCCACTTGTTCATGGCGTCGAAAAGGCCGTACGCCTCCTCGGCTATCAGTTCGTAGTTCTGCTCGCCGAAATCCGATTTTTGAACCTTACCCGAGACAACGACCACTTTATTAGGCCCCAGGCTGGCCCCGTACATCTTATATTTCCTGGGGAACAGGCAGACCCCGATATTGCCGGTGAGATCCTCCACCTCGAACTTGGCCATGGCCTCCCCGGTCTTCTTGGTCTGCATGTTCTTGAATTGCGTAACTATGCCGGCCACGCGCACCATATCCCCTTCCGCAAAGCCGCCGGCCAGCAGCTTGTCCGCCTGCGCGTTGGAAACCATCGAAAGGTGGCGCCGGTAGCTGTTGAGTGGATGTCCGGAAAAATAGAAACCCAGCACTTCGTGCTCGTTCTTGAGCAGGAGGTGCTCGCTCATCTCGGCGGCGGCCTTCTTCTCCTCTCCGAAGAGCATGGCCTGGTTGGAATCCCGGCCGCCGCCGCCGCAGAAAAGCTCGACCGCCTCCATCGCCCTGGAGCGGGATATCTCCGGCTTCTCCGCCGGGTAGAAGCAGTCGAAGCAGCCGCCCTTGGCCAGCGACTCCACTACGCGCTTGTTAAGCTGTTTCGAATCCGCGCGCAGGGTGAACTCCTCGAAAGAGCGGAATTGCCCGTTCCTCACGCGCTCGGCGGCTATGCCTTCCGCCACCCCCTCTCCGACGTTCTTAACGGCCGTCAGGGCGAAGCGTATGGCCGGTTTGCCGCCCCTGGTTTCTATGGAAAATTTCTTATTGGAGCTGTTCACGCTGGGACCCAGTATCTCTATCTCCATGTCCTGGGCTTCTCCGATGTAGGTGACCAGTTTATTCTCCTTGTCCTCGGAACCGATCGGGCTGTGGCCGATCTCGCTCGTCAGGAGCGCGGCCATGAACTCCACCGGATAATTGGCCTTCAGCCAGGCCGTCTGGTACGCCACCAGCGCGTAGGCGACCGAGTGGGACTTATTGAAACCGTAGCCGGCGAATTCCACGATCTGGTCGAAGATCTTGGTGGCCAGCTTGTTCGGGATATCATTCTTGGACCTGGCCTGGTCGACGAACTTGGCCCGCATCTGCTCCATCACCTCGGCCTTCTTCTTGCCCATGGCCTTACGGAAGCCGTCGGCCTCTCCCGGCGTGAAGCCGGAAAGGCTCTTCGAAATTTCCATCACCTGCTCCTGGTACACCATCGTGCCGTAGGTGTCTTTGAGGATGGGCTCCATAAGCGGGTGGTCGTAGACTATCTTCTTCCTGCCGTGCTTGCGCTCCACGAACATCTCCAGCATGCCGCTCTGTATCGGGCCCGGGCGGTAGAGCGCCACCAGCGCGGCGATGTCGCTGAAAGCGGAAGGCTTCAGCCCCTTCACCAGCTTTTTCATGCCGTCGCTTTCCAGCTGGAACACCCCGGTGGTGCGGCCCTCGCACAGCAGGTCGAAGGTCTTGCTGTCGTCCAGTTTTATGGAGTAGATGTCGAAATCTTTCAGCGCCCCTTCCCGTATGAACTCCGAGGCGGTCTCGATGACCGAAAGCGTGCGCAGCCCGAGGAAGTCCACCTTGAGCATCCCGAGGTTCGGCAGCATGTTGCCGTCGTACTGGGTGGTCACTATCTCCTTGGTGTTGCGGTTGGAAAGAGGGACGTAGTCCGTGATGTCGTCCTTGGAAATTACCACGCCGGCGGCGTGCACCCCGGTATGGCGGCGGAGGCCCTCCACTTTTACGGCTATGTCGAACATCTTCTTAAGCTTAGGGTCGCGGGCGTATTCCTTGAGCTCGTTGACCTCGTTCAAGGCCTTATAAAGTTTGGCCTTCGGGTCGGAGGGCACGAGCTTCGCTATGGCGTTCACTTCCGTAAGGGGTATGCTCATCACGCGGCAAACGTCGCGCACCGCGCTCTTGGCCTTTATGGTGCCGTAGGTGATGATGTTCGCAACGCGCGAGGCGCCGTATTTCTCGCGCACATACTGCACCACCTGCTCCCGCCCGGAATCGGAGAAGTCTATGTCCAGGTCGGGCATGCTCTTGCGGTCCGGGTTCAGGAACCGCTCGAAAAGCAAATTGTTCACTATGGGGTCCACGCGGGTAATATCGAGCGTGAACGCGACCAGCGCGCCGGCGCCGGAGCCGCGGCCGGGCCCCACGGGTATGCCGTGGGCGCGGGCGAAATTTATAAAATCCATCACTATCAGGAAGTAACTTGAAAAGCCCATCCGCCTGATCACGCTCAGCTCGTACTCGAGGCGCTTGCGGTAATCGTCGCCGGCGTTAGGCACCTTTTTTTTAAGGCCCGCATCGCAAAGGTCCCTGAGGTAATAAAAATCGCCTTCGGAAGGATGCTTATCCTTGTAACCCTGCGGTATGTCGAAAGCCGGCAGGTGCAGTTTGCCCGTGTCCACCTTAACCTCGCACATCCCGGCTATGGCCAGCGTGTTCGCCACCGCCTCCGGCGAGTGGGAGAAAAGTTTTATCATCTCCTCCGGCGACTTGTAATAGAGCTCATGCGTGGTCATGCGCATGCGGTTCGGGTCGTCCATCAGCGAGCCGGTGGAGATGCAGATATGGGCGTCGTGCGCCTCCCAGTCTTCCTTCTTCTGGTAGTGGCAGTCGTTGGTGGCCACGAGCGGGATGCCGGTGCGCTTCGCCACCTCCAGGAGGCCGGCCATGGCGGCCTGCTCCTCCGGTATATTGTGGTCCATCAGTTCCAGGTAATAATTGCCCTTTCCCAGGATGTCGTTGTACTCCGAGGCCAGCTTAACGGCCTCGTCCAGGCGGCCCTCGGCGCAGGCGCGCGACAGATGGGACTTGAGGCAGCCGGAAAGCACGATCAGGCCATCGGCGTGCTTGGCCAGGAGCTCGCTGTCGATGCGCGGGTCGTGGTAGAAGCCCTCGAGGTAGGCGGCCGAGACCATCTTCATCAGGTTGTGGTAGCCGGCGTTGTTTTTGGCCAGCACGGTCATGTGGCCGTTGTCCCGGCGGCCGGAACTTTTGTCGCGGTCCTTGCGCGACCCCTTCGCCACGTACACCTCGCAGCCGATGATGGGCTTCAGCCCTACGGACAGCGCCGTAAAATAGAACTCCATAGCCCCGTACATGTTGCCATGGTCCGTGATGGCCAGGGCGTTGCCGTTCTGCGCGGCCAGGCCCTTAAGGAATTCGGAGGGGTGACCGTCGCCGTCGGTAATGCGCAGCATCCCGTCGAGCAGCGAGTACTCGGAGTGGTTGTGAAGGTGTATGAACCGGGGTTGCATTAAATTTGCCGAAAACAGAAACTTCCGCGGCCGGAACGAACCGCTTCTATAATTATATAAATTAAAGGCGGCATAAAAAACCGCGATGGCGGGCCAGCCTTTACGCAGGAAATTATATAATTACGATATGACAAGAAAGCCAGTACGTGCCGCGCACGCGGGCCTTACGGAAAAGCCCCACCGCACCAGGCTGCTATTCTCGGGCACCGTCAACTTCAGGGCCGACACCGTGGTGCTGCCCAACGGAAAAAAAGCCACGCGGGAATTCATGTCGCATCCGGGCGCGGTGGCCGTTCTGCCGGTCCTGCCGGACGGCAGGATAATTTTCGTGCGCCAGTACCGCTACCCGGTCAGGAAAGCGACGCTGGAAATACCGGCCGGGAAGCTCCATTCGGCCTCTGACAAACCGCTCCTCAGGGCGAAGGCGGAGCTGAAAGAGGAAACCGGCTACACCGCGTCTTCCGTCAGGCCCCTGCTTTCCTACTGGCCAACGCCGGCTTTTTCGGACGAGGTGCTGCACATCTTCACCGCCACCGGCCTGCGCGGCGGCGCGGCGTCCCCGGACGAGGACGAATTTTTGCTCGTTGAGACGCTCACTTTTAAAAAAGCCTGGCGCCTGGTGAAAAGCGGCGCGATAAGGGATTCAAAGACCCTCCTGGCCCTCCAGGCCTGGAAGATCAAAATGCTTGAAACTTAACCGGAGACAAAATGAAATTCGACCAGACGGACACCCTTTGCGTTAACACGATACGGACCATGGCTATCGACATGGTGGGCCGGGCCAACTCCGGCCACCCGGGCCTGCCGCTCGGCGCGGCCCCGATGGCCTACTCACTGTGGGCTGGCCACCTGAAATTCTCCCCCCAGAACCCTTCCTGGTTCGACAGGGACCGTTTCGTGCTGTCGGCAGGGCACGGTTCGGCGATGCTTTACTCCATGCTCCATCTCTACGGCTACGGCCTCACGATAGATGACCTTAAGAACTTCCGCCAGCTAGGCAGCAAAACCCCCGGCCATCCCGAATACGGCCACACGGCCGGGGTGGAAGCCACCACGGGCCCGCTGGGCCAGGGTTTCGCGAACGCGGTGGGCATGGCGCTGGCCGAAAAACTGACAGCTGAAAAGCTTAATACCCCGGAGTTCCGGCTGGTGGACCACCATACCTACGTGATAGCCGGGGACGGAGATCTTATGGAGGGCGTCTCCTACGAGGCGGCCTCGCTCGCCGGGACCATGAAACTGGGGAAACTCATCTGCCTTTACGATTCCAACGGCATAACTATAGAGGGCTCCACCAGCCTGGCCTTCACCGAGGACGTGAAACAGCGCTTCCTGGCGCAGGGCTGGCAGGTGATAGGCGTGGAGGACGGGAACTCCCTGGATGAGCTGGACTCGGCGATAAAAAAAGCCAGGCGCGAAACAGAAAAACCTTCCCTGATAATAGCCAAAACGCACATAGGTTTCGGCAGCCCCAAGCAGGACAGGAACTCGGTACACGGCGAGCCGCTGAAACCCGATGAGATCCTGGCCACGAAGAAGGCTCTGGGCTGGACTTCCGCCGAGCCGTTCTTCGCTCCGGAAGAGGCGCGCGCGCGCTTTGCCCAGCAGGCCGGGGAGGGAGACAAAGCGCACAAGCGCTGGCTGAAGCTCTGGAAAAAATACAGCGAGGCCGCGCCGGCTATGGCGGACCTGGCCAAGGCCATGCTGGGGCGGGAAATACCCGAGGACCTGTTCAAGCCGGAGGATTCGTTCTTCGAAAAACCCCTGGCGACCAGGGAGGCTTCCGGCAGGGTCATAAACCTGATGGCCGCAAAACTCCCGGGGCTGGCCGGGGGCGCGGCTGACCTTGGCCCCTCCACCAAGACTGATTTTACCGCGGCACCGGCGCGCACGCTGCACTTCGGCATACGCGAGCACGCGATGGGGGCCATAGTTAACGGCCTGGCGCTGCACGGAGGGCTTATACCCTTCGGCGCCACTTTCCTGGTATTCTCGGACTATATGCGGCCCGCCCTGCGCCTGGCCGCCATGATGCAGATCCCTTCGGTGTTCGTTTTCACCCACGACAGCGTCGGCTTGGGAGAGGACGGCCCCACGCACCAGCCGGTGGAGCAGCTGATGAGCCTGCGCCTTATCCCGGGCCTGCTGGTAATGCGCCCGGCCGACGCCTGGGAGACGCTCTACGCCTGGGAGACGGTCCTGCGCCTGAAGCGCCCGGCTTGCCTGGCGCTCTCGCGGCAAACGCTGCCGCTGCTGACCCAGTACAGGGAGAAAATGACATCCGGGGTCGGGCGCGGCGCTTACCTGCTGCGCGGCCCGTCCACGGTACCGTCGATAGAATTGATAGCTTCCGGCTCGGAAATTTCCCTGCTCTTCGAGGCCGCCGCCCTGCTGGAGAAAAAGGGAATAGCCGCGCGCATAATCTCCGTGCCCTCGTTCGAGCTGTTCAGGGAACAGGACCGGGCCTACAGGGACTCCGTCCTGATACCGGGCCTGCCCAAGCTTTGCGTGGAGGCCGGGAGATCGGCCGGGTGGAGCGAACTGGCGGGGACGGACGCCTGCGTGATGGGCATCGAGACCTTCGGGCTATCGGCGCCGGCGAGCCGGGTTTTCGAGTCGCTGGGACTTACCGCTGAAAAGGTGGCCGAAGCCGCCGGAAAGATGGTGAAGTAGGGCCGCTTTTACCCGTAGCTTAAATGGCCTTGGCCCGCCGCAGGCCCCAAAGCGACAGCAGCCCGAAGAAAAGCGCCGGCGCAAGCCCGGCCGCTAGAGGCGGGAGCAGCTCGGCGCTGCCGGCCTCCTGCGCCATTATCATAACCGCCCAGAAAAAGAAACCGAATCCCAGCGCTATCCCGAAACTGAAAAACTTGTTGTTCCTGCGCACGAGAAGGACCATGGCCGCGCCTATCAGGGCCATGGCCGGATTGGCCAGCGGCGCCGACAATTTTACCCAGAAAAGAGTGCGCTCCACGGCGGAGGGAGCCCCCACTTCATTAAGGCGGCGGAGTCGCCTCAGGACCTCCAGTGAGGAAACCCCCTCCGGCACGAGTTTTTCCAGCACCAGGTTTTCCGGCGGCACCGAGATGGCGGACTGGGACACGGCAAGGCGCGTGGTTAAAGGCTTAAGGTCCGAATCGTAATTTATCAGGACGCAGTCGTGCAGCACCCATCGCCTGACATCCTTCTGCCACAGCGCGGAAGCCGCGTTTATTTCCCTGAAAAGCCGGTCCTCCCTGTAAGTACTGATCGTCACATGCTCCATGACGCCCCGGCGCCCGTCGAAAAGATGGGCCGTAACGATCACGTCCCTCCCCGCGGAAAAAGCCACGTCTTCCCTGACCAGGCGCTGCCAGTCCTCTTTTCCGCGCAGCTTGCCCTGGAACAGGTACTCCGAGCGCATGAAATATTCAGGCGCCACGGTCTCCTGCAGCACGAACTGAACGGCCCCCGCCGCCACGGCGCACACAAGCAGCGGCTTGATCATGTCGAAAGGACGCCACCCGCCGGCTAACCCCGCCTTCCATTCTCCGTTAGACAGCATCCCGCCGAGCGCGAAAAGCACGGCCATCATGGTGGCTATCGGGGTCATCTTCACCATGAAATAAGGGGCCTGGTAGATCACATAGCGAAAGAAAACCCCGGCGCCGGCCCCGCTCTTCAGGAAGGGGCTGAGGTTGTCGAAAAGGCTGCCGAAGAGCAGCATCAGGCAGAACACGGCGAGGCCGAAACCGAAGGGGCCCCAGAAGCTGCGCGCGATGTACCTGTAAAATATCTTGTTCATAAATAGCCGCGATTACGGCGTTGTTCCGAAAATTTACTTCCCGTACAGCTTGCGCGACCACAGCCACAGCCCGGCCGCGCCGGTGAGCAGCGCCGGCGCGAACACGGCCCAGGGGAAAAGCGCTTCGTATTTGCGGGCCAGCACCATCCCCGTTATGGTGAGCCCGTAGTAAAAGAATATTATCACCAGCGTGATGGCAAAACCCGCGGAGCGGCCGCGCTTGTCCAGCGCTATACCCAGCGGCGCCCCGACGAGGAAGAAGACCAGCGGCGCGAGCGCGAGAGCGAAGCGTGACGCCACTTCTATGCGGTACCTGGCCGCGTTCTGCGGATCCTTTACCCCGGCCCTCAGCCTTTCTATGAGCCCTAAAGTGGGGATCTCCCGCTGGCTAAGTTCGCGGCCCTGCGCGCTTACGGACAAAAAAGGCAGCAGCGTGGCGTAAGACGAGAATTTTCCGGACAATATCTTCTCCGGGTACTTATAGTCCGTCTGGCTGAACTGGCCGCTGGAAAGCTCCATTTCCAGCCCCTGCTCCTGCTTCACATGGTAACTGCCGGAGGCGGCGTTTATCTTGGTGAGAAAAGCCGGATCCGCGCCCTTATTTATGCGGCGCAGCAGTTTAACGCCGCGCATTGTGCCGTTTATGCTGTTGACCTCGGCCGCGTAAAGGACCCAGTCCGAGACCTGCTGGAAAGTGCGCGGCTTCAGGTCTATTTTCGTGACGCGGTTCAGCATGGTCATGGTATAGTCGGTTGAGCGCTTTACGGACCGCGGGCCTATCCAGTTATTCACAGCCACGAGCAGCAGCGAGGCCGCCACGGCGGCGAGGGCGACGTAAGAAAGTATTTCGTAAAAAGAGTACCCGCCGGCGCGCAGCGCCACTATCTCGCCGTCCTGCGACATCTGCCCGAGGCTTAAAAGCATCGCCAGCAGAAAAGCCAGCGGCAGGGAGGTCGCGACTATGTTGGGCAGCAGGTAGACGATGCTTTTCAGCAGGAAATAGAATGAAAAACCGGCCAGCACCCCCTGATTTACCACCTGCACGAAGTCCAGGGTTATGAGCAGCGCGACAAAAACAAAAAGGGCCAGCGCGAGGAACCGCGCGAAAACGCGCAGTATGTAGAGGCGGGCAACGGAACTAGGCACACGCATTTATTTATTCTATTATATATCGACGGTGCCGTGGAACGCTTCTCGCTCTCTGCGCGGGCGGTTTCCGTTCGCCCGGAAAGAGGATTTCAGAGAACAGTGAAAGCGACCACAACGATACTGCCGCTCCTGGCCCTGGCCATATTCGCCGCCCCCTCCCGCGCGGCCGATTTCGCCGTTCCGAAACCGGACGGCGGACGTTTCCTGCTGCTTGACAGGCAGGAAGGCGGGAACATACTCGAGGAACCCGAAATATCCACCGAAGCCGATAGCGGCGACCTGGAAAAGATATCCGGGGAGCTTCCTTTCTCCTATAGCGAGGATTCGTGGAATTCCGCGCGCGAAGCCGTGGAAACGGGCCGTTTCGGGAGCGATGAACTTGCCGCGCCGGCGCCGGCGGAAGCGTCCGCGGAGGAACCGCTGGAGCCCGAGCCGCAGGTTGAGTTCACCGAGTCGGGAACCAGCCTTTCCGTGACCGGCCGCAAGATAATAACGGTCAACTACAGCGGCAAAAAATACCTGAGCAGCCAGACCACCCTGACGCGCGCGCGCTCGCTGAGCCTGTTCGAGATAACGCAGCAGATGCAGGTGCGCATGCAGGGCAAGGTGGGACAGAAGATCAGCGTCAACGTCGACTACGACGACACCAAGCAGGACAAGCAGGACATCTCGGTAGTCTACCAGGGAGACCCCAACGAGGTGGTGCAGAACGTCTCCTTCGGCGACATTGACCTTTCGCTTCCGGCCACCGAGTTCGTCTCCTACAACAAGCAGTTGTTCGGCATCCGGACGGACCTGAAGACCAAGAGCCTCAAATTCACCTTCGTAGGGTCCCGCACAAAAGGCCAGAGCAAGACCAAGCAGTTCACCGGGAACACCCAGTTCCAGGCCGTTGACCTGCTCGACACCAGCTACCTGCGCCGCAAATACTACGACGTGACCTTCGGCTGCAATACGGTTTCCTGCATGCGCCTGCCCATAAAGTCCGGAACGGAGCGCATCTATATAGACCAGCAGACGCAGGCCCAGGTGGACGGGATCTCAGTACTGGCCCTTACGGGCAAGGACATGGCGGTGCAGTCCACCGGCTACACGGGCCGCTTCCAGCTTATGAGCCCCGGTATAGATTACGTGATGGACTACTCCAAGGGCCTGGTGACTTTCAACCGCAACCTGAACCCCCAGGACGTCGTCATGATCGACTTCCAGAACGCCGACGGCACCCGCCTGTCCCAGAACGGGTCTCCCCTGTCGACTACGGCCGACGCCCTTCCCGGGGAAATACTCCCGGCCATAATAAAGCCGCCCAGCGACATCGCGCTGTCCTCTGTTACGGCCATAGCCGACCTGCAGGTCTCGCACAAGCGTGAACTCAAGACCTACTACGCCATAGGCCAGACCAATATAGTGCGCGACAACGGCAACGGCAATTTTACGCTTAAGGTGCAGGACCTCAACCGCAATTCCGTCAGCGTTGCCGGGTACAACCCCTCGGAGGGCAACCCGGCTATAAAATACCCCGACACGGTAGAGGTGGATTTCGAACAGGGAATAATACACCTGAAAAACCCGTTCATGTCGGATTCGTCCCCCGGCACTATGGACGAACAGGTCTACTCCGCCGCGCCGGTGTCGAAACGCATAATCCGGGTCGAGTATTCCTACCGCTTCAAGACCTTCCTGCTGGAGCCGAGCATAGTGCTGCAGTCGGAGTCGGTCCGCGTTGACGGGAAGAAGCTGGGCCGCAACGAGGATTATTTCATAGACTACGACTCCGGCTTCATCACCTTCTACTACCCCGATCGCATCGGGCAGGACTCGAAGATAGACATAACCTACGAAGTTTCCCAGTTCGGCGGCATGGGCAACCAGTCGCTGGTCGGAGGCCGGATCTCCTACGATTTCGGCACCCACTTCTCGCTCGGTTCCACGGTACTCTACCAGGGAGGCGTAAAGACCAACTCCGTCCCCAACGTGACCGACCTGACCAACAGCATGCTTGTTTACGAGGGCGACGCGCAGCTGAAGGGCCTGAACCTCCTGGGTCTGCACAGCACCCTCGGCGCGGAGGCCGCCCAGAGCCGGCTTAACCCGAACCTGAACAGCTTCGCGCTGATAGACAACATGGAGGGCGTGAAGCAGGAAGATTCCCCGTCGATGGACAAGAACTACTGGTTCATCGCCGCCAACCCCGGGGTCCCGGCAGACCCGCTGGCGCTGGACTGGTACAACGAGAACATGAAATCCATAGACATAAACCCCGCGGCCACCTCGGACGGCACGCAGCAGGTGCTGAGCATAAATTATGATTTCCGCGTTTCCTCCGAAGTTTCAATAGTCTACCCCCTTTCGCTCACCGGGCTGGACTTCTCGCAGAAGAACATGCTGGAACTGGTGGTGCACGGGGAGAATTCGCCCTCGGACGCCGGTCCGCAGATCAATATACACCTCGGGCAGATAAGCGAGGACGCGGACGGCGCGGGCGGGCAGAACTTCGTCTGCGCCTCCGGGTTGGCCCTGACCGGCTCTCCGAAAAGCGAGGACCTGAACTGCGACTCACAGGTTTCAAGCTCGGAAGATATCGGCTGGCTGTACGCCCCGGCGGCCTCCGCGCACACGAAACGCTACGGAGCCGCTAACGGCCGCCTGGACTCGGAAGACCTCAACAAGAACGGCCGCCTGGATTACGGCGATTTCACGGGCGGCGATTTCGGCTACGTGAACGGCACAGAATTCAAGGATACGGACCCGTCCGAGGCCCCGAAGAACTATGTCGATTTCAACGGCTGGCACACGCTTTATATGCCCCTGGTGATAACTTCCACCGACACTTTCAAATGGAACGCGGTAAAGCAGGTGCGCCTTTCGCTCAGGCAGAGACCCGGCGGCGCCGACCACGGCGTGATAAAATTCGCCCGCATCTCCGCGGTGGGAAATACCTGGACCGTTATGACCAGCACCGCCGCCGGCCTGATGCAGGCGGTGGCCGTGAACAACCTGGACAACGTATACACCCCTATCTACGAGGCAGGAGGGGACGCCACCGCGGTATTCAACGACCTTTACGGCTCGGTTTCGGAACTGCGGCAGAAGAGCAACTCCAACAACATAACGGAGCAGTCTTTGTCGATGATATACGACAACATCTGCTCCACTTCCACGGTCTACGTTTACCGCAAGTTCACGGTCGCCGTAGACATCTCCCAGCACGCCGAACTCCGCTTTCTGGTGCGCGGCCCCAACAACGATGCGGCGGTCACCGACCCCGACGCCCCTGGCTCCAGCTTCTACATAAAGGCCGGTGACGCTAACAATTATTTCAAGGCTTCCATCCCGCTTAACTTTACCGGGTGGAAACTGGTAAAGATCAGCCAGCAGGACCTGACCGGTGACAAGGTGCCGGACGTCTGGGCCCCGCTCACCCCGGGAGTGGAGATCTCCTCCCGCGGCACCCCAAGCCTGCAGCAGGTGCCCCAGTTCATAGTCGGGGTGGAGTCCAACGACGGCAACTGCCACTCCGGCACCGCGTATTTCAACGAGCTGCACCTGTCCGGGCCTATTTCGCGCACGGGCAACGCGCGCAAGGTGGAGGGCTCTTTCGAGATCCCCGGCTGGCTCAATTTCGGCGGCAAGCACAGGTTCATTGACCGCAGCTTCCAGACGCCGGTGACCGCCATAACCAACCAGGACAACGAGCAGCAGACCGGCTATCTCAACATAACCCGCCTGCCCTTCTTCCCGGTCAACGTCACGGCGTCGCACCAGATAACCGTAACCCCCAACGCCCTGGTTACAGGGGCAAACAACCTGGTCAACTCGCTGCAGCAGGGACGCGTCAAAAAATTCGACGGAACGGCCGCCGGTTCGCTCAGCCTCAGCTACCTGCCGAAACTCGGGCTTAACTACACCAAGGGGATAACCGACTACGACCTGCTCAGCCGCAGGGACGACAATGACCTTTACGCCGCCAGCCTCTCTTACACGGTTCCGGGCACGCTGGCGATAACCCCGCGCACGATAAACCTCGATTACTCCCTGGGCCGCAGCAAGGTAGGTTACGACTCCAGCCGCCTGATACTCCTGGGAGGGCTTTTCAATACGGACGACCGCACCGACATATACAGCGGGAAGTTCTCCTTCGTCCCCTGGAACGGTTCTTCGTTCAACCCCAGCTACAGCCTGCAGACGGCCCGCGAGGAGCGTTCCCCCCTCTCGGACCCGCTGGCGGTCGAGCGCTATCCAAAATCCATGCAGCAGACCGCGGACTTCAACTCCAATTTCCTTCTCACGCGCTGGCTGAACCCGTCGGTTAATTACTCCGTGAGCACCATAGAGAACAATAATCTCAACATCACCACGGTAACCATCGCCCAATCCTCCCAGACATTCACCGCGGGGCAGATAAAGAGCGTTAACCGCAGCGCCCAGGGCGGGGTAAGCCTTACCCTGAGCATGAACAGCTTTCTGCCCGCGAACCGCCTCCTGCGCTCCATGGTGTTCTCTTCCAACTACCAGATACAGGACGGCGACTCCTGGGAGAATGTGGAAAAAGGCTTCGACACCAAAGCGCGCCTCTGGCTGAGGGACTCGTTCAAGCCCTCCAGCCCCTTCGCCCAGAGGACCTCCATAACGCTGCGCGACACGGTCAGCTCCTCGCAGCGGTGGCAGCCTTTCGAAGGCTACGGCTTCAAGGGACCGGCGTCGTCGCTGAACACGCTGTCCCTGACCAATAATTTCACGAACTCGGTACAGCGTTCCGAGGTGACCGGCACCGTCTCGCGGAGCGTAAACCGGACCTTCCCCGATATGATATTTTCAATATCGCAGCTGGAGGCGCTGACGCGCACAAGGCGCTGGGCACAGAACGCCACGCTTAACCTGAAGTATTCGCGCAACACCAACGAAGCGCAGCGTGTTTCGCTGGATGAATCAAGCGCCTACGGCATGGACCTGCGCTTCAAGCTGCTGAACTGCGTGGACGCGGCCACCAGCTACAATACGCGCCTGGCCGAAAAGCGGGACCTGCGCGTAAACCAGCTGACGCAGAGCTCGCGCCACGACGACGCCACCCTGCAGGGAACCTTCGACTACAAGAAGTTCCGCTTCACGCCCAAAACCGACTTCGTTTCCGACAAAGCGGAAGGCACGCTGGGAGTGGTGACGCAAAACACGCGTACGATAACGCCAAGCCTCCTGATAAAGTCGGACTTCCAGCTGCCCAAGGGACTCAAGCTGCCGTTCACGAACAGGACGATCATATTCACCAACCGCATCGTGTGGACCACCACGCTGAGCTACGCCATCAAGACCTCCCCCATCACCATTGCCGACAACAACAGGCTTTTCTCGCTCAACTCGAACGCCGACTACGAGGCATCCAAGAACCTGCGGCTGTCCTTCAACCTAGGGCTGCAGCGGCTATGGAACAAATACCTCAAGCAGGAAGAGTATGTTTCCTACCAGGCCGGCAGCACCCTGACTTTCCAGTTCTAGGCAAAGGTTATGGCGATAAATTTCCGAAAGGGCGGAAGATACCTTCTGAACGTCCTGCTCCCGAGGACCTGCGCCCACTGCGCGGCGGACCTGCACTATCTCGAGGAACGGCCGCTCTGCCCGGGCTGCGCCGGGGCCCTGGAGCCGCTGCCGGCGCTTCACTGCTCTACCTGCGGACTGCCTCTTTCATCCGGGGGACAGTCCTGCTACGACTGCAGGGGAGCCGCTCCCCGCAGCCTTTCGCTCGCAAGGTCGGCGTTCGTGTTCAACCCGCAGCTCCGTTCGCTTGTACACGCCTTCAAATACCTGGGAAGGGAAGACCTCGGCGGCTTCCTGGCCGGCCGGATGGCCGAGGCGCTTCCCCGCTTCCCGGAACTCGCGCCCTACAATTTTACGGCCGCCGTGCCGCTTCACCCCGCGAAGCTGCGCGAAAGGGGTTTTAACCAGGCCGAAGTTCTCGCCAAGCGGACCGCCGCACTGGCCAACCTGTTCCACCTGGAAGGAGCGGCCCGGCGCCTGAAAAACACGAAAAGCCAGACTTCCCTGTCAAAAACGGACAGGCGCAGGAATATGACCGGGGTCTTCGCGGTCGAAAGGCCGGAGCTGGTGCGGGGGAGGCGGATACTCCTGGTGGACGACGTTGCCACTACCCTGGCTACGCTGGAATCACTGGCGGCGGAATTTAAAAAAGCCGGCGCCGTCTCTGTGGCGGCGTACACGCTGGCCCGGGAACCATAGCGGTTCGGAATTCGCGGGAACGCGGCTTGCTTTCCGCGCACTTTCCGGCAGGGAACTTCAGGAAGGTAAGCAGCAGGCCGCCTGCGCTACTTTAACTGCTCCCAAAAATACACATATTCACGCGCGTCGTGCTTTGCCTTTTCCTCCGGATCCTCGCTGCCCGTATGTCCTCCGGACGGCGTTTCAAGAAAATAGACGGGATTGCCCGTTTCCAGCAAATGCAGCGCCATTTTCCTCGAATGTACCGGGAAAACATGAGTATCGTCCGTGCGCGCTTCAAGGAACGCCCTGGGATATACGGCTCCGGGGCGCAGATTATGGTAGGGCGAATAAGAGGCCAGGACAGCGCGCATTTTCCCGTCTTTAGGGTCGCCATATTCGTCCAGCTGCCCCTGGCCGCCGTAGAACTCCGGATAGCGGAGCATATCGTGGAGCCCCGACTCGCTGTGCATCGCGCCGAAAAGCTCCGGCCGCTTCGCGTACACGGCGGAAACCAGCAGCCCGCCGTTGCTTATCCCTTTTATGCCCAGGTGCCGCGGCGAAGTTATACCGCGGCTTATCAAAGCCTCGGCCACTGAG
Source organism: uncultured Elusimicrobia bacterium (assembly GCA_903889965.1). GTDB lineage: Bacteria > Elusimicrobiota > Elusimicrobia > Elusimicrobiales > UBA9959 > UBA9959. The sequence goes on from CAISZM010000027.1 coordinate 57,275, forward strand.
ATAAGATCCTCAAAGGAGCGGGGCCGGTTTTCCCTGACCGCGGCCGTGTGCCATTCAGGGCCGAATTCCCCCCCGCCCCTGATGTTGGCCTGCACGTATATCCCTCCCCGCTCAAGCCAGAGTTTACCGGCGATATCCTGGTAAAGCTGCGTTTCTTTGGCCCCGAAACCGCCGTAAGCGTAAAGGATCACGGGATTAGAACCGTCCAGTTTTGCGTCTTTAGCTTTCACCACGAAATAGGGTATCGCGGCCAGGCCGTCTTTCGACGGCGCGTTCGCGCGCAGGACTTCATATTTCGAGCCGTCGAACGACGCCGGTCCCGATTTGATCTTTATCGCGGATATTTTCCTGCCAAGCCTCACAAGATAAAGCGAGGGCGGTTTGATAAAATTCTGATAACTTACAAGGACCTCATCGTTAAAACAGTTTTCGCCGAACAGGGGGGCTCCGCCGGGCCCGGCGCTGCCGTAGATCTCGAGCGAACCGTCGACAGGGACGGGCAGGGTTTCAGGTTTCGCCGGAAGAGAGCGGTATATCAATATTTTTTCACGGATATCGTCCAGGATCTTGACCAGCAGGCCCTGTCTCGTGACCGAAACGGCAGAAACGGAATCCCGCCCGGACGGCGACCACACTTTAACAGCTTTACCGGGGGCATCCGCATTCAGCGCTACCAGCGCGCCGGCCGTCATACCCCGCCACGGCTCCGTTAACAGGAATATCAGGTTGCCGCGGAACCAGCCCTCGAATTGGGCTGTGGAGGGAACATTTATCTTTTTGGCTTTGGCGGTTTTAACGGCCACCGAACTGTAAGCGGTGGCGTCGAGGCTTGGATGCTCGCGGACGACCAGGGAACCTCCGCCCGATCCCCCGCCGAACGCGTCAAATTCCATGAACAATATCCCGGCGCCGCCCGCGAACAGCGTTTTGGCTTTTTCGGAAGGCTCGCCCCTCCGGAGGAGCTTGATGAAACGCGGAAAAGCGGGAACCCCGTCCGTGAAGGACCCGGGACCGAAATCGGCCAGCGCGGCTACGGAATCCGGACCCGTCCAGGCGGCTATGTTCAGGTCGCCTTTGAGGTTCTTGAGGTCGAACCCGTCCACGAAGCGTTTTTTCACCGTGTCAAATTCGCGTATATCGGTACGCCCCGCGCTTACCAGCGCGCCCTTGTCGTCGAGCCTGGAAAGCGAAAGAGATACGAGGCACCGGGTTCCGTCGGAAAGGCAGACGGGCATTCCGTTCGGGGTCCAGAATTCGTTTTTTTCCGGGCTCGAAAGTTCGGAAAGGGCGATCAGTCCCTCCCAGGCCATATTCCCGTTTTTAAAATCCTTAAGCGAAAGCTTCCCCCAGAACGGTCTGCCTTGCGCGTCGCTGTATACTCCGTATATGTACCCGTTCTTAAGGGACTGCTCGCGCAGCTGGCCGGGGTCCGTATAAACGGCCAGCGCCTCCTCCTTTAATTTCGCATAGAGGGGGTCGGCCTCGAAATGGGCGAGCGTGATATTGTTCTGCTCTTCTATCCATTTCGAAAGCGCCGGGTCGCCGGAGCGTATCTCAAACCTGGTGTCGGTGGAAGCTGTTATCGGTGATGGATCATCCTGCGCACTGCAGTGCGCGGATAAAAGGACAAGAACGGCGGCGGCCAGCAGACATTTTGTCATCAGGTTTTCCTTTCGCTGAAAACAGCAGGGGTCTGGGATTTACGGGTTCCGGGGGAAACGGCGGGCCGAGCACAGTTCCGCCGGCGCGGCGGGCTAGAATTCAACGTCGAAGATGTAGGCGCAATACGGGGGGATCTGGCGCAGCTTCAGGCCGCCGGCCAGTTCCTCGGCCTTGAATGAGAAGAACCGGTCGGAAAGCTCTTCGAAAATGGCCGTGCTTTCGCCCTCGCTCTTAATGGACACGTTGACCACGCCGCAGGAAGTCTCGGTCGAATAATTTACCACGATCACCTTCAGGGTGCGCCGCTGGGCCCAGGACCAGGCCAGGATATTGGCGTTGGAGTGGTTATCAGGGTCGCACTGCCGGACGTCCAGCAGGCTCCATTCCCCGCCGTGGAAAGCCGGATGATCCGTTATCTTCAGGAGCTTGGCGTAAAATTTGCTGACCTCGAGGTCCGGAACGCGCTCGTAAAGCTCTTTGAGCTGGAGCGGCGGCCGGACCTTTATACCGGCTATCTGGTTATCGCTGTAAAAACGAAGCCCCTTTATGGTGGAGATGACCACCCCGGCCGCCAGCGCCTTCTGCCGCCCGAAAGTGACCAGAGAGGACTGCTCGTCGTGGTTGTCGATGAAGCGCGCGGAGCGCTTCTGGTAAAGCTTTTCTGCGCGCAGGTGCCCGCGCACCTCCTGAGGGCCCTGGTAACGCAGGCGGTCGTACGTTCCCTTGTCGTAGGTGTAGTCAAAACCTATCTGCTGCACCCGCCACTCCAGGCCCCAGTAAACTTCCGCGAGCAATACGAATTTGGGGTGCTTTTCCTTCACGGCGCGTATGGCGTCCTCCCAGAACTCGCCCTGCGGACGCGCATAGCCAGCGGGCTTGAGCAGCCAGCCCCAGGTGGTCTCGTGTATCTCGTTAAGGGTGAGCATGACCATGTCGCAGCGCACGCCGTCGGCCATGTCGGCTATGCGCATCAGGACGGAGAGCATCCGTTCCCTGGTTGCGGGATTGAAATAGTTGAGCTGCGCGCTGTCGGTCCAGGCCGGGAAATTGGGGTCCCTGCCGTAGGCTATGTAGCGCTTCTTGTCCCCGTCGGCGACCTCGAAGAACCAGTCGGGATGCGCCTTAAAATCTGCCTCCGTGCCGTTTATGAAACAGTCCGGATTTTCTTTTATGTAGGGGTTGTCGCGGGAGGTATGGTTGGACACCAGGTCCACCATCAGTTTCATTCCCATGGAATTCAGCTTTTCCCTTAAGGCCTTGAGCTCCCATTCAAAACCGAGCTCGGGGTTAAGCCGGTACCAGTGAACCGAGTAAGGGGAGGGGCCCACGGCCTCGGGGCCGAAACCCGGGGGCAGCGACCGCAGTTCTTCGAGCAGGGGCTTGTCCTGCTTCGCTATACGCTCCGATTCCGGGCTTGGCTCCCAGACGCCGACCAGCCAGACTATATCGAAACCCAGGTGGCGCAGTTCAAGCCATTCGTCGTCCGGAACGGAAGAAAGCGTCATCTCCGGAAGGGAATATTTGACCCGCAGCTGCTTCAGCCACAGCCGGGTATTGATCTCTATCAAATGAGGGTTTGAGCGAAGCACGATTCACCTTTAAAAACGCCCTATTTACGGTATCCGAGAAAGCTGCCCCGGCTAATTATAGCAAATGCCGGTCATTTAAGGTCCAGGAGCCTGTACTCCCCGGGCTCAAGGCTGCCGCTGAAACCGGCCTGCGGAACGTCGGCGCGCGTGCCGCCGGAGGTTATATTAGCGATAACGGCCTTGCGCAGGGCGGGGTTCGCCTTGGACCTCATTATATAGCCCGCCCAGGCCTGTCCGGGGGCCGGCCATATCGGTTCGATATCGTAATCGCCCAATTCGGCGCGCACCCGCGCGGACAGAGCGAATATTTCCCTGTACGTATCCTTTACCGCCGGCGAGCCGCCGTTCCAGTTTATAGAACAGGGAACGCTGAAGGGCAGCGGCTTCTGCTCAGTGGGCACGGCCGCGTCATATCCTATTTCTGCCCCCGAATAAACCATGACCGAGCCCGGATAGAGCAGCGTGAGCGCCAGGGCGGCCGGCAGACGCCTGCCGTATACCTTCTCCGGTGCCGCCTCGTCATGATTGCCGTCGAACAGCACAGCCCCGGCCCCGCCGGATTGCCACGCGAGGAAAGCGGCGCGGTTCACGGAACTCTGTATATCGCTGGCGTTGCCGGACTCCGTGGCGTTATACCAGCCGGTCTGTCCTTCCGGCCGGGCCGTCTCGTATTTGCTGTAGATGGTGTCAAAGCCGCAGGCGCTGAGGTCCTCCTGGTAGGCGTAAGCCTCGGCCATGAAAGCCGCGGACGGCTTGGCCGCCTTAACCGCCCAGATCAGCTGGCGGTAGAACTCGCCCGGCGGCATGGTCTTCTGCCAGGTGCGGGCAAAAACATTATTCAGGGCGAGGTAGGCCATGTCCACCCGGAAACCGTCGACGTCGAACTTGGTCACCCAGCCCTTCACTATTTCCGTCATCCTGTCCCGCAGGGCGGTGTTGGAGTAGTTTATCTGGGCCGTATCGATCCAGCTTGACACCCCGCCGCCGTATTCGAAGCCGCCGTGATGCACGCAGTACTTTTGACCTTTCCAGAAGCTTTCGAAATACCCGTCCTTCGGGCAGGCCCCGTCGTAACGGAAGCTGACGAAATAATCCGGATTCTCGGCCAGCAGCTTGGAATCGATAGAGGTGTGGTTGACCACGAAATCGACTATCACCCTGAGCCCGGCCTGGTGCGCCTTCCTTACAAAACCCTTAAAATCTTCCTCGGAACCGAGGTCCGGATTGACGGTGGAATGGTCGCTTATGGAATACGGGGACCCGCCGCCTGTTCCTGTCTGCCCCCGCTCTCCTATAGGCAATATGCCCATCGGCCAGACCGCGTCAAAACCCATGCGCTTGATAACATCAAAATCCGAAACCTGGAAATCCCGGAAGAAAAGGGTCCTGGCTGGATCCGCCGGGGACTTGAATCCCTGCGATCCGCGGCGGCCGGCCAGGTTGTAGGCGCGGGGAAAAAGCTCATATATGCGGGCTTTCTTCGCCCACCCGGCCATGTCGAATTTCTGCATGTTGACCTGCAGCCCGGAAACGTAGTTTTCCAGCATCGCGTTAAGGCGCTCGTTCTTCTCCGCGTCCGGCAGCTGGGAGTCGCGCAAATTTTTAAGCGCGCCGCGAAGCTCGCCGGTCCAGGATACCGGCTTCAGGAGGTCGTCGAGATATGTAAAATAGTCGTTAAGCTGTCCGTAGTAAGGCTGCGCCCCGTACCGTCCCTCAAGTTCCTCCTTGGTCCAGAGAAAACCCTCGAGCCCCACGCTCTGGGCCTGGGCTGTCCAGCCCCCCGAGGCGTTCCGGAAGACGAACTGGCGGGTCTGGGGATTGGGGCCGTTCCAGGCGCCGGCGGAAAGCACCTGCTTCATCTGCAGGAGGAAATCGGTACCCGCGTCACGGCTGGTTTCCCGGTCCGGAGACGCGTAGGGAGGGAGCGGAAGGCTGCCGTCAAAGAGCTCACCCGCGCGCTCGCGGGCGGATTCAAGCTCTGAAGCGCTAACGGCGCACGTCGGCGTCAGCAGCAGCAAAGCCAGCAATAAGCGGTAAAAAAGCATCGTTAAGTTATACACCGCGCGCGGAGCGCGCTCAAGTGCGGAAGGTCCCTTGGAAAACTTCCCAAAAGACCTATACCTGGCCGAACCGGCTGAGGCCGGATTATACCGTCCCGGGCCCCTTTCCGACCCATTGCAGGGCCAGGAAGTAGGACATTACCCCCAGGATGATGATGATGCAGATGCCGGAAAAGAACACCCGGCGCGCCCAGGAAAAGGACCTGCCGGCCCGGAGGCTGTCGGCGTTCACTATCTCGTACATCCACCATTTGGAGCCGCCCACGTTCGACACGGAAACAAGGTAGGCGCGCCCGTTGAGCCGGACCTGACCGGATAAATTATCGTACTCCTGCGCGGCGCAGTCCGAAAGCATGCGTAAGACCTGCGGCGGGGCCTTAAGCCCGGGCTTAAGTATGGACATGCTCTTGGAATCGGCTATTATCTGCCCGCCGCCGTCCACCAGGCCTAAATTACCCGAAGAATTCCTGCCCATCAGCCGCACGACTTCGCCCAGGTACGCCAGGCTCAGCCTGCCGGCCACATAGAACTGCGGCTTGCTCCCGGACCCTGGCACAGGCTCCACCAGGACCAGCGCCGGGGGCGTATATGTCCCGTACTCCACGGCCCCGGCAGGAGCCGTCGAAGCCTTCGCCTCGGAGAACATTGGGGATTTGCCGTATTCTACGGGGATCTTAAGGTTCTTCTCGGCGGAAAAACGCGCCAGTTCCGAACCGGAAGCCGACAGCAGCGCCAGCTCCGAGTAAATAAAAGGGTTCTCCTTCACGCGGCGGCCCAGCTCCCGCTTGAGCTCCGCCGCCCCGGAAACCGACGGCGCGCCAGGGGAACGCGACAGGCTGTAATTGAGGTTAAGTACGCCCGAAATTATGCCGGCCCCAGCGCGGGTGCGGAGTTCCAGGTAGTTAAGGGTATCGTTCCTCTGAAGCGCCTTAACCCCCGAAAAGAAATGCCTTGCCAAAAGCAGGAAAGGCACCATAAAAAGGAGCGTTACCACCACTATGAATTTGTACCCGTTCTTATTAGGCATATGATCTCCCGTATCCTGTCCTGATTCTACCAAATTAGGCCCCGCCGGCCGCTCCATATTTTTCACCCAGGGTTTTTTCAAGCCAGCCCAGGGTTTCCTGAAACCCGAACCCCGCCAGGGCGCACATTCCCCAAAGCGCCCAGAGATAATACCGCAGCTCTATTCCGCCCGTTGCGGCGAATTGACGTATGGGCGCCAGCGGGATGGCGGGCAGCAGCGCCGCCGCGAAAAAGAAGATAAGAAAATTTTTTTTAAGCGCGGCAGCCGCGTAAAAACCCAGGAAGACCAGCACCATCATGAACTTATAATAGAGCGCCCGCGGCAGCTCGTGGGCGAAGGCCCTCCACAGGCCGGAGAAAAGGCCCCGCAAAGCTCCGGACGGACCGTTCCTGAACACGAACCCGGCGGTGCCGAGCGGGGATGACGGCACGTCTCCGGCCGGCCGGTAACCGTAGCGGTCTATATTAGCCCAGCGCCTGAGCCTGAGCTCCTGACCGTAAAAAATATTCCCGTACCTCGCGCCCTGATAAGCGAGGTAGGGAGAGGTCAGCGCGGCGCACAAGGCCAGCGCGATCGCGATTGAACGCAGCCCCCCGGGAACCCGCCGAGGGGCCAGGCGCAGGCCGGCCAGAAGAAGTATGACAAAAGCGCAGTCGAGACGGCTGAGGCAGGCCAGCCCGGCAAAAAGGCCGGCCAGCAGCGCGCTCCGGGCTGACGCGGCGGGGGCGGTGAGATAGTACCAGAACAGCAGCAGGGGGAAAAGCGCGTAGAGATGTGAACTGCCCTGCATCGCGTAAAATCCCATATAGGGATTGGCGGCCAGGAAAAGGGCGCCCATCAGACCGGCTATGCGTCCGACGCGTTTCGCGAGCACGAACAAGGTGAGCCAGGTGACCGCCGCGAACACCGCGAGCCCCTCTACCCGGAGCGCGGCGTCAGGATCAGCGCCCGCGGCCATGGCGGCCTTAAGCGCCGCCACCGGCGCGGGTTCCGCCAGGCCCGAGTCGAAAATGAATCTGGAATTGGCCGCCATCAGGGCCCTGGAACCGGCCTCCCGCAGAGGTTCGTACCTGTAAACTTTCCAGCAGGCGCCTATGTTCACGATCAGGGCCATGGCCACAAGCGCGAGATTAATACGCCCCAGCAGCTTCTGCGCCCACTCGCCCCGTATGCTCCCCGCTTTATCCGCCATACCATCCCTCCCCAGATATAAGTTAGTATATAAAACAAGCAACGGAGAAAAAATAATTTTATGCGCGAAATAACACTCGAATTCAAGAAGATAGTGGGCGAGGGCAAAGCCCTCGGCCGGAGCGAAGGCAAGGTGATTTTCTGCTACGGCGTGCTGCCGGAAGAGACCGCCCGCGTCATGACCACCTTCGAAAAGAAAAATTTCGCGGAGGCGGAGCTTCTGGAGATAATAACCCCCTCACCGCACCGCGTAGCCCCGCGCGAAGACCATTACCTGAGCTGCTCCCCATGGCAGGTGATGGATTACGCTTTCCAGTGCGAGACAAAAAAAGGCCTCATAGAGGACCTTCTCTACCAGACCACCAAGGAAACCATCCGCCTGGACAAATTCTATCCCGCCGCGGACGCCTTCGGCTACCGCACCAAGATAGAATACAGCTTTACGGGGGAGCCGGGAGCGCTTTCTTTCGCCTTCCACAAGCGCGGGAATTACCGCGAAAAATACTCCCTGCCCGAAGGCTGCGCGCTGATAAGCCCCGCCGCCAACGCCGCGGCCCTGAAGATACTGGCGGCTATAAACGGCCTCAAATTGTCGACCGCCGACCTGAAAACGCTCATAATACGCGAAGCCAAAGTTCCGGGATCGCGCGTGGCCGCCCTTTACATGAAGAGGCAGGACATAGAATTCCCCGAGGTCAAGGCGGCCGGGCTCGACGGCTTCCTGGCGATCTATTCCGACCCGGTCAGCTCGGTCAGCCAGAACGACGGCGTAATAAGCTCCTGGGGCAACGATTTCGTAACGGAAGAACTTCCCGGCGGAAAATTCTCCTACGGCTTCGACTGCTTCTTCCAGAACAACATGGAACTCTTCAGGGAGGCGCTGAAGGAAATACGCGGCGCCGCCTTCAAGTGCGGCAAACTGGTGGATCTCTACGCCGGCGTGGGCGTGATAGGCCTGACGCTGCGCGACCTGGCCGACGAGGTTTACGCCGTTGAATCCTCAGAGAACTCGGCGAAATACGCGGCCCTGAACGCCTCAGCCAACGGCGCGACCAATTTCAAGGTCCTCTGCTCCCTGTCTGAAAAGACCGGCGCCGGAGTTTTCGACGGCACGGACATACTGGTGCTGGACCCGCCCCGCGCCGGCCTGCATAATAAGGTGATAAAGCGGATAATGGAAATACTGCCCAAGCGGATAATCTACCTCTCCTGCAATCCTATCACGCAGGGGCGTGACGCGGCGTTCTTCCTGGAGAAGTACAAGATAGTGCGCGCGGCCGGCTTCGACTTCTACCCGAACACTCCCCACGCGGAAACCCTTCTGGTCTTCGAGCGGGACTGAGCCCGGCCGAAATCCGCGCGGCCGACCGTATAATACCTCGTGCCGCAGGGATAGCCGGGGTAGGGACCGCAGTCGGAACCGGCCCCGGTCTGGTCCAGGGGTTTTGCCGCACCCGTGCTTTGGTCGACAGTATCGAAGCTTCCCTGCACTGTGCCGGGCTTGGAGGCGGGAACGGCGGCTGAAGGCCCCTGGGCCCTGAAGCATCCGGCCAGGGCGGCCAGGCCCAAGGCCAGAAGCCCCAGCCAGCCGCCGCGCGCGACCTTGTTAACCTCCCGGGGGCTTAACCCGGTTTTGGCGCCCAGTTCGTAAAGTTTTTTCATATCCCCCCATCGCGGACCCGCTGCCTGAATTCTATTACTTTTCCCGCTGCATAAACAAAACCGGCGCCCGTTTTAAACGGACGCCGGCGTTCGTCTGAAGAATTGCTGACTTATTTTACTTTCTTCGCGACGGGCTTCACGGCAACCGGGGCCGGGGCCGGGGTAACAACTGCGGGAGCGGCTTCGGGGGCGGCCACGGGGGCG
>CAISZM010000028.1 GCA_903889965.1 uncultured Elusimicrobia bacterium
AGGCAACCCCGTAGGCGAGATGGAAGCCGAGGACCTGGGACCGGAATTCCAGCCCCTGGGCGAATTCACCCGGCTCAACAATGTCTCGCTTAAACTGAAGCCCCTTGGCTATACGCTGGAGGATTACCTGGCCGAAGAAGAGAGCAAAAAACCGAATATTTTCGAGGTCTGCACCGAGAAGTCCTCGGTAAACACCAGGGACCTTAAAGGCCTGCTGGAAGCCGTGATGAAAGCGGGAGCCGCCGGCGCCAACATCCAGCGCTATAAAGGCCTGGGTGAAATGAACCCGGAACAGCTGTGGGAAACCACGATGAACCCGTTCAAGAGAAAACTCCTGAAAGTCACCCTTGAAGATCCGGCCGAAGCCGAAGGTATTTTTACGACCCTTATGGGGGACAAGGTGGAGCCGCGCCGCGTGTTCATCGAGCAGAACGCGCTCGCCGCCCGCAACCTGGATATTTAATCAACGGAGCTATAAAAAATGGCAGAACATAAAGACCTTACCCCGAAACAGCCGGAAAACCTGTTCGTCAACATCGTGGACCGGGATATCAGCGAGGAGATGAAGTCCTCCTACATAGAATACTCCATGAGCGTGATCGTAGGACGGGCACTGCCCGACGTGCGCGACGGGCTCAAACCCGTGCACCGCCGCGTGCTGTACACCATGGACGACATGGGCCTGCAGCACAACAAGCCTTTTAAAAAATCCGCCCGCATAGTCGGCGACGTGATGGGTAAGTACCACCCGCACGGCGACGCTTCCATATACGACACGCTGGTCCGCATGGCGCAGCCGTTCAGCCTGCGCTATACGCTGGTGGACGGGCAGGGAAACTTCGGTTCCGTGGACGGAGACCCGGCCGCCGCCATGCGTTATACCGAGGCGCGCCTGTCGGGTATAGCCGGCGAAATGCTGGCCGACATAGAAAAAGAGACCGTAAAGTTCGTCCCCAACTACGACGGGTCCATGACCGAACCGTCCGTACTGCCGGCCAAACTGCCGAACCTGCTCGTCAACGGCTCCTCCGGCATAGCCGTGGGTATGGCCACCAATATCCCGCCCCATAACCTGGCGGAGGTCTGCGACGCGACCATCGCCGTCATAGAAAAACCCGAGCTCGAAATAAAAGAGCTGATGAAGATAATGAAGGGTCCCGACTTCCCTACGGGCGGCATTATCCGCGGCCGCAAGGGCATCAAAGATTATTTCGAGACCGGACGCGGCTCCATCACCACCCAGGCCAGGGCGGAAATAGAGGAGATGAAGGGCAACCGCGAAGCCATCATAGTCACCGAGATCCCCTACCAGGTGAATAAATCTACCCTTATCGAGACCATTGCGGGGCTCGTCAAGGACAAGAAGATCCCGGACATCTCGGACATACGCGACGAGTCCGACCGGCGCGGTATGCGCATAGTGATAGAGATAAAGCGCGACGGCAATGCCCAGGTGGTGCTGAACCAGCTTTATAAACACACGCAGATGGAGTCCTCTTTCGGCGTGATAATGCTCGCCATCGTTGACGGCCGCCCCCGCGTGCTGCCGGTCAAAGAAGTCATGCTGCAGTACGTGCGCCACCGCCGCCTCATGGTGGTGAACCGCACCAAGTACGATCTTAAGAGGGCCCTCGCCCGCGCCCATATCCTGGAAGGCTACCTGATTGCCCTTCAGAACATCGACGCCGTGGTAGAGATAATAAAGAAATCCAAGGACTCGGCCGAGGCCAAGGCCAAGCTGATGGTGAAGTTCGCCCTGTCCGATATCCAGACACAGGCCATCCTCGATATGCGCCTGCACCAGCTCACCCGCCTTGAAGTGGGAGCCATAGAGGAAGAGCACCGCGGCCTGATGAAACTCATCGGCGAACTGCGCGCCATCCTCGCCGACCCCAAGCGCGTCCTCAAGATAATCGTGGACGAACTTAAAGAGATGAAGGAAAAGTACGGCGACAAGCGCCAGACCGAGATCACCGGCGAAGCCGCGGAACTCGATATAGAAGACCTGATACCCGAGGAGAACGTGGTCATAACCATGTCCCACGGCGGCTATATCAAGCGCATCCCGGCCGACACCTATAAGGTGCAGGGCAGGGGCGGCAAGGGCATCATCGGCTCCGAGGTGAAAGAAGAGGACTTCATAGAGAAGCTCTTCGTCACCTCCAGCCACGCCACCATCCTGATGTTCACCACGCGCGGCAAGGTTTACGCGCTGAAGGGCTACGAGATCCCCGAAGGGAACCGCACCTCCCGCGGCAAGGCCATAGTGAACCTGCTGCAGGTGAAGGACGAAAAAGTGACCTCCGTGCTGGCCGTAGAGTCCTTCGAACAGGCCAAGGGCAAAGAGACCTTCATCGTGATGTGCACCCGGAAGGGAAACATCAAGAAGACCCCGATATCGGACTTCGCCAATATCCGGCGCTCGGGCATCATCGCCATAGGCCTCGAGGACGGCGATATCCTTACGAGCGTGGGACATACCGACGGCGCCTACGAAATAATCATAGGCACCAAAGAGGGCATGTCCATACGCTTCAACGAGAAAGACGTGCGTTCCATGGGCCGCAACGCCATGGGCGTGCGCGGCATACGCCTGGACAAGACGGACCAGGTGATAGGCATGGAGGTGGCGGAGCCCAAGAGCAAAAAGACCATGCTTACCGTCTGCGAGAACGGCTTCGGAAAGCGCACGGACCTCGACGAGTACCGCAACCAGCACCGCGGCGGCTCGGGTGTTATAACCATAAAGGCCACCGACCGCAACGGCGCCGTAGTGGGCATCTACCTGGTGGAGAACAAGGACCACCTGATGGTGATGACGGAGAAGGGCAAGATAATACGCATGCCCTGCAAGACGCTGCGCGTCATCAGCCGCAATACTCAGGGCGTCCGGCTCGTGCGCATGGAGGAAGGAGATAAGATCGCCTCCGTGGAGCCTGTAATCGACGACGGCGAGGAGGGCAATAAGCCCGCCGCCGAAGAAACGAAGTAGCGCATTGCGCTGGAGAGCGGCCGGAGGAGACTGTTCTCCCCGGCCGCTTTTTAACTCCGGGCTAGGCGGAAATAATGGACCTGACCATATTCATTTCAACGGTTTTCACGCTCACGCTGGTAATGGACCCGCTGGGGAATATCCCCATGTTCATGTCGGCGCTGAAGGGCGTCAGCGAAAAACGCCGCCGCGCGGTCATAATCCGGGAACTTTTTATCGCGCTCGGCATAATGCTGTTCTTTCTCGTTTTCGGCAAGTATTTCGTCTCCCTGCTGGCGCTGGACCTCACGGCTATGTCCGTGGCGGGGGGTATAGTTTTGTTCCTGATAGCCCTTCAGATGATATTCCCTGCCCACCATTCGTCCTTTGCCGAAGGTCCCGCGGGGGAGCCTTTCATCGTGCCGCTGGCCATACCCCTGATAGCGGGCCCCTCAACGCTCACCACCGTGCTTTTGTTCTCTCTCCAGGGTCCCGGCCGCACCGGCATGTGGTTCGGCGTGGTGGGGGTGGCCTGGCTTATAAACGCCGTGATACTCGCGGGCCTCTCCAGCAGGCTTTCGCGCCTGCTGGGGGCCCGCGGTCTCTTGGCGATGGAAAAACTGATGGGGATGATACTGGTCACCATCTCGGTGCAGATGATAATGACCGGCCTCAAAAGATTTCTGGTCGGCTGACCTGCCAGTTCCTATTAACCTTCAGGGTCTTAGGGCCTAATATATTCGGGGTCCGGGGACCCTTTATCCTGCGCCCCCGCTGCGCCATAATATAGACATGAGAATGATTGGTCTTGCTCTGCTCCTGGCTATAGCCTCTCCTCTTTGCGCCGCAGGTTCGGCTCTCGATGAACTTGAGACGTCTCCCGGCTATGCCGCCGCCGATCTCCCTGCCGTTCCGGACGTAGCGCAGGATGTCTCCGGGGACATCGTCGAAGCGGAACAGTATCTTCCGCCCGATAATGACGAGCCCGGTTTCGAGTGGCCCGGGGTGAACAAGGGCCTTGGCGAAGATTTTATTTATATGGGCAGGACCCCCGCCTTCCTGAGGGCTTCGCCCGCGGCCGAAGATAAGCTCGCGCTTTCCTACGGGAAATGCAGGCTTGAACCCAATACCGTTTACAAGGTATCCGCACGGCCCGGCTTCACCGGAAGGCAGGTGATAGTGGCGCTGGCGGAGCCGCTTCCCGGCTGCCATTTCACCCGCGGCTATATTTATATGACCGAGGTGTCTTCCAGCTCGGCCGGCGGCCTGTGTGAACTGCCCAGAACCGTGCGCGCCTTCATGGATACGCTGGCCTACTCCGAGGGCACCGGTGACCGCTACGATTATTTGTTCGGCTTTACCACTTTCGACAGTTACGCGGCCCATCCCCACGTGGCGGTCCGTTCAGGCCGCTACCTTTCCACCGCCGCAGGTCGTTACCAGTTCCTTTCTAAAACCTGGGATGCCCTTGCCGCGCATCTCGGCCTTAATGATTTCACCCCGCCCAACCAGGATAAGGCCGCCCTCGAGCTGGTGCGCCGCGCCGGGGCCTATAAACTCGTCCTGCAGTCCGACAATTACGTGAATTTTTCCGCCGCAATAAAAAAGATCAACAAGATCTGGGCCTCGCTGCCCGGCAGCCCGTACGGTCAGCCAAGGCATCCCGTGTCCGTTCTGTGGGAAAACTACAGATCAAACCTCGCCAAGTATTAAACGCTTCTTGCGTCAATTCCGACATGTCCGGTCCCGCGCCAATTAACCGCACACTGTGTCCTTGAGAATATAAATTAATAGCTATACCCGACGAGGAAATCGTATATTTACTCTTATTTTTTGCGTAGGCCCTGGCCGTCTGATACGCATAGCGTCTGATACGGCACTGCCAAGGGCTTGACAAGTCAAGGTTCGTCTGTTATACTCGTAGTGTAGTCTTGATCTTTTCTAACGCGCCGGTTGTGGTTCGGGCCCAGTGGTTGCGGTGTTCGGTCGTCTGGTTCAGCAAGGTCTGGTCTGGTCGGTTGTGACAGCAGCGGCGGGCCCGGTAGAACGGTAGGATGGTTCGGCTGAGGGGAGAAGCCCCGGCCGCGGCGCGGTTTCCCGGGCCGCACCTGCTTCAGGCAGGGCGGTTTGCCGGGTTCCCGGTTCCGATGAGCGTTTCATGCGCCTCGGTTTCCGGCGGGTGTTCCGGTCCCGCAGGCGCGTTCCGCGCCGCTGGTTCCCCGGTCGCCCCAGACATAGTGTATGGCCAGTGCGCCAAGTGAAGAGCCCCCGCTTTTGGGGGCTCTCGCTTTTATTGGCTATTGGAGAGGCGTGGAGTTTTATATACTTTGACCATGAAAATACTGCTGATCTCTTCAAGCCCCCGGGGCGAGGCTGGCGTGACATATTCGCTTGCGGCCGGGATAGCCAGGGGCGCGCAGGCCTGCGGGGCGGAGGTGCAAACGGAACACCTGGCCGGCAAAAAAATAGAATTCTGCCGCGGCTGTGATGCCTGCCACAAGGGAGGCATGGTCTGCCCCCTCAACGACGACGCTCCCGGCATAATCCTGAAAATGATCGGGGCGGACGGGATAATCTTCTCCACTCCCAACTATATCAACCATGTTGCCGCGCCCATGAAGGCTCTTTTCGACCGTACCTCCAACCTGATACATTGCCAGCGCCTGTCGGGTAAATACACGGCATCGGCTGTCTCCTCCGGCAGCGGACAGAATACCCCCGTGAGCGACTATCTGGCTTCTTATGGCCGGCTGTGCGGCGCACAATCCAGCGGGGCCGTGTCCTGCGGGCCGGCGCCAGATGCCGCCGTTCTCCAGGAGGCCTTCGCCCTTGGGCAAAAACTCGCCGGGGACATTAAAACCCGAACGGTTTACCCTGAACAAGTTAAGGAAATGCTCGCCCGGCGCCGATATTTCGCGGAGGTGATCAAGCGGCGCAGGGACGCCTGGGACGGCGAGTACGATTACTACGCCGGAAAAGGCTGGCTTTCCTGAACCGGCGCCCGGATCGATGACAAGGCGGCAGCTAAGGCCCGCCTGGCCGCGGGGTCCTGCTTGACCGCGTTGCCGGGCCGGGCTTGAAAAAGGTAGTATGGACCTTAATATCCCCGGGCTGCGGGGATAAATCAATCGTAAGTCTTACGGCGGTAAGGCGGAGGTAAAATGATCGTAAAATTTATTATCGGTATGGCTGCCGCGGCGGCGCTGAGCGGCGGGGCGACGGCGGCGGACGTTGTCGATTTTAGCGGCGGGTCCGTAAAGGCCGTGATCAGCGCGGCGCAGTCCAGGGCGGACGAATTAAGCGGGCCGGACACTATTTTCCAGGTGGCCACCGGGCGCACGATACACGCAAAGGGTTTTGTCAGGAAAAACCTGACGAACGCGTCGTGGAAGTCTTTTAAGAACGCGAAGGCGGATATCCCGAACGCCATGGATCTTCGCCCCCGCCTTACGCAGGTCGAGAACCAGGGAGGCTGCGGCAGCTGCTGGGCTTTCAGCCTCACCGCTACCCACCGCGACGGACACGCGCTGGCGGGCAGGGATCCCGGCCGGCTCTCCCAGGAATGGCTGGTGGAGCACTCCACCTACGCCGCCGGCTGCAACGGCGGATACTTCGACTCCGCAAACGTTTTTATTATTCCGGGAGGCCAGCCGCTGTGGAGCGCCTGTCCGTACTCGCAGGGCAACGGCAAGTGTGACGCGAGCCTCGCGCCGGCGGCGGGCATAAAGGCCTGGTATATGCTGGGCGAAAAAGGCAAGTCCCCTACCGTGCGCGATATCGAAGCGTACATGACGCTCTCCGGAGACCCCGTCTCCATAGGCGTGGCCGCCGCCGCCGGCAGCTGGGAAAGCTACACGGGCGGCATCTATAAAAAGTGCGTCAAGGGCGAACTTGACCACATGATAAACATAGTGGGCTGGGATAACGAGGGCGCGCAATTCGACGAGGATGGCAACCTGCCTCCCGGCAAGGGAATATGGATACTGCGGAACAGCTGGGGCAAATCCTGGGGCGAGCAGGGTTATATGCGCACCAAGATGACCAGCGCCTCCGGCGAGCGCTGCAACGCCGTAGCGGAAGAGGCGGCTTTTTTCGAATATTGAGAGCGCTCCCGCGAAGCCGTTTTAGAACCGCCCCGCGCGACCGGGGCGGTTTTTTTATCCCTTCGCGCGCCACGGCGGGCTTTTTGCCGGAGCCGCTAAAAAGATGTAGTATAAAGTTAATCCCAATTTTCTCAGGAGTTTAAAATGTCTTCCGCAAAAAAAAGACCTTACAAGATATCGCTCATTTCTACCCATGGCACCGGCAAAACCACCCTCTGTTACGAGGTGGCGGCGGAGCTGAAGAAGAGGGGGCTTAAGGTCAAGGTTTTCTCCGAGATAGCGGCTTCCGCCTTCGAGCAGGGTATCCCCATAAACGAAACTACCACGCTGCCCGCGCAGTTGTACATAATGATGCAGCATATCGCCGAAGAGCTGCGGGCCACTATCCTTAACTACCAGGTGGTGGTGTGCGACCGGAGCGTATTCGACAATTTGGTCTACATGGAGCGCCGCTGCGGTGAGAACCCGTTCATACGGGAATTCCTGCGCGGCTATGCGGAAAATTTCCCCTACGACGTTATTTATAAGCTGCCGATGGTGGGGGAGCTGGTGGACGACGGCATAAGGAACGCGCATAGCCGCGAATTCCAGGAAGACATATACAACCGGCTGAACGGCCTGCTGGCGGACCTGAACATAAAGCACCGCACGCTGCCCGCGCCGAATACCGAACTGCGCAGGGAATGGGCCGACCTGATAGTGCAGGAGACCCTGGCCGCCATAAAACAGGCGCCCGCGCCGGCGCTCGCCGCCGCCGCGCCCGTGCCTTGATCTTTTCGGGTTAAGGAAGTTTCTTGAAATAAAGCCCGCATAAAGGGGAAGTCGCCGGGGCGGCTGATTACAGCTGCGCCCGCGGCCTTGTAAATTTATTCATGCCGTCGGCGTATGCCGTCCTGACATATATCGCTTATGAAAAGACTCTTTAAATCGATAAAGTGGCTGCTGTTATCGGTCGTTGCGCTTGGCGCAATTGTCGGTTTCGCGCGCAATATCGCAGCCCGCAGGGGAGTCGAGCTGGCCGCCAAGGAAATGACGGGGTTCCCTCTGGAAATAGGTTCGGTGAATATCGGGCTGTTCAGCGGCACGCTTGAGGTGCGCGATCTGAAACTGATGAATCCGCCGCAGTTCCATGGAGGGACATTCGTGATCCTGCCTTTGGTGCGGGCGGATTACGATGCGATGTCTTTCTTGCGCCGGACGCCGCACATTAAAGAACTGGTAGTAAATGTTTCCGAGATCGACATCGTGAAGAACGAAAAAGGAGACACTAACGCGGCAGCGCTTCAGAAAAGTGTGTCATCGATCGTAGACGGCGGCGGTACGGCGAATAAAACGAAGAAGATGCCTTATCGCGTGGATCTGGTGAAGGTTCACATAGGCACCCTGATCAGGCGCACCTTCGGAGGCGACGGCAAGCCGCGGGAGAAAAAAATAAATCTTAATATTGACGCCACCTACAGGGACGTCAATGAATCCACCAGCATCTCAAAGCTCATCATGGACAGTGTGTTCGGCCAGGTCGGGGTAGCGGCGGTTGAAACGATCAAAGCCGTGGACTCTACGCTCAAAGGCGGCACGGACGCGCTTAAGAAGACCGCCAAAGGCCTCCTCGGCGTCTTCAGGAAAAAACGGTAACAGTCCAAACTTCCTGATATGCCGGCTTTGCGGCCGTCCGCTACGCGACAAACGGCCTTGCAGAAGGCACAACAACCTGCGGGAGCCTTGCGCCGGTCTTTTCTCAGGGATCAAGAAAGGAAAGCCGGATAGGATCTGGTCCGCCTTATTTAATATGGCCGCGGCAAAGCATCTTCAGGGCGGGTTCCGGCATTACCGGATTAATTGTGAAGAAGAGGCGTGGAACAGGACAACATGATCAACAATATCCAACTATTGCGTGCCATAGCCTGCTTTATGGTCGTCTTTTATCATTTGCAG
The DNA here is from genome assembly GCA_903889965.1 of uncultured Elusimicrobia bacterium. Taxonomy (GTDB): domain Bacteria; phylum Elusimicrobiota; class Elusimicrobia; order Elusimicrobiales; family UBA9959; genus UBA9959. The sequence goes on from CAISZM010000028.1 coordinate 9,010, forward strand.
GTAATGGTAGGGGCGAGTTACCCGGTTCATTGCAATACTCAATTTGGAACGGCAGGCGTGGATATATTCTTTGTTATATCGGGATTTGTCATGTTTTATATCACCCGGTCGTTCGATCGTACGCCATTCCAATTCTGGAAGGAACGGATTATCAGGGTCGTCCCCCTTTACTGGATAGTTACATTTATGATCGTTTTTGCTTTCAAATCGGGCTTTCATCCGAATGGTCTTCATGCGTTAAATTTGCGGGATCTTATTACTTCGATTTTTTTCATTCCCGATATCCGGGCGGACGGAGTGTCTGCGCCAATACTGGTAGTCGGATGGACGCTTATTTATGAGATGTTTTTTTATTTTCTGTTAGGGTTGACGTTATTCCTAAGGTCGCAGAGGAAGATATGGATTGTGTTAACACTTTTTTTCGTTTCTCTTTGTTTTGTGCGGCGCATGTTCGGGCCGTTTTCTTTCGCGTTAGATTATTACATGAACCCGATCATGCTTGAATTCTCCGCGGGCTGTCTTCTGGGCATTGTCTATGCAAGGGTGGATATTTCAAAATGGCCGTTCCCAAGGGCCCTCGGTTATGGCCTCATTGGCATGGGAGCGATCGTTATAGCTCTTCCGGATGCTGTGTTTCCCGGGCTGCTTCATTTAACGAGGGATTCCTTTTCGGGGTCCATGACCAGGTGCGGAATTTTCGGTATCCCGGCATTCATGATCGTTGCCGGCGCGCTGGTTTTAGAAAAGGCCGGCCATCTGTGGAAGGGCAGAGCCCTGTTACTGCAGGGCGCGGCCAGCTACGCAATCTATCTCTTTCATACGGTGGGGATGCAGGGCTTTGTTAAGGCCATGGCATTTGTATTTCCGGCTAAAGATTTTTCTATGGGACTAATTGTGATGATTTTATCGATGATCTTCATCGGTTGCATCGGCACTGGCGTACATCTTTTTGTCGAGAAACCATTACAGAAGATGATGAAAGCAAAAAAACTGTCTTTCTCTGTAAAAACGACATAGTAAAGAGTTGTTTTTTGCATGGGTGGGAGGCAGCCCGGAAGCGCAGGAGCGATGCGGCCAAAGGCATCGTTATCACGCTTGTTACGCATGGCATATTGCCATGGGATCGCAAAGAAAGTCAGCTCTGGGCGGCCCACCGGACCGCCGCCCGATACGCATAGCGGTTTCACACGGCCAGGCAGGCCTTTCCGCACGCTCGGCCCAGCGATGGCCCCGCGCGGCGGAGTTGTGAGATTTTTGGGAAAGCGGCCGATTTTTTGTATCATAAAAATAGGCGGAAGGGGAACTCCTTCCGGAAAATTATCAGGCAGCGGGAGGAATGGAATTAAGGCAAGAAATCGCAATAAACAAGCCTTGGGTTCCCTACAGATATGACAGACCAAAGGTATTTGGATTACATAAACGCGAACAAAGGCAAATTTTCAGACGAAGCCATAGCGGAAGGTCTGCGCAAAGCGGGCGTTCCGCAGACGCAGATAGATGAGGCTTTCGCAGAGGCGGCAAGACCGCCGGCCCCTCCCGCGTATGTGCCGCCGTTAAGGCCGGAACCTCCGGCCCGGCTGACGGAGCCAAGCCAGGCCCCCGTCGCTCCGCAGCAAGCCGCGCCGGCTGCAGACGCCGCCGCGCCGCAGCAGACCGCTCCACCGTTCGATATGCGCGAAGTTCCCGGCGTCATGCTGAAAATTTTAACGGAGCCAGCCGTGTTCTTCAGGCAAATGCCTAAGAAAGGCGGCTGGACGCAACCGGCTTTATTCTGCGCCGTCATGGCCGTGGCTTCCGCGGCGATCAGCCTAGCGGGGGTCTTGTTGCACATGGGTATGTCGCTGGCCCAGGCGGGCGGCGTTTCTGCCGCCGGCATTTACCTGACCATCCTGCTGAGGGGGATCGTCGCCTGGCCGATATTCCTTATCGTCGGTCTGGCGGTGGCGACGCTTATCGCCCATGTGTTGTGGATGATCTTGGGATCGCGCGAGGATCTGGAAACCACTTTCCGCTGCGTCGCATACCTCAGCGCCGTTGCTCCGGTCAGCTCCGCCGCCCGGCTGGTCCCCTTTATAGGGATCTGGCTGGGTCTGCTCATCTCGCTGTACGGACTCTATCTCTTCGTGCATGCGTCCGTGGAGGTGCATGGCATTGCGCGGGCCAAAGCTATGGTGGTCTTTGTTATTTTCGCCCTTTTAACCGCATTTATGGCGCTGATCTCAATGGCGTTTTGGACATATGGGCGCATGCTAAAGAGCTCACCGTTCGCTTCCCTCTTCAGTTCAAGCGGGTCGACCGGCCAGGCGAATGGCGCCGCGGGGCTCGGGCCGCTGCTTGGCGCCATTTCGGCGCAGCAAGCGTCCCGGTCTCCGGCAGGCCCGGTTCAAGGCTCCGCTTCTGACCAGCCGGCTAATCTGCCGCAGGCCGCCAACCAATTAATGGGTGCGTTGGGCGCCAACCCTAATGTCCAGGCCGTTGCGGGAGGAGATCTGAAAAACCTCCTGCCGGCGAGCGTGAGCGGCATGCGCCGCGTGGAGTTCAGCAACGAGAAGTCCGGGCTGGGACAGATGCAGTTCTCCACGGCCAAGGCTGTTTTCCGGGCGGACAGCGGTTCTACCATCACACTGAGCATCGGGGATACGGCGAGCTTTAGTAAGATGATGGCCGCTGGCTGGGCCATGATGGACATTGACAAAGAGACCGAGACGGGTTTTGAACGGACGCTCTCCTATCGCGGCAGCAAGGCACATGAAATATTCGATCAAAAGATGCGGTCCGGGACTTTTGAAACCGTGGTCCAGGAGAGGTTCCTGGTCAAAGCCGAAGGCGACGGCGTGGACATGCCGGCCCTGCAGGGGGCCGTAGACCAGATCGATTTCAACGCGCTGCAGCTTCTGGGCAAGTAAGAAAGCCCGGTCCGGCGCCGTCTTCCCGGCGCGGACACGGCAGGGAGAATATACGCGGCGTGCAGGCGGACATCCTTAAAAATCGCTGGGTAACGCTGCAACCCATGAAGACCGCGCTGCGCGCCGGCGGGGAACAATACAAAGGTTCCAGGACGCTGAGTAACCGGACCTATTCGAAGAAATGATTTTCCTGCCTAATCCCGGCGGGAGCGCGGTGTACACGGTTGGTTTTATGTGCCGCGACGAGCACTACCGGGAATACTGCCCTAAGTATGCAACGGTAGTTAAGGGCCTGCGCATCGGGGCTATACCGCCTTTAAAATACACGCCGGAACCACCGCCGGGCCTTGTTCCTTAAAGGCTGGGCGGGAACCGGCTGACCGCTCTGATGCCGCCTACAGCCAAGGAATGTCTTCCCATGACCAATACGAAAACGGGCTTTTTCACTTTTTACAGGCTTTCCGACAGAGGAAACGGCAAGAAAATGCTTCAGCATGCCACGAAACTTTATTGCCTGGAAAACTACCTCTCGGTGTTCGGGAAGGAAAACCTGTTCGTAATCGCGGATAATTGCGAGCGGGAAACTATTTCAAAGATCGAAGAGAAAGGAGTTGTCCCGCTCGTAACGGCGTTAGGCAACAGTGGCTCATTTTTATACGCTCTGGATCTCGCCCTGACCAGGCTGGATGATGAGGACTATGTGTATTTTGTCGAGGACGATTATCTTCACTTGCCGGGCTCGCGGGAGCTCTTAAAAGAGGGGCTGGAAATAGCCGATTACGCGACTGTGTACGACCATCCCGACAAATACGTGAATTTTTCCGGGGGCGGTTCCAACCCGTTCGTTCAAGACGGGGGAGAGCTCTCCCGCGTACTTCTGACAAAAAGTACTCACTGGAAAGAAACGAATTCAACCCCGATGACCTTCGCCGTTTCCGTAAAAATACTCAGAGAAGATCAGGCTTTTTGGAAAGGATACAAAAAGAACAGTTTCCGCCTGTTTTGTCAGCTCAGGGGAGAACCCCGGGGGGGCGTGGATAAAATAAAAAGAATACTGTTCGGGCGGCGGCCGAAAAAACCCAGGAGAATTGTTTCCAGCATTCCAGGGCGGAGCACCCATTGTGAAACAGCGTGGCTTTCTCCTTTTGTGGACTGGACAAAGGTGTAGCCGCCGCAGTCCATTGGCCCGAATCGTATTGTTTGCGGCGTTCTTCTGCAAGCGCCGGGGTCTATTCCCCGATTTTTATCTTTAGCCGCGGCTGCGTGTTTCCAGTTCTTCCCAGCGCTTGAACAAAGTTGATACTCTTTTTCGGGCCTCTTCCAGTTTTTCCTGTCTGCGGTGAAGTTCCTCGGCGTCGGTGGCTATGGACGGATCTTCCAGCGCGGCGGCAGCCTGGGCCGCTCTTTTCTCCGCGGTCTTTATCAAGTCTTCCATGTTGCGCAGTTCGGCCGCTTCTTTGTGGCCGAGCGCCGGCTCTTTGACGACTTCGTCCGCGGCGGCCTTCGCACCCGGGGCGGCGTCGCGCAGGGCCTTCCATTCCTCCCACTGTTCCAAACCGCCGAAAAAGCCGTGTCCGCCTTTCCCGTCCAGGCCAAGTATGGCCCCGCACAATCTGTCCAGGAGGTAGCGGTCGTGCGTTACCAGAATTAGAGCGCCAGGGAAATCCCTCAGGTTCGCCTCCAGGACCTCCAGCGACCTTATGTCCAGGTCGTTGGTCGGCTCATCCAGAAGCAGCAGGTCCGCGGGCGTGCGCATAAGCCCGGCTATGAGCACCCGCGACTGCTCGCCTCCTGAAAGCCTGCTGAGGGGGAAGTCCAGCTGCTCGGGGCGGAACAAAAAGCGGTTGGCCCAGCTGTTGATGTGCACAAAAACCCCTCTGTACTCTACGTGTTCTCCGGCCGGGCATAGCGCCCGGCGCAGCGTCAAATTCAGGTCCAGCTGGTCGCGGTGCTGGTCGAATACCGAGACTTTAAGGCCTTCGGCCAGTTTTACCAGGCCCGTATCCGCGGGGAGGGTCCCGGCCAGCATTTTTAAAAGGGTGGTCTTCCCGCTGCCGTTCTCGCCTATCAGGCCCAGCTTGTCGCCTGGACGCAGCGCCAGGTCCAGCGGGCCGAATAGCCTGCGCCCGCCCAGCGTCTTGGAGACCCCGACGGCGTTCACCAGCCTGTTCGCCTGGCGTTCCCCGGAGATAAAATCGATGACGGTAGCCCTGCCTTGCGCGTTCCGGTATTCCAGCTCTGAAAGTTCGCCTATAAGGCGGCCGGCGCGGTCTATGCGGGCTTTCTGTTTGGTGGCGCGCGCACGGGGGCCTTTGCGCAGCCACGCTATCTCGCCGCGCACGATGTTGCGCACCGAATCCTCGCGCGAAGCTTGCGCGTCCAGGAACGCTTCCCTGTTCTCCAGGAACTGGCTGTAATTTCCGGAGCTGCTGAAATGCCCTGAGGGGTAGCGGCGGTCCAGCTCTATCACCCGGCTGCACACACGCTCCAGGAAGCTGCGGTCGTGGGTGACCACCAGAAAAGAAAAAGTGAGACCAGTTAAAAAACCTTCAAGCCACAGCACGCCTTCCAGGTCCAGGTGGTTGGTCGGCTCGTCCAGCAGCAGCAGGTCCGGTTCGCGCACCACCTGCGCGAGTATCGCGAGCCTCTTGCGCCAGCCGCCCGAAAGTTTCGCTACGGCCTGGTCAGGGTCTTTAAAGCCGGCCCTGTCCATGCCCGCCGTTATACGCGCCTCGGCCATGTAATCCTCAAGGCCCAGGCCTTCCAGCGCGGCGTCAAGGAAACCGCGCACGGTGAGGCCGCGCGGAGCGTCTTCAGCTTTATCCTGCTGCGGCAGATAGCCTACGCGCAAGCCGCGGCGCGCCGCCAGTTTGCCGCCGTCGGGAGTTTCAAGGCCGGCCAGTATCTTCAACAGGGTGGATTTGCCCATGCCGTTTGGGCCTATCAGGCCCGTGCGTTCGCCGTTGAAAAGGCCGAAAGACAACCCCTCGAACAGGGGCCGAGTTCCGTAGCTTTTTGAAAGTTCCTGACAGCTTAGAAGTATGGCCACAGTGATATTATACAAGGTTGACCCGCCCGGCGCTCCCCGGCTGGCGTCAAGAAGTGTTAAAATCACCTTAATGACGGACTTGCAAGAAAAAATAAAAGTCATGCCTAAGGCGGAACTGCACCGGCACCTTGAAGGCTGCGTGCGCGTCGGCACCGTCGTGGATATGGCCCGCCGCCACGGACTTAAACTGCCAACCTTCGACCCTGCGGGCCTTGAAGACGTCTATAAACTGCGCGCTCCCGGCGCTTCGCTGCTCGAGGTGCTGGGCCGGTTCGAGCTGGCGCAGGCTTCGTTCGCCTCTTATGAAGCGGTGGAGCGCATAACTTACGAGGCGCTGGAAGACGCCTATAACAAAGAGAACATACGCCTGCTCGAACTGCGCTATAGCCCGGATTTTATGCTGAAAGAAAAGCGCCTGGACTGGCAGAAGGCGCACGATATAATAAATTCGACCGCTGAAAAATTTGAGAAAGCCAGCAACATGGTCTGCGGTGTTATCCTTATCGCCTCCCGCAGCTACGGCATGGGCTCAGCGCTGAAGACGGCCGCTTTCGCCGTCAGCAACAAAAAGACCGTTATCGGCTTCGACCTGGCGGACAACGAGGCGGATTACCCGTCTTCGCTTTATACCGAGGTGGCGAGGGGTTTGGCCGCCGCCGGGCTCCCGCTCACGGTCCATTCCGGCGAGGAAGGACATTACTCGCGGGTGCGGGAGACCATCGAGGAACTGCGGCCGCGCCGAATAGGGCACGGCGTGAAAGCCGCCGACGACGCCTCGGGCGCGCTCATGGAGCTGATAAAAGAACGCGGGATAACCGTGGAGACCAACCCCTGGAGCAACTATCTCACGCGGGCGGTGCCGTCCGTGGAGGCCCACCCGCTTAAAAGGTTCATAAATGCGGGGCTGCGCTGCTCCATAGGGGCCGACGATCCTGAAATACTGGACACCCATTTGAACAAGGAATACGCCCTAGCCGTGGGCAGGATGGGACTCTCGCTCGAAGATATACAATATACGCTGAAATGCGCCGTGGAAGGTTCTTTCCTGACGCCCGACAAGAAACAGCAGGCGGCTAAAGAACTGGGAGTGAAATAGCGCGATTTGGCGGCTCCGCGGGGACGCCGGTTTTTCGGGATAATCTTTAAAAAAACACGGTTTACAAGGACTATACAATGGCCGCAAAAGCTGACAATAAAGTAATTTACTCGATGGTAGGGGTAAGCAAGCTTTACGACAAGAAAGCCGTGCTGAAAGACATCTACCTGTCCTATTTCTACGGTGCAAAAATAGGCGTGCTGGGCCTGAACGGCTCCGGGAAGAGCTCCCTGCTGCGCATACTGGCCGGTGTGGATACCGATTTCAGGGGCGAGACGGTGCTCTCACCGGGCCACACGATCGGCCTCCTTGAGCAGGAGCCGAAACTGGACCCGGAAAAAACAATGCGCCAGATAGCGGAAGAAGGCCTGCCCGAGGCCATGGCGGCGCTGAAGGAGTATAACGACATCAGCGATAAGCTCTCCGAGCCGATGGACGACGCGAAGCTCAACGCGCTGATAGAGCGGCAGTCCAAGGTGCAGGAAAAGATAGACGCGCTGGACGCCTGGGACATCGATTCGAGGCTGGAGCAGGCCATGGACGCGCTGGGCTGCCCACCGCCGGACGCGCTGGTGAAGAACGTTTCCGGAGGAGAAAAGCGCCGCATCGCCCTGTGCCGGCTGCTCCTGCAGGAGCCGGACATACTGCTGCTGGACGAGCCTACCAACCACCTCGACGCCGAGGCCGTGGCCTGGCTGGAGCACCATCTCAAAGATTATAAAGGCACCATTATAGCCGTAACGCATGACCGCTACTTCCTCGACAACGTGGCCGGCTGGATACTGGAGCTGGACCGCGGGCAGGGAATACCGTGGAAGGGAAATTACTCATCGTGGCTGGACCAGAAAAGCGAGCGCCTGCGGCAGGAGGAGAAATACGAGAGCGACCGCCAGAAGACGCTTAAGCGCGAGCTGGAGTGGATACGCATGGGCGCCAAAGCCCGCCAGGCGAAGGGCAAAGCCCGCATCAGCGCCTACGAAAACCTGCTGAGCCAGGAGAACGAGAAACTGTCCCGCGAGCTGGAAATTTATATCCCGCCGGGTCCGCGCCTCGGCAACCTGGTCATAGAAGCGAAGAACGTCACCAAGGCCTTCGGCGACAAGGTGCTGCTGGATAACGTCAGCTTCTCGCTGCCGCCCGGTGGTATAGTGGGCATCATAGGGCCTAACGGCGCCGGCAAGACCACGCTGTTCAAGATGATCACCGGCGAGGAAGCGCCGGACTCCGGCGAGTTCAGGGTGGGCGACACTGTGCAGCTGTCCTATTCCGACCAGAGCCGCTCCACGCTGACGCCCGGCAAGAACGTCTGGGAAGTCATCTCCGGCGGGCTGGACCTGGTGAAGCTCGGCAAGATGGAAGTCAATTCCCGCGCCTACGTGGCCCGCTTCAACTTCAGCGGGCAGGACCAGCAGAAAAAAGTGGAGAACCTTTCGGGCGGCGAGCGCAACCGGGTGCACCTGGCCGTGATGCTGAAGGAGGGCGGCAACGTGCTGCTCCTCGACGAGCCCACCAACGACCTGGACGTGAACACCATGCGCGCCCTGGAGGAAGCCCTTGAAAATTTCGGCGGCTGCGCCGTTATCATCAGCCACGACCGCTGGTTCCTGGACCGCGTGGCCACGCATATCCTGGCTTTTGAGGGCGACAGCAAGGTGGCCTGGTTCGAGGGTAATTTTTCCGAATACGAGGCCGACCGCCACGCGCGGCTCGGTTCATCCGCGGATACGCCGCACCGCATAAAGTACAAGAAGCTTACGCGGCCCTAGGGCGCGCGTTTCCGGCCGAAGACCGGGAAAGCAAAAAACCGCCGGGAGACCGGCGGTTTTTTGCTTGGGCGCCCCGGGCTTAATTAAGGCCCTGATAAGTCTTAAGCACTTCCAGCGCCTTCTTGGTGTCGGAAACGTTCAGGAGCAGCCTGCCGCTTGACCCGCCGAAGGATGTGCCGTACACGGTAGTGATGTTCACGTCGCTTTCCCAGAGCAGCTTGGTGAGGCGCTTCAGTTCGCCGGGTTTATCCGCCAGCTCGACCGAGATCATGGAGGTCTCTATGGTGGTGAACCCGGCCGCGGTCAGCACGTGGCTTACCTTGCGGCCCGCGTCTACGGAAACGCGTACGACGCCGGAATCATCCCTTATCTCGGAGGCGATGCCTATGATATTTATCCCCTCATCCGCGAAAAGCTCTACGAACTTGTTAAGCGCGCCCGGGACATTGGGGAGGAATACGGTGTATTGACTGACAAGTTTGGCTGGCATAGTGGCTCCGGCTGTACGCTTCCGGCCGCCTGGCGGTCCGGTCCGCTGCGCTTACAATTAAATAATTTTTGGCGCCTCCGGTAAAGCGGCATCAGTATTACTCCCCGCGGATCCAGGCCCCGCGCGGAAACCCGCGGCGGGCCGGGGAAAGCTGGGGAGAAAAGTTATATAATAAAAATCGGAGCATGAAAATATTTCCCGAGGGAAAATCCCGGATTTTGTCCTGGATATGCGTTGTGTGCGCGGCAGTTTCCGGAATCCAGACGCTGAGGACGGCCGCGGACCTGCTTGAATTCCTGGCCATCTCCTCCACTCCGGTTTTCCTTCTGTCCATAGCGCGCTCCAGCGTACCGGTGGACATGCCTCCGCTGGCGGATTTCGCGGCGAAACATATGTTTTTGGTGTTCGCTTTAGCCGTCGTTTTCTGGCTGACGGTCTTGCTGCTGTCGCTGGGCGTGCTGGGCAGGCGGGAATGGGCCCGGCGCGGCGCCGTGGGAATGCTTTATCTCCTCAGCGCCATTTCTCTGCTGCTGCTCCTCTGCCCGCAACTGGCCGTGCCGCAACCGCTTGTCTACAGAGGGGTCTCGATGGCGCCGGAATTCAACTCGGTGGTAATGGCGGCGTCGCTGCTGCTCAGACTTGTTTCGATGGCGGCGGGCGGCGTCTGCCTTTGGTGGGCGCTGGCGCTGGACCGCGGCGGGTTCAGGAAGGAATTTAAAACTCGGTTTTGAGGGATGGATATGAAAAAAACAAAGCTCTGGATCGCCGCGGCGCTCTTCTTCGCCTGCCCGGCCGTAAATTCTCTGGCCGCCGGCTTTAAAATGAACTGGGTAGAAACCGAGGTGGTGGTGGACAAGGACGGCAAGGCCCAGGTGTCGTACGCGGTGAGGTGGACAGGCCAGGGCGGGCAGCTGCACGGCTTCTATTTTGAGGGCTTTCAGGAGACCCCGGTTTTCGATAACGAGCACGCCTACGCTCTCGACAGCGACGGAAATAAGTACCGGCTTGAGATCAATAAACTCTCCGATAAAAAATACGACATAATACTGGCCGGAGGCCAGGCCTTCTCCCAGGGGGAGATAACTTATTTCTTCCGCTACGCGGCGGACCTCGAGGATTCCGGGAACATCACGCAGACCATGGACGGCGACAAGCGGCTCGCCGTGTTCAACTGGTCTCCCGTGCAATGGGACGATGCGCTGGATCACGAGGCGCTGACCGTGCGCTTCCCGGTCGCGCTCGCGGCCCCGGCGGTAGACGACGCCGTCCTGGCCAAGCTGTATTTCCGCACCGAGAAGTTCGTGAACGAGCGCTACTCTATAGACTATCCGACGGTGAAGAACGCCGAGGGAAAGGATGTTTTCAGCGTCAGGTTCTTCCGCAAGGGGCTTGGCAGCCGCTATCATTTCCAGGTGCAGGTGTACCTTGACGCGGTTAATTTCGGTCTGAAAACAATGGCCTACGGCAGCCTGACCGCGGCCGCCCCGGCTCACACTAAATATATGCCGGCTTACGAGGGGTTTTACCTTAACCGCCTGTTTCCCGGCAGCATGCTTTCCGGCTTCCCCATGACCCGCGGCGAAACCATATTCCTGATAATGATCATGGCGGTGTTCTTTGTGGCCGCGCCGTTCCTGATAATGACCGCGAAGCACAAAGCTATGCTGACCGCGCAGGCCGGCATTTCGGCGGTGAACTGGGACGGTACGGAGTGGACCCCTCCCAAGTCCCAGTTGAGCAGCTTCCGCGTACCCGGCAAGATAGCGAAGAACCTGAACCCGCTGGAGGCGGGCGTAGTGATGGGGCTCCCGATATCGGAAATGCTGGGCCTGATGGTGGCCAATATGGAACGGAAGGGACTGCTCAAGATAAACGCCTACTCGCCGCTTACCGTGGAGCGGCAGCCCGGCATTAATTCCAGCAACGATCCTTATGAGACCGCCCTGCTGGCCTCGATACAGCCCGACGGCACACTGGAACAGGCTGGCGCGGAGGCGGCGCTTAAGACCCTGACCTCCGGGCTGGAACAGAAGATATGGGACTGCGACCTGGAGGCCACCAAAAAGTATTACAGCGAACAGTTGGACAGCCGCGGGCAGCAGGGTACGGACACCGACAATGCCTATTACTGGGGCGGCTTCCGCAGGCATTACCAGAATTATCAAAATCCCGCTTATGACAAAGCCGTCAAAGCGGGCGAGGGGCTTAAAACTTCGCTGCCGGCCGAGCTTAACTCCGGGTTCGACTCTTTCCGCGGCTCAAAGCTGTGCTATGCCGGCGCTTTTGCCAACTCTGCCTGCCATGACGCGTGCCACTCTGCCTGCCATGACGCGTGCCATTCGGCCTGCCATTCAGCCTGCCACTCGGCCTGTCACGGGGCCTGCCACGGGGCCTGCGTCAGCAGCGGCCATTAGGACAGGGCGGCGCAACAAAGGATAATGATGGAGACTCAGGGCTGGGTATCGAGGATCGACTGGGTGGACGACTATGTTCGCCGCATAAAGCCTTACGTGCGCGTGCGCGAGGCCGACAGCCTGCTCATAAAGATCCCGAACCAGACGCACAAGCTGAACCCCCAGGGCCTCAAGCTGCTTAAGTTCCTGATGGAGGGCGGCGCCGCGGTTTCGGTGGTGGAAAAATACCCCGAGGACCAGCGAGAGCAGGTGTCGCTTGATATCTACTATTTTTTCCGCGACCTTATGGCTATCCTGAAGGGGTGTTATAACGAGCACGAAGAGCGCCGGGCCGTGGAAACGCTGGAATTCGGCCTGGGGCACAATACCCTTCCGGTCCTCAGCGAGATAGCGGTCACCTACCGCTGCAACCTGGCCTGCCGCTTCTGCTACGCCGGCTGCGGCTGCCGCAAGGACGAAGAGCATCCGGACCTTCCAGCCGGGGCGCTCAAGGAAGTGCTGCGGATCATAAAGGAAGAGGCGGAGGTCCCTTCGGTCAGCTTCACCGGCGGCGAACCGCTGCTGCGCCCCGAAGTTCCGGAACTGGTGGCTCACGCCAAGACTTTGGGCATGTGGACCAACCTTATCACCAACGGCACGCTGGCGGAAAGCGCGGTGGCAGGGAGGCTGGCCGACTCCGGGCTGGACTCCGCGCAGGTCAGCGTGGAGGCCGGTTCGGCCGCGCTGCACGACGGCATAGCGGCCTGCCCCGGTGCTTTCGCGCGCACCGTGCGCGGCGTCGAGAACATCATGAAGGCCGGCATAAGGGTGCACACTAATACCACCGTCTCCGCGCTTAACAAGGACGCGCTGGAGGGGGTGCTGGACCTGGTGAAGACCCTCGGGCTTTCCAAATTTTCCATGAACCTCCTCATGCCCGTGGGCTCCGCGGGGCGTAATTTCGACGAGACTTTTATCTCTTATACCGAGGCGGGGCCCCTGGTGGAAAAGGTCAAGGAAATGGCCGACAAGCGCGGCCTCGAGTTCATGTGGTATTCGCCCACGCCCATATGCATCTTTAACCCCATATCCCGCGGCCTCGGCAACAAGGGCTGCGCCGCCTGCGACGGCCTGTTGAGCGTGGCGCCGAACGGCGACGTGCTGCCCTGCTCAAGCTACCCCAAACCAATGGGGAATATTTTAAAAGAGAAGGGAAGTTTCAAGCGGCTCTGGAACGGGAAAGAGTTCTCCTGGTTCCGCGCTAAAAGCTTCGCGCACGAGGTCTGCCGCGCCTGCCGCTACCTGGCCGTATGCAACGGCGGATGCCCGCTCTATTGGGAAAAGACAGGCTACGCCGAGCTGCTGCCCGCGGCCGAAGCCTGCGCCGCGCAGGGGAGGAATACATGAACATATTGCCGCCGCCTCAAAAGGATGGGGAGATAAAATTTTTGCTGGCCAAAAGCGTGCCCTACAGGCCGCGCATGGCGCTGGTCGTCCTGTGCCTGGCCGCGGGGCTCGGGCTGCAGGTGACGGCCGGTTTCTGGCTGGGCTACCCGCTGCTGCTGCTCGGGCTGCTGCTCGGGTTCAACACCGGCTACGATTCCACGCCGCGCGAGACGGGCGCCCAAGCCTGGGAGCGCGTGACCCCCGACGAATATGAAAAAGTGAGGTTGAAGACGGAGCAGCTGCGCGCCTGGGACGAGGATATTTTCGACGGTACAAGTTCGCGCGGCGGGCTGGGCCTGGTCGTGGCGGCCGGGATCTGCGTGGTTCTGTACAAAATAGCCGCCGAAGCTTTGAAATTCCCCCCCGGCTCCTTTATTTATTTCGCGCTGGACGCCGCCGTGGTGATAATCCCGCTCTGGTTCGCGGGCACGCGCGGTTATCTGAAGAAGGACAAACTGCTGGTCAAGATAGGCGCGCTCAGGAAGGTGATGGATGCCCTCACCGATTCTAGCGAGGTACAGGTGCAGCCCATGCTTTCGCTGGCGGACACCGAGTCCGGAGGAAAAGAGCCGGAGGACGCGAGACTGATGGTGAAGCTGGTCGGCGCGCCGAAGGAATTTTACGGCCTTCAGGTGCAGGTTTCGATCAACAGCGTGCAGGGGACCGATTACCCGTATCTCTATTGCGTGCTGATAGCCAAGAGCGGCTCCGGCCTGCTGAAGGACTATGAGGATCTTACCCCGAGGTCCGAAAATTCAGTTTTGAAGAACGTGGCCGCCGCGCTGTTCTCCCGCGTAGCCGCCGCGTTCGCGCAGCCGGAACTGGTTTATGAGCCCAGCGCGGCCGGGGAGGTGGATATTATCGTGGTCCGGCAGCAGACCACCCGGGACAGCGGTTACTCCACCCCGCCCGCGGCGGCCCAGGCTATCGTGGAAGGCTCGCTGAAACTGGCGCGCTCGCTTCTTGCGAAGAACTCCGCGCCCGTTCCCGCGCCGCAGGCTGACAGGGGGGCATGAACCGGCGGGACGCCTGGTTTGAAGCGGGGGCGGGTATTTAATAATATGTAGGTATCCCGGCACCCTCCCGCCGCCGTGTTGAATTTGACGAGGTATTTTAATATGTGGAACTATACCGAAAAAGTGTTCGAGCATTTCAAGAACCCCAGGAACGTGGGCGAGATAGAGAACCCCGACGGTGTCGGCGAGGTGGGCAGCATAATCTGCGGCGACGCGCTGAAACTGACGCTGAAAATAGACAGGGCCACGCAGAAGATAGTCGACGCCAAGTTCAAAACCTTCGGCTGCGCCAGCGCCATAGCCTCCTCCTCCGCCCTCACCGAGATGGTCAAGGGGCTGACCCTCGATGAGGCCTCTAAGATAACGAACCAGAAGATAGCGGACTACCTGGGCGGCCTGCCCGGGGAGAAGATGCACTGCTCCGTGATGGGCATGGAGGCGCTCGAGGCCGCGATAAAGAATTACCGCGGGGGCAAAGCCGAGAAGGTCATCGTCGGCCTCGGCGAACGCGTGGTATGCAAATGCTTCAGCGTGACCGAATCCGCCATCCTGAAAGCCATAAAGCTGAACGATCTGCACACCGTCGAAGAGGTCACTAATTTTACCAAGGCCGGCGGCGGCTGCGGGCAGTGTAAAGGCGAGATAGAAAAAATAATCAAGGATTATTGGGCCGAGGCCGAGCATAAGAGCTTCGCCAGGATGACCGTGGTGGAAAAGATAAAGATGATAGAGAAGGTCCTGTCCGAAGAGGTGAACCCCAGGCTGAAGGCCGACGGCGGCTGGATAGAGCTTGTGGACATCGAAGGCCAGAAGGTCAAACTTCGCTTCCTGGGCATGTGCCACGGCTGCCCTTCCTCGGGGGCCACGCTTAAGAACGTGGTGGAAAAAGAGCTCAAGGAGCGCATAGACCCCGCGATAGAGATTGAGGCTGAATAGGGCCGCCCGGGGCATTATTCCGTCCACCCGGCCCGCGGGGAACCGTTGCGCGGTTCCCCTCAACCGCCGGAGCGGTTGAGCCTCCCTTCCCCAACGGGTGTCCGAAACAAAGTCCCGGGCGGCCTTTTAAGAGGATAAAATGGAAAAGGTTTATTACTTCGATAATAACGCCACCAGCCGCGTGGCCCCTGAAGTGGCGAAAGAGATGGAGCCGTTCTTCAACGAGCTCTACGGCAATCCTTCCAGCATGCATTTCTTCGGCGGCGGAAACCAGAAATACCTTGACCTGGCCCGGGGGCGGGTAGCCGGCCTCCTTGGAGCGGAGCCCGGGGAAATTATATTCACCAGCTGCGGCACCGAATCCGATTCCACGGCCCTGTGGTCCGCCCTGCGCGCCTGGCCGGAAAAGAAGCACATTATCACCACGAAGGTGGAGCACCCGGCCGTGCTGAACGTCGCGAAACTCCTCGAAACCCAGGGCTACCGCGTTACCTATCTGCCGGTGGACGGCTCCGGGCAGATAAACCTGGAAGATCTGAAGGTGGCGCTTACTCCGGAGACGGCGCTGGTTTCCATCATGTGGGCGAACAACGAGACCGGCGTGGTATATCCCGTGGAGGAGGCCGCCCGCATAACGCACGCCAAGGGCGCCATGTTCCATACCGACGCCGTGCAGGCCGTGGGGAAAATACCTATAAATTTGAAAGAGACCAAAATAGACATGCTCTCCCTCTCCGGCCATAAGCTGCACGCGCCGAAGGGCATAGGGGCGCTTTATGTCAGGAAGGGGGCGCGCTTCTCTCCTTTCCTGATAGGCGGGCACCAGGAGCGCGGGCGCCGCGCCGGCACGGAGAATGTGCCCTACATAGCCGGCCTGGGGAAGGCGGCGGAACTTGCCGCGGCAAATATAGAAAAAGAGAATACTGGCGTTAAAGGATTGCGCGACCGGCTGGAGAGCTGTTTGCTTTCGGCCATAAAGAACAGCCGTGTTAACGGCGGCGGCGCCCCGCGCCTCCCGAATACCACCAATATTAGTTTTGAGTACATAGAGGGCGAGTCCATACTGCTGATGATGAGCGAGAAAGGCATCTGCGCCTCATCCGGGTCCGCCTGCACCTCCGGGTCCCTCGAGCCTTCGCACGTTCTCATGTCCATGGCCGTGCCGCAGACCTACGCGCACGGTTCTGTGCGTTTCTCGCTGAGCGTATATAACACGCTGGAGGAAGTGGACTATATTGTGAGGGAATTGCCTCCCATCATCGAGCGCCTTCGCGCCATCTCGCCTTTCGCGGACGGCAGGCCGCTTTTCGGCATGGACGCCTGCGAGCCTCACAAGCACTAAAAAACATCTCTTTTGTTTTACTCCGAGGAAAAATAGATGCATTTGCGGCGGGTTCGCTGGGCCTGCCGTCGGGTTGGATCCATCAGGCACGCGGCGGCCACGCCGTGGCCGCGCTCCGCACGCAGAAAGTGGCATGCTGCCACCCGGTCGCCGGGCTTATGCAACCGGCGGGCGAAAGCTGTGTCCGTGGCAAACCTTTGGAAGCCCAGTCCACCCCGCGAGGGCCTTCTTCACCAACCCGTCGTCACCCGCTCCAGAGATACTGATAGCGGGGTTACTTTCCGCAATGGGCGCCCAAGGTAATCACCCGTCCTCCCGCTGTTTGAAAGACGGGGTTTAGAGTGCTATAATGGTTGTTCGGTTATTGGTATCGGATTTTCGGGCCCGTAGCTCAGTTGGTTAGAGCAAGCGACTCATAATCGCTGGGTCGTAGGTTCAAGTCCTACCGGGCCCAGTATTTTATCCCGAATCCACAGGGTAAGTTTCAGGCAAAACTTGCCGGCTAAAAGGCCGTCCCCTTACGGAGACGGCCTTTTGTTTTTCAGCGGACCGAAGTGAGCCGCTACTTTTTTACGGCCTTATTGTCTTTGAATGTATACTCGGCTTTCAGCGGGCCGCCTTCCTGGTAGACGCGCAGCAGTTTTATAGCGTATCTCTCGAAAACAAATTCTTTCTGGATCTTTCCGTCCTTCGAATAGACCTTAACCGTACCGTCCGGTATTTTCCCCTCCAGGCTTATTATATTGAAGTCCTTGTCCAGGTTGGCCTTTCCTACATAATCCCCGTTGATCTGGAAAGAGAAGCGTTCGCCGCGGGCCAGGCTTATGGCCCTGGCCGTTACCGCGGATTCCCTCTCTTTGGCCGGACCCGAAGAGGCCGCAGCCCGGGAAGGGTCGGCCAGGTGGTCGTCAGCGTAATAGGACTCCGTTTTAACGGCGCCGTCGGCGTCATACTCTTTTTTCCAGCCGTTAAGTTTGTCGTTCTTGTAATCGGCTTCCATCAATAATTTGCCGTTCTCAGTGTAGTACTTGAACGGGCCGTCTTTGGCTCCGGACAGGTAATTAGCCTCCACCTGGACGGCGCCGTTGGCGTAATAGGCTTTAAGCGCCCCGCTGGCTTTCCCTGAGACCATCGTCTTTACGGTCTTCAGCCCGCCGTCCGGGTAGCGTTCGGTGTAGGTGCCGTCGGGTATGGCGCCTTTGAGCGAAACTTGCGCGCCGGAGGAATTGAAGGTTTCGGTGGCTGCGACTATCCCGTCCTTTGAGTATAAAAGACGGCGTGTCGACGCTCCCTCGATCACGGTCTTCAGCGTAAATTCCTGCTCCGCCGCCGCATGCGCGGCCGCGGCCGCCGGGGCCGCCTTCTGCTCCCTTACGTCGGATTTGTTTATGGAGAGGGAGCCGTAGCTGGTCCTTATAAGCAGGGCTCCGTTCATCTCGCCGGTCACCTCGCCCTCGATCCGCGACCCGTCCTTGAGGAGGAAGGTGTCGGCCCGGCAAAAAACGGACATGAAAAGGAAAGATGCGCAGATGAGAAATTTCATAATAGCCTCCGATGCGTCTATTCTACAAAAGAAAACCCGCGTAAGGCCAAAGAACGCGGGCCGGGCCGCCCGGCGCGTCCCGGCAAAGGCTTGATTGAATGATACTTTTTAGGTATCATTCAACGTAATATGAAATTGATAAACAGGGAAGTGGATTACGCCGCCAGGGCCCTGGTTTTCATGGCCAGGGCCAATAAGCCCACCGTCCCGGTGGCGCAAATGCAGGAGACCGTGGGGGCGGCGGGACCTTTCCTGCGTAAAATAATGCAGAAGCTGCACAGGGCCGGCGTGCTGCAGGCTGTGAAGGGCAAGGGCGGCGGGTTCGCGCTGGCCCGGGCCCCGGAAAACATACGCTTAAGCGACCTGATAAGCGCGCTGCAGGGGCCGCTCAGGCTGAACGACTGCGTAGTGCGGCGGAAGCTGTGCCGGGATCACGAAGCCTGCGCGCTGCGCCGCAGGATGGAGGGCATAGAGGCCCGCCTCCTGGCGGAAATAGCGACCGTGACCGTGAAAGACCTTATTTAAAAACACCCGCTTCCGGGTTTGGCATGTATGCGGGCCGGGCATGGGGTTGCCCATTCCGCAGCGCAGGAACCGTTGCGCATAGCGCTTGTATACGCTGCGGCACACACAGTTTTCTGTAGGATTACCCGGGCTTTTTCCGGGGACGCGGGGCGGCGGAAGTTGAGCATTTAAAGAAAGTTTGATACGATATGTCCGTACGGCGCGGTGGCCAAGTGGTAAGGCGGCAGTCTGCAAAACTGCTATTCGCGGGTTCGATTCCCGCCCGCGCCTTAAATATTTCCATTCTTTATGAACCTCAGCAGACTTGCCCTCTCCCTCGGCCAATCGGCAACCCTCAAACTTAATGAGCTGGCCAATAACCTCAGGGCCGAAGGCAAGCCCGTTATACACCTTGGCGGAGGCGAGCCGGAGGAAAGGATCCCCGGGGGCGCGGCCGCGGAAAGCCGCAGGCTCCTGGACGGCGGCTTTGTGCGCTACACACCCGTCTCCGGCACCGCGCCTCTCAAAAAGGAGATAGCCGCCTATACCAGCCGGCATTATGGCGTGGAGCCCGGTCCCAAAAATATCGTGGTGGCTTCCGGCGCCAAGCAGGCCATATACAATTTCCTCGTTTCCGTGGTGGACCCAGGCGACCAGGTCGTCTTCCCGGCGCCGTATTGGGTGAGCTATCCCGAAATGGTGCGCCTGGCGTACGGCATGCCCGTCGTAGTTCGTCCCCGGGAGGGCCGGCTGACGGTTTCCGCCGGGGATATCGAAGCCCATATCACCAGCCGCACGAAAGCCATACTGCTCAACAGCCCGAATAACCCGTCAGGCCAGGTCTATTCCGAAGATTTTATCCGCGAAATGGTGGAGATCTGCGAACATCGGAATATTTACCTGCTGATGGACGATATCTACAACAGCCTTGTTTTCGACGGGCTCAAGGCACCCTCTGCCTTCAATTTTTCCAAACGCCCGCTTAACGATTCCCCGATCGTTTCCGTGAACGGCGTTTCCAAGACATTCTCCATGACCGGCTTCCGCATAGGCTGGAGCGTGGCCAACGAGGCCGTGACCCAGGCAATGACGAAGGTGCAGGCGCAGGTTTCCTCCTGCCCGTCCGCTCTCAGCCAGGCCGCCGCGGCCGGGGCGCTTCGCGAGGGCGACGGTTTCGCGGAGGCGCTCAGGGCGGGTCTTGAAAAAAAGCGCGACGTAATGGCGGCGGAACTTTCAAAACTCGGTAAGGTGAAATTGCATAAGCCGCAGGGCACTTTCTACAGCTTCCCGGATTTCAGCGCGTACGAGAAAGATTCCGCGAAACTAGCCGCCCGCCTGCTGGCCGAAGCCATGGTGGTGACCGTTCCTGGGGCGGAGTTCGGCCTTGAGGGCCACCTGCGCCTCAGCTACTGCGGTTCGGCCGCGGATATAGTGGAAGGCGTGGCACGTATACGCAAAGTCCTCAAATAAGGCAAAGATAAAGAGGGGCTATGCCGGGAACACAAACTCCGTCGGAAATCAACGATCTGCAGACCTCTGAAACTCTCTACGGGAACCTTTCGGTCCCTGAACTTTACGAACATTCCATACGCCGCAAAGAGGCGGTCATTACCGCCGGCGGGGCCCTTTGCGCGCGCACCGGCAAGCATACGGCCCGCTCGGCGCAGGACAAATTCACGGTAAAGGAACCTTCCAGCGAAGCCCATATCTGGTGGGGCGAACAGAACGCGCCGATAGACGAGGCGAAATTCGACGGCCTGCTGCGAAAGATGAAGGCTTATATGGGAGGCACGGACATATACAGCCGCGACTGCTACGCCGGCTCCGACCCGGCGAACCGGCTTAGCGTGCGAGTCTACACCGAACTCGCGTGGCACAGCCTGTTCGCAAGCCATATGTTCATAAAACCCGCGGAGGGGGAACTGGCCGGCTTTAAGCCCGATTTTACCGTCATCACGGCGCCCGGTTTCCAGGCGCTGCCGCAGGCTGACGGCACCCGCGGGTCGGCTTTCATACTGCTGAACTTCCGCAGAAAGATGGTGCTGATAGGCGGCACGGCTTACGC
The DNA here is from genome assembly GCA_903889965.1 of uncultured Elusimicrobia bacterium. GTDB lineage: Bacteria > Elusimicrobiota > Elusimicrobia > Elusimicrobiales > UBA9959 > UBA9959. Next base: position 29,562 of record CAISZM010000028.1, read on the forward strand.
CGGGGAAATAAAGAAGGCCGTCTTCAGCGTTATGAACTACCTGCTGCCGCTTAAGGGCGTGATGCCGATGCACTGTTCGGCCAACGTCGGGGAGGCCGGTGATACCGCGATCTTCTTCGGCCTTTCCGGGACCGGGAAAACCACGCTCTCCTCCGACCCGCTCCGGCGCCTGATCGGGGACGACGAACACGGCTGGTCCGACAACGGTGTTTTTAACTTCGAGGGCGGCTGCTACGCAAAAGTGATAAACCTCTCCGCGGAGGCAGAGCCCCAGATCTACGCCGCCACCGGGCGCTTCGGCGCTATCCTCGAGAACGTGGTATTCGACGCGCGCACCCGCCGCCTGGACCTGAACGACGGCTCTCTTACCGAGAATACCCGCGCGGCTTACCCTCTGGAATTTATAGCCAACGCAGTCAAGGGCGCGGCCTTCCCTCATCCAAAAAATATCGTGATGCTCACTTATGACGCTTTCGGGGTGCTGCCGCCGATAGCCAGGCTGTCGTGCGAGCAGGCGATGTACCACTTTATAAGCGGCTATACAGCAAAGGTGGCCAATACAGAGATGGGGGTAAAGGAGCCCCGGGCCACTTTCAGCACCTGCTTCGGCGCGCCGTTCATGAGCCATCATCCCGCGGTTTACGCAGGGCTGCTGGAACGTAAGATGCGCGCCAACAAGGCCGAGTGCTGGCTGATAAACACCGGTCTTTGCGGCGGCCCCTACGGCGTCGGCCGGCGCATGAGCATACGGCATACCCGCCTGCTGCTTAATTCCGCTCTGGGGGGGAAACTCTCCAAAGTGAAGTTCACAAAGGACCCGGTGTTCGGTTTCGGGATCCCCTCCTCCTGCCCGGGCGTGCCGGCCGGAATGCTTAATCCGCGGGATGCCTGGGCCGATAAGAAGCTTTACGACGCCAAGTACAGGGAACTCGCGGGCTTGTTCGCCGCCAACTTCAAAAAGTTCGGCGTAACCGACGAAGCCATCAGCGGCGCCGGTCCCAAAATATAATATTCCCGCCTGTCCCTCCGCCGTATGCGCTGCTGTTGCAGTCTTGGCCGTCTGATACGCATAGCGCCTGAGTGGAGCGAAGCGACACAATTCAGTGAACAGTGGAGCGAAGCGACACAATTCAGTGAACAGTGGAGCGAAGCGACACAAGTCAGTGAACAGTACGGCACCGTCACAGTCTTGGCCGTCTGATACGCATAGCGCCTGATACGGCACCGTCACAGTCTTGACAGTTATGGCGGAAAATAGGTTATATGTATCTGTAATTTAGAGCGATATCCTTAAGGAGGAAGTACAATGCCCGCAGCAAAAACAAACTCGAAGTTCATGGCTCCCATCACCCCTAACGCCATCCTCGGCGAAGTCGTCGGCGTGAAGCCGATACCCCGCACGGAGATCGTTAAAAAGATGTGGGCTTACATAAAGAAGAACAACCTGCAGGACAAGAAGAACAAGCGCATGATCAACGCCGATGAGAAACTCGCGAAACTGTTCGCCGGCAAGAAGCAGGTCAGCATGTTCGACCTGGCCAAGATCATCAGCAAGAACGCGAAATAATAGGTTGAGTCTTACTTAAACGCCGTCCGCGTAAAAACGGGCGGCGTTTTTTAATTTATTTGAAGGGAATGCGGGGCCGCGCGCGTCAGTCTTTGCGGCGGTCTATTATGTAGTGGCTCTTCTGGGCGGCCTTTGCGCCCCGTTTAAGTTCGGTGCCGATATTGCTGACCTGCGCGAAGGAGTTCAGCACCCGCGTATGGTTCTGCACCACGCCTATGGCTATGGAGAGAAAGGGGAATTTCTTTATATTGCCAAGACGGTCCGTGGAGACTATGTGTCCGCGTTCCCGGTCCGCCTTGTTGTAGAACGAGGGGGCTATCTCGTCATAGGCGGCCACTATCCGCTTGGCCAGCTCTTCGGCGCGGGAGTACTGCGTGATCACGATAAAGTCGTCGCCGCCGATGTGGCCTATGAAATCCTCGGAATTCTCGTTCTGTATGGTCAGGTTCACCAGCAAATTGGCCGTGGCCTTCAGAACGCGGTCGCCGGCTTCGAAACCGTAGATGTCGTTATAGGCCTTGAAATTATTAAGGTCCAGATAAAGTACAGCGAAGGGGGAGTTCCTCTGGATTTCGCGCTCCACGCGCGCCTGTATGGACGGGTTGCCGGGTAGCCTTGAGAGGGGGTTAGTGTCCAGGACCTGCTTATTGCGCTTTAGTATCATCCGTATGCGCGCTATCAGTTCGTCCGTGTCCACCGGTTTTATGAGGTAGTCGTCTATTCCCATGCTGAGGCCGGTAAGCTTCGCGCGCTTGTCGCCGAAGGCGGTGACTATCATTATCGGTATGTGGGCGAACAGCGGGTTCTCTTTGAGGTCCCTGGCCACCTCCAGCCCGTCCTTGCGCGGCATGTCATAGTCCAGCACTATGATGTCGGGACGTGTCTCAAAAACAACCTTCATGGCCTCAACGCCGTCGTTCGCGGTGTACACTTCAAATCCGGCAGCTTCGACCATTTCCTTGAGCAGCAGCACCAGTTCCGTCTGGTCGTCGGCCAGTAGCACGCGCGGTCTCACGGTTTTAGGCGCTTCTCCGGGCAGAGGCCTGGCTTCGACGGCGACCTGCTCCTCTATGAGCTTAAGCAGAAGACCCCCGGGTATCTCGCGGGCGAATATTTCCGGCAGCCCCGTAAGCACTCCCCGCTCCTGGTAATTATCGAGGCGCAGCGCGCTGAGAACTATTATCGGGATAGCGGAGGTTGCGGCTGATTCCTGCATTTCCTCCATTATCGCGAAACCGTCCTTGCGCGGCATCATGATATCGAGCAGCAGCGCGTCCGGCTTTTCGGAGCGGAGGCGCTCCATCACTTCGAGGGGGTTGTTGACCACGCGGGCGCGGTAATTGTTGGCCTCCAGGAACATTTTAAGCAGGTCCGAGAATTCGGCGTCGTCGTCGGCTATCATAACCAGGGGCTGCTTGTCTGGCGGCAGGGCGGCCTTGCGCAGGGCGGCCTTGAGGAGCTCGAAATCCACCGGCTTGGTCAGGTAGCCGCACACCTTCGGTGACGGCCCGGTGACGATATCCGCTTTCGGGGTCTGGGAGAAAATAATTATCTTCTGGGTTTCTGTGAAAGGGTTCTTTTTGATCTCGGCTATAAAATCCAGAGGATTGAAAGCCTGTATCAGTATGTTGAGTATTACCAGGTCCGGCTTCCAGTTCTGCACGGCGCTCATGGCCTGCGCGTGCTCTGAGACCGTTTGAACTTTGTACCCGTTGGTTTCCAGGAAGGCCGACAACAGGGCGGCCGCGGCGGCGTCCGTGTCCACGATAAGAATTTTTCTGCCCGCTGACTCGGCCATGGATTGATTTTAGCATTTCCGCGGCGCCAGCGGCCAAGCGGCGGTCAAAAAGGTAGAATAGGCTTATGAGGCAGCAGGCTGAAGAATACTGGAAATATGCCCAGATCGGGCTTGAGCTGGCCGGCGCTGTGCTGCTGGGCTTCTGGGCCGGCTATCAGCTGGATAAAAAACTCGGAACCGCGCCCTGGCTGATGCTCGGCGGGGCGGCAGGCGGCATGGCCGCCGGATTTTACCTGGTGGCGCGCGAGCTTTTTAGCGGCGGGGGAGGGCCCGGCGGCCCCGCGGCGCCGTGATTGCCTCCGCGCCGGCGGGCGCGCTCTGGGGAGGCGCTTTCGGCGCCCTGGCCGGTACGCTTTCGCGCCTGGCGCTTAAAAAAGTCCTGCGGTCGTCTGACGCCGTTTTTTACTCCGTCTTTTCGGCCGGTATACTTCTGCGCCTGCTGCTGCTCGCGGCGGCGGTTTGTCTGCTCCGCCATGAAAGATATATAATTGTTATTACGTTCGCGGTTTCCCTTATCCTGTTCCAGACGCTTTTCGAAGCTTTTCCGCTGAAAGAAAATGGGACTAAAAGAAATTCTTGAGCACCATGTGGTGGACCATGTCTGGTCGTGGATAGTCATGGGTCCGCTCAGGCTGCCCCTGTCCAAACACCTGCTGATGATGGGCATCGCCTCTCTCATCCTGCTGACGGTCTTCCCGGCCCTGATACGCAGCCGTTCCGCCGCGCTTGCCCCGTTCCGCGCCATGATAGAGATGGTCGTACTCTTCCTGCGCGACGAGGTGGTCATTCCGAACCTTGGCGCGAAGGGCGCCGGTTATCTCGGCTATTTTTCGACGCTCTTCTTTTTCATACTCATCCTCAACCTGCTGGGCCTTGTGCCTTACGGCGCCACCGCCACCGGAAACCTGGCGGTTACGGGAGGGCTCGCTCTTACCACTTTCGCGCTGATAAACTTCGCCGGTATAAAGGAGCAGGGGCTGATAGGCTATTTCGGGCACATGGTGCCCAAAGGCGTACCCGCCTGGCTTTATCCGCTGCTCTTCCCGATAGAACTGATAGGCCTGGCGACCAAAACTTTCGCGCTCTGCATCCGTCTTTTCGCCAATATGATAGCGGGGCACATAGTGATCCTGTCGTTCATCAGTTTTATCTTCATTTTCGGGTCTTTCGGGGTGGCGATCGGGCTCGGGGTGGCCCCCATTTCTGTCGGTTTGGTGCTGTTTACGCTGCTGCTGGAGCTGTTCGTGGCCTTTCTGCAGGCATATGTGTTCGTCTTTCTTACGGCTATATTCACCGGCGCGGCGATGCACCCGCACTAGCGTAAGTGAGCGGAGGGCGGGGAAAAGCGAAGGGCCGTATCGGCGTTCCCGGAGGAACTTTCAGCGTTTTGCGTTTTAAGACTGGTTTTAACATCATACGGAGGTAGAATAAATGAACGACATGACATTCCTCGGACTCGGTTATATCGGCGCGGGTCTCGGAGCTGGCCTTACCCTCATCGGAGCGGGCCTCGGCATAGGCAAGCTCGCCGCGGGCGCGCTGGACGGAACCGCGCGCCAGCCGGAAGCCGGCCCGGCGCTTCGAACGACCATGATCATAGCTGCCGCCCTCATTGAAGGTCTCGCCTTCTTCGCGCTGGTCATCTGCCTGCTGGCAGTGATGAACTTCGCCATGCCCAAGTCCGAGGCCGGCCCCGCGGCCGCGCAGACCGAGGCGCACAAGTAGGAACGAGTTCCGGGTCGCGGGTCACAGGCCGGAACATGAGGATGTTCGGCCGGTGACTTGTGGTTTTTTACCGGCGACTGGAGTTTAATATGGAAGCATTGATTAGGCCCGAATTCGGCCTGATGTTCTGGACAATAGCCTGCTTTGTCCTGCTGGCACTGGTGCTGTCGAAGACTGCCTGGCGCCCGCTCATGCAGGCGGTGGAAGAGAGGGAGCGCGCGATTAAAAGCGACCTGCACGCGGCAGAATCCTCGCGCGCCAAGGCTGAAAAGCTCAGGGCCGAACTGGACGCGCAGATGGCCGCCATGAAAGCGGAGGTCAGGCGCAGCATGGAAGAAGCCAGGATCTCCGCCGAAAAAGAGAAGGATATCCTCATAGCGGCGGCGCGCAAGAGCGCGCTCATAATCATTGAGGCGGGGCGCAAAGAACTTGATGCCCAGAGGCAGGAGGCCGCGCGGGACCTGAGGAAAAGGGTGGCGGAACTTTCGGTGATGGCCGCCGAGCATATAATGATGAAGCAGCTGGATCACAGGGCAAATACCGACCTGGCCTCCAAGTACCTGGCCGAGCTGGAAAAAGAACGCCCCGACCTTAAACTGGAGTGCGAGTAAATGGATTCAAGCGCCAAAATACTTGCCAGGCGTTACGCCCGGGCCTATATGGGCCTGGACGGCAGGGTTTATGGCGCCGCCCTGGACGCGGCCTCGCGGGAGAAGCTTGAGGGGCTGCGGCGCTTTTTCGGGGCCGCGAGGCCACACCTGAAGGTCCTGACGCACCCGGCGCTGAACGCGGCGGTCAGGCTTGAGGTGCTGGCTAAAATACTCGGCGGCGTGGACGCCGGGCCTGCGGCGCCCTTCGCCGAGCTGCTGGTCCGGCATAACAGGTTCGGTCTTTTTGACGATATTACGCGGGACTGCCTGACGCTGTACTACGACTTCTGCGGGGTCGTGCGGGCCGAAGTTTGCAGCCGGTATCCCCTTTCGGACGGAGAATTTAAGCGGATAGAGAAAATGCTGGGCTGCGTGACCGGAAAAAAGATAAGCCTGCGCCAGGTAATAACCGAGCGCGTGATAGGCGGTTTCGAGATCAGGGTCGGCGACATGCTGATAGACGCCACGGTGCGCGGACGGCTGGAGGCCATGCGGGCCGGGCTGCTGGGCGCTTGACCGGGATGCCGGCCAAGGTGCGATTTTAAAGCGATTTTTATAAAGGCGGGATACATGATACGACCGGAAGAAATTACAGAAATAATAAAAAGCAGGATATCGAAATTCATCCCCGAGGCAGAGCTGTCCGAGTCCGGGCAGGTGCTGCAGATCGGCGACGGTATCTCCCGCATCTACGGCCTTAACAGCGCCGTGGTGGGCGAGCTGGTGGAATTTGAGGGCGGCGTATCCGGCATGGTGCTGAACATAGAACGGGAGAACGTGGGCGCGGTAGTGATGGGCTCCGATACCCTTATAAGGGAAGGCGACCGCGTGAAGCGCACCGGGCGCGTCATGGAAGTCCCGGTGGGTCCGGAACTGATCGGCCGCGTGGTGGACGCGCTCGGCAGTCCCATAGACGGAAAGGGTCCGCTGAACGCCAAAAAAAAGCGCCCCGTGGAGATAATCGCGCCCGGCGTAGTTGAGCGGCAGCCGGTGAAGGAACCGCTGCAGACCGGCCTGAAAGCCATAGACGCGATGATACCTATAGGCCGGGGCCAGCGCGAGCTGATAATAGGCGACCGTCAGACCGGCAAGACCGCCGTCGCCCTGGACGCCATAATAAACCAGAAGTTCGAACCCGTGGAAAAGCGCCCTATCTGCATTTACGTGGCCATAGGACAGAAGGAATCCACGGTTGCGCGCGTGGCCAAGATCCTGGAAGATAACGGAGCGATGGAATATTCAATAATCGTTTCGGCCTCCGCCTCCCAGCCCGCCTCGCTCCTCTACTTGGCGCCGTACACCGGCTGCGCCATAGGCGAGGAGTTTATGGCGCAGGGCAAGCACGCGCTCGTGGTCTACGACGATCTGTCAAAACACGCCCAGGCTTACCGCCAGATGGCGCTGCTGCTCAGGCGCCCGCCAGGCCGCGAGGCCTACCCCGGCGACGTGTTCTATCTCCACTCCAGGCTGCTTGAGCGCGCCTGCAAGATGTGCGACAGGGATGGCGGCGGTTCGCTGACAGCGCTCCCCATAATCGAGACGCAGGCCAACGATGTTACGGCATACATCCCTACCAACGTCATCTCCATAACGGACGGGCAGATCTACCTCGAGCCCAACCTTTTTCATTCCGGGATAAGGCCCGCGGTCAACGTGGGCATCTCGGTATCCCGCGTAGGAGGTTCGGCTCAGGTCAAGGCTATGCGGCAGGTCGCCGGAAAACTGCGCCTGGACCTCGCGCAGTATAATGAGCTGGCGGCCTTCGCGCAGTTCGGCTCTGACCTGGACAAAGCCAGCACGGACCAGCTGAGCCGCGGCCGGCGCATGGTGGAACTGCTCAAGCAGGACCAGTACTCGCCGATGCCGGTGCAGGAACAGGTGGCTGTGCTGTTCGCCGGCACCAGGGGCTACATGGACGACGTCGAGCCGGAGAAGATCCGCGCTTTCGAGGGCGGCCTGGTGAAATTCCTGCGGGACAGTTACGCGAATCTCCTGGCCGAAATAATGGATAAAAAACAGCTGGATGCCGGTCTGGAGCAGCGCCTTATAGACGCTATAACGGACTTCAAAAAGCGGTTCGCCTGAGGACTTATGAAAAAATATCTTATAACCGGCGGCGCGGGGTTTATCGGCTCCAATATAGCTTTCGCTCTCGGGGAAGAGCGCAAGGCCGGAGTAACGGTGCTGGATAATTTTACGTCCGGCAGCTACAAGAACCTTATCGGCTTTACCGGCGATATTATAGCCGACGACGTGCGAAGCCAAGCCTGGTTCGAAAAAGCGGGCGCGGTGGAAGCTGTCTTCCACGAGGCCGCCATCACCGATACCACCGTCACGGACCAGCGCGAGATGATGAGCGTGAACGTGGAAGGCTTCCGGAACGTGCTCTGCTATGCCCTGAAGTACGGCGTGAAAAGGGTGGTGTACGCTTCTTCGGCCGGAGTCTACGGCAACGGCAGCTGCCCGATGCGCGAGGACCAGAGTCCCACTCCGGAGAACGTCTACGGTTTTTCCAAGGCTATCATGGATAACGTGGCGCGCGAGTTCGCCGCCGAACACAAGGACATTACGCTAGTGGGGCTGCGCTATTTCAACGTCTACGGGCCGCGGGAGTATTACAAGGGGCACGCCGCCAGCATGATGTTCCAGCTTTATAACCAGATGAAGGCCGGCAAACGCCCGCGCATCTTCAAGTTCGGCGAGCAGATGCGCGACTTTGTGTACGTGAAGGATATAGTGCGCGGGAACCTGGGCGCGCTGGAAGCGCGGGAGTCGGGAGTCTGCAACCTCGCGAGCGGCACGCCCGGTAATTTCAACGAGGTGGTGGCGGCGCTTAACAAGGCCATGCGGCTTGAACTCGCGCCTGAATATTTCGACAACCCCTACTCCTTTTTCCAGACCAAGACGCACGCGGACCTGGGGCGGGCTAAGGCGCTGGTTAACTATGCTCCAGCGTGGAACCTGGCGGACGGTATCGCGGATTATGTGAAGATAATGGCTGAAGGGGTAAAGTAAGAGAGCCGGTAAGGAATGGTTTTAAAAGGCGCCGCTGCGGCTGTTCCCGGTCTGCGATCTAACTATGGCTTCGCTACGTGATATCAGAAAACATATTTCGTCTGTAAAAAGCATCAAGCAGATAACCTATGCCATGAAGATGGTGGCGGCTGCGCGCATCAAGCGCGCGCAGGCGGCTATACTGGCCTCGCGGCCTTTCGCGCACGAAATGGACCGCCTCATAGAGGACCTCTACGGCGAGCTCGAGGAGGACGATTTTTACGGTTCCGAGGCGCAGGCCCTTTTCGAGGATCGTCCCGCGGGCGGGACGCTGTGCCTGGTGCTTGTCACCGCGGACAAGGGGCTATGCGGCTCTTTCAACACCAACCTGCTGAAGGCCGCCGCCTCCTGGCTGAAGGAGAACCGCAGCCGCAAGATCTGCGTCGTAGCGGTGGGCCGCAAGGGCCGCGATTTCCTGCGCCGTCTGAAAGGTCTCGACCTGGAAATTAATTTCGAACTGGTGGGGATATTCCCCAAAACCGGCTACGCGCACGCCCAACTGCTGACCGACGCCGTGCTGAAGCTTTACACCGAGTGGCCCGTGGAAAGCGTGACCCTCGTTTACAACGAGTTCAAATCCATGATGACCCAGCGTATAGTCACCGACCAGCTGCTGCCGCTAAAACGCCGCATTCTCGAGAAAGGCTCCGGTGCCAGGGGTAAAACCGGAGAATTCTCTTTCGAGCCGCGCAAAGCGGATCTGCTCGGTGCCCTGCTGCCGCGCCACATCAGCGCGCAGCTTTACCGGACGCTGCTGGAATCGCAGGCCGCGGAACTCGCGGCCCGCATGAACGCCATGGAGTCGGCCTCGAAGAACGCGAACGAACTCATAGAGGGCCTCACCCTGACGATGAATAAGACGCGGCAGGCGATGATCACGACCGAGCTTAACGAGATAGTCAGCGGTTCCGACGCGCTGGCGTGAGGGAAAGGATATGCGCGGGCGGATTTCGGGATTTGCCGGTTGACGCGGTTTTGAAGCTGAAAACGCTGACCTAGGGATCGAACGGCTTGAACGGGAGCTAACATGAATATCGGGAAAATAGTTCAGATAATCGGGCCGGTGCTGGACGTGGAATTCCAGCAGGGCCAGCTGCCCAGGATACTGAACGCGCTTAAGATAAAGTACCAGGATGACGGAAAAGAGCGTACCCTGGTGGCGGAGGTGGCGCAGCATCTGGGAGACAATACGGTGCGCGCCATCACGCTGGGCCCCACAACCGGGCTGGGCAAAGGCATAGAGGTCAGGGATACCGGCGCCCCGGTGAAAGTCCCCGTAGGGGACGCCTGCCTCGGCCGGCTGATGGACGTGCTGGGTGAGCCCAAAGATTACCGCGGCCCTATAGAGACCAAAGAGCACCTGCCCATACACCGCGACCCGCCCCCCCTCACCGAGCAGAAGACCACGCCCGAGATATTCGAAACCGGCATAAAAGTGATCGACCTGCTGGCCCCGTTCATGAAAGGCGGCAAGGTGGGCCTGTTCGGCGGCGCCGGAGTGGGCAAGACAGTGGTCATCATGGAACTTATCAATAACGTGGCGCGCGAACACCACGGCTGCTCGGTTTTCGGGGGTATAGGGGAGCGCTCCCGCGAGGGCAACGACCTCTGGCTGGACATGCAGGAGTCCAAGCTTTCCGACGGTTCCACCGTTCTTTCAAAGACGGCGCTGGTCTACGGCCAGATGAACGAGCCTCCCGGCGCCCGCGCGCGCGTCGGGCTGACCGCGCTGACCCAGGCCGAATATTTCCGCGACGTCAAAGGGCAGGACGTGCTGCTGTTCCTCGACAACGTGTTCCGCTACGTGCTGGCCAACGCCGAGGTATCAGCTCTTCTTGGGCGCATGCCTTCGGCAGTCGGCTATCAGCCCACGCTGACCACCGAGATCGGCTGGCTGGAGGAGCGCATCACCTCGACCAGGAAAGGCTCCATCACCTCCATACAGGCGGTATACGTGCCCGCCGACGACCTGACCGACCCCGGCGTTGCCAACGTCTTCACGCACCTCGACGCCACCGTGGTGCTTTCCCGTTCCATATCCGAGCTGGGCATATACCCGGCCGTGGACCCCCTGGATTCCACCTCCCGCATACTGGACCCGCACATTATAGGCAACGAGCATTACCAGACCGCGCGCGGCGTTCAAAAGATACTGCAGCGCTACAAGGAGCTGCAGGACATCATCGCTATTCTCGGCATCGACGAACTGTCCGAAGAGGATAAGAGCACGGTCAACCGCGCGCGCAAGATACAGAAGTTCATGTCCCAGCCTTTCTCGGTGGCTGAGAAGTTCACCGGGCGCCCGGGCAAGTATGTGCCGCTGAAGGAGACCATCCGCAGCTTCCAGGAAATATTGAGCGGACGCCTGGATAATCTGCCCGAGCAGATCTTCTGGATGGCCGGCGGAATAGAGGAAGTTGTTGAACGCTCGAAACAGCAGCAGGCCGCCTGACGGTTCCGGCGCCCGTTGAAATATGGCAAAAAAACAACTGCTCCTCACTATCGTGACCCCGGAAAAGACGGTGCTTTACGCAAAGCCTGTGGGGTTTGTCTCGCTGCCGGCCGTAGACGGGGAAATGGGCGTGCTTCCCTCCCACGCCTCTTTCGTGGTGGAGCTGAAAGAGGGCCTGATGCATTACAAGGACGGTCCGCGCAAAGAAGTTTTTTCCGTCCTGAGCGGCTTCGCCGAGATACATAAAAACAAGGTGCTTGTTCTGGCCGAGGCGGCGGAACTGTTAAAAGAGATCAGCGAGGAACGCGCGCGCCAGGCCTACCAGAAGGCGAAGGAAACGCTCGCCATACGCGGCGCGGACCTGGACCTGGACGAGGCGCAGGCCGCGCTGCGGCGCGCCGCAGTGCGCATAAAGGCTTCCGAGTTCAAGCGGAAGCACAAACTTTAAGCCGGCCGCCCGGCAGGGGGGATAATGGAATATACGCATCAGCGGGAAAGCTCCCGCCTGCTCTCGCTGGACGTGTTCAGGGGAATAACCATAGCCCTGATGATAATAGTGAACACCCCGGGCAACCGCGAAGCCTATTCCCAGCTGGACCACGCCGCCTGGAACGGCTGCACTTTCGCCGACCTAGTATTCCCTTTTTTCCTTTTTATAGTGGGGGTTTCCATAGTTTTCTCGCTGTCGCGCCGCCTTGAAGGGGGCCGTGCCTCCGGGCTCATGCCCCGGATACTGAAGCGAGCCCTTATTATTTATGCCTTCGGCATGCTGCTGAACGCGATCCCCAATTATCATCTTTCCGCTATCCGTGTGCTGGGGGTGCTGCAGCGGATAGCTATATGCTACTTCTTCGCTTCGCTCCTGTTCGTTAAAACCGGCCTGCGTACGCAGATAGCCGTGTGTGTTTCGGCGCTGGCAGGCTACTGGCTCGCCATGTCCTGCGTGCCGGTTCCCGGCTTCGGAGCCGGGGTTTTGACTCCGGAGGGTAACCTGGCCTCCTGGCTGGACAGGGCGATACTCGGGGCGCACACCTACCGGCAGGGGCCTTACGACCCGGAAGGCATTTTGAGCACCATACCCGCGCTGGCCACAACGCTCCTCGGAGTGTTCACCGGGCTGTGGCTCAGGTCCGCGCGGGAGCAGATCTCCAAGGTCAAAGGCCTGCTGGCTGCCGGCGCTATTTTTGCGGTGCTGGGCTGGTTTTGGGGCCTGGTTTTTCCTGTCAACAAGGCGCTGTGGACCAGTTCCTACGTCCTGTTCACGGCCGGTCTCGCGCTCTGGCTGCTGGCTTTTTGCTGCTGGCTGATCGAGATCAAAAGAATAAAAGCGTGGGGCCGGCCTTTCGAAATTTTCGGCGTCAACGCTATAGCGGCCTATATGCTGCCCATACTTATGGTTAAGTTCCTCGTGTTTTACACTGTAACACCGGCCGGGGCGGCAGCGCCGGAGCAGCTGCGGGTGCTGATCTGCAACGGGGTATTTGGCGGCTGGCTTTCCCCGCTCAACGCCTCCGCGGCTTTCGCTTTTTCCTATACACTTCTCTGGCTCGGCGTCTTCTGGCTGCTCTACCGCAGGAAAGTGTTCATAAAGATCTGAAATACCTTAAATGCCCGGCCTTGGCCCGCAAGCGTACGGCAGTTGCTTTTTTCGCGTCCGTTTGCTAATCTGACCTTGGGGGAGCAACCGTATAAATAAATATCCATAAGGCCGCGGCACTGTCGCGTCCTGCGGTATGCGGTTTTTCGATATGCGCGAAGTCATAGATAAAATACTTGCCGCCGAAGAAGAGGGGCGGGGCCTGGTCGCGGAAGCGCGCGGCCGCGCCTTGCTGATCCTTGCCGAAGCTAAAAAAAAGGCGGCGGGGATCGCGGCGGCTTCGCTTGAGAATTCGAGACGCGCCGCCGAAAGTGCCGTGGCCGCGGCGATAGCCGCCGCAGGGAAAGAGAAAGACCTGCGTCTCAAAGCTGCCAGGGCTGAAATAGAAAACCGCCTGCGGCTGGCCGAGGGGACAAGAAGCCGGGCTGTGGCGGCGGTGATCAGAAAAGTGCTGGGGAAAGATTAGGGGGAAAATGCTCGCTTTGAAGGACCTGGACCATCTGGCGGCCAGGCTGCACGGCCGCCGCTCGCGCCTGTCCGACGGCGCGCGCCTGCGGGCGCTCTGCGGCCTTGGTTCCGTTCCGGTCCTGTCAAAAACCTTATTCCCCGGTGAGGATATAGACGGCGCGGCCGGCCTTCAGGCCAGGCTGGCGGAAGGCTTTATCCTTGAAGCCCGGGAAATTTCAGCCTGCCTTGACGAAGCCGGCGCCCGGTTCGTTGAATGGCAGGCCGCGCGTTTCCAGCTTGAGAACCTCAAGGCCGCGCTGAGGGGAATCCTGTCGGGAGCCGCGCCGGAAGACACCCGCCGCCTGCTTGCCTCTCTGCGAGCGGCGGGGGAGGGTTACGGCCCTGAGCTGGCCTCGGCCCGGGACACGGAGGCTTTGCTGGCCGTTTTGCCGGAAGGTTTTTTCAGGCGCAGCCTCGCCGCGGCCTGCGCTTCCTTTCACGGCAGCGCGGCGCTGTTTTTTATCGAGGCCGCCCTGGACAGGGATTATCTTAAAGAAATGTACGGCCGTACCAGGGGCCTGGGCGGGAGCGACCGAGCTTTCGCGGCCGCGCTCTGCGCCCAGGAAACAGGGGTCTTTAATCTCATGCTGGCCGCGCGCGGCAAATTCTTTTACGGATTTGAAAACCGGGCGCTGCTGGAGTTGTACGTTCCCGGCCAGGCAGCCGGCTTGCGGAGATTTAAAAATATGCTCGAGGCGGCCGATGCCGGCCAACTTCGCTCTATGGCCGCCGGGTTGGCTCTTGACCCTGGGCCGATGGAGCGGGATCCCTCGGTGCTCGAGGCCCTGGCCTGGCGCCGCTACGCCCGCCTGGCCAACCGCGCTCTGCGCCGCGGCCATATGGGTTTTGCCGCCGTGGCCGCGTACCTGGCGCTGCGCAGGGTCGAGATCGCGAATCTGATCACGGTCGCGGAGGGGCTGCGCCTGGGCGTCGAGGGCGTGAGCCTGTTCAGCAGGCTTATACCGCGTATCGGGGAGGCTTATGTTTAGGCCGGAGCGAATGGCGCGGCTGGACGCCGTTTTGCTGAAAAAAGACCTGCGCCGGACCCTTTTGAGGCTCGGCGCCGCCGCCAGCATGGAACTTGACGAGCCCGCAACTCCGGGTATCCCGGCGCGCTCCGGAGGAGACCGGGACCGGGCGGCTTGCGCGGCGCTGGCCGCGCGCGCCTCGGATCTAAGGAAGTCTCTTGCCGTTACGGCGGTCGAGAGCGGGCAGACCCCGGAAATGGGCTTCGATCCGGCCGCGGCGGCGCTGGCAGAGCTGGAAAGCGCCGCAACCGCGCGGCTTAAGCGCCGCGACGAACTCTCCGCCAGATACGAGGGGCTCGCGAGGGACGATGAAAAATTGTCCCCCTATTCGGGGCTGCCTCTGCCCTCGGAATGTCCGCGGAAATTCGCCTTTCTCTACTGCGCAACCGGGGAAATACCGTCCGGGAATCTGGCCGGGCTGCGCGCTAAAATGCCCGCGAACGCCGTGATCCTGCCGCTCGCCGGGGGTAACGGCAGTGTTCGGGCCGCGGTGCTGGGCAGCGCTTCGGACGGACCTGAATTGTCAGGCGCGCTGAAGCTCGCCGGTTTCCGGCACGAGGAACTCCCGGCACGCCCTGGTTTTACGCTGGCGGCGCTGGCCGCAAGCCTCGCTTCGGAGAGCCGGCTGGCCAAAGCGGAACTTAAAAGCGCCGAGCTGGAGGTACAAGAGCTGGCGGCCGAAGCCGCAAGGCGCCTGCCTTCCATCGAACGCGCCGCGGCGCTCGAGGGAAAACTTGCCGGGGCGCGGGACCGCCTGGGGAGCACGGGAACTTCAGCCGTGATCTCGGGCTGGGTCCCGGCCGGAGAGGCGGAGGGCCTGGCCCGCGCGATGGGCGAGGCTTCCGGGGGCTTATGCGTGGCTGAGATAAGCGCCCCCCCGGCCGGAAGCTCCGTTCCAGTACTGCTCCGACCCCCGGGTATCCTTAGGCCTTTCGCTATGCTGGTATCGTCGTACGGCCTCCCCGGCTACGGCGAAGTGGAGCCTACGGTCTTCGCCGCCGCCGCCTACCTCTTTATGTTCGGGATGATGTTCGGGGATGCTGGACACGGTCTGGTCCTTTGCGCAGCGGGTTTTGCCATGGCGCTGAAGGGACGCTCTGAAAAAATACGCGATTCCGGGCGCATGGTTTTCGCCTGCGGCGTTTCGGCCGCGCTGTTCGGGATCCTCTACGGAGGCTTTTTCGGCCTGGAGAGGCTGAAAAAATTCGCCCTGTGGCGCGATCCCCTGGCGGGCGATCCTCTCGGGCTGGTGACAGCGGCCCTGGCGGCCGGGGCCGTAATAATAAGTATCGGGGTGGTGCTGAACATAGCGAACCGGGCGCTGGCCGGGGACAGGCTCGGGGCCGTGCTGGGCAGGTTCGGCGCGGCCGGGCTGGTTTTCTACTGGGGGGGGATAGCTTTGGCCGCGGGTTTTGCCGGCGCGCGCCTCGCGCTGCCGCTGATGGCACTGGCGGTATTCTGCTGGGTCCTGAAGGAGCCCGCGCTCTATTTACTGCGCAGCCGCTCCGGGTCGCCCCCGGGCGAGGACGGCTTTGCGGCGGTGTCGGCCGAAGCGCTGGTCGGGGCTTTTGAGGCGGCTCTGCTCTACCTGGCCAATACGGTAAGCTTCGTACGTCTCGCCGCGTACGCTATGAGCCACGCCGCGCTTATGTCCGCGGCCTATGCCCTGGCCGGGACCGCCGACGGGGTATGGGGCCGCGGCAGTCTGGCTGGCATAGCGGCCGCGGCAGCCGGGAATCTCGCGGCCATAGGGCTCGAGGGGCTTGTGGCGGCGGTGCAGGCCCTGCGGCTTGAGTATTATGAATTTTTTGGAAAGTTTTTCGAGGGTGGCGGCCGTCCGTTCAAGCCGTTCTCCCTTACAGGAGGATAAAATGAAAAACTGGTATACGCTGCCGTGCGCCGCGGCCGCTCTGGCGCTGGGATCATGTTCGGAGGCCATGGCTTCGCCGCTAGCCGGCGCGGCCGCTTCCGCGGGTTCGGATTACCGCGCCATCGGCATCGGCTTCGCCGCGGCCGCGACCATGGGTGTCTGCGTGCTGGGCGCCGCTTACGCGGTGGCCCGCGTCGGCTCCGCCGCCATGGGCGCCGCGGCGGAAAAACCTGAACTGCTTATACGGAGCCTGCTATTCGTCGCGCTGGCCGAGGGCCTGGCCGTGCTGGGCTTCGTGATCTCCATGATGCTGCTCCAGAAGATATAAAACGTGGAATTCTACTGTATAGGCGATGATGATGCCGTGCGCGGTTTCAGGCTTGCCGGTGTCCGCGGGCGGGCTGTGAACGGCGCCGCCGCGACGGCGGAGGCGCTGGAGGAGGCGGCCGCGCGGGCGGACTGCGGCGTGATAATAATCACGAGCGCCGCCGCCGGGCTCGTGCGCGCGCGCTTGAACGAAATAAAAGAGCGTTCCAGGCCGCTGATAGCCGAGATCTAGGCCGCCGCGGATGAGGCGGAAGGCCGGGGGAATTTATGGAGATAGAGGGTAACGCGGAGGCGCTTGTCGGGGAGATACGCGCCCTGGCGCAGCGCGAAAGTGCGGGGATAATTTTAGCGGCCGAAGCCGAAGCCGCGGAGATACTGGACCGGGCGAAAAAAGAGGCGGAGCTGGACGCCCGCGCCCGGGCGGCCGCCGCTGGCGCCGAGGGGGAGCGGCGGCGGCGGATGGTCCTGGCCTCGGTGCCGGTGGAGGCCGGGCGCATTGCAGCCGCCGAACTGGAAGCCGTTCTTGATTCCATTAAGAAAGAGGTCCGGGCGTGCCTGCGCGAAAAAGGCTGCCCGCGCGCCGGAACTGCCGCGGCGCTGGCCGCAGCGGCCGTGAGGGGGATGGAGGGCAATTCCTTCGTGCTGCGCGTTTCCCCGGAGGACAGCCGCGGCCTCCCCGGTCTTGAGGCCGAGGTTTCCCGCCTGGCAGGCAAAGGGGCCCTCGAAATAGTCCTGAAAGAGGATCCCGGGCTGGACGGGGGGGCGGCGGTGTATGGTCCCGGAGGGCGGCAATACTGGGACAACAGTTTGACCGGCAGGCTGGAGCGGCTCTGGCCGGAGCAGCGGCGGCTGCTCAGCCTGGACCTTGAAAAAGACTGGGGGAACCATGGGCGCGGCTGAAAACGGAAGGCGGCCTTTTGTCACGCGGATCAGCGGGCCGGTAGTGACCGTGGGCGGCATGGCCGGAGCCAGCATGTACGAGGTGGTGCGCGTGGGCGAGCTGGGACTGGTGGGTGAGGTCGTGAGGCAGGCCGGCGACACGGCCACGGTGCAGGTTTATGAGGACACCACCATGCTTAAGCCCGGGGCGCCGGTGGAGCGCAGCGGGGCGCCGCTTTCCCTGTGGCTGGGGCCAGGCCTTATCGGGAATATCTACGACGGAGTTCAGCGGCCTCTCCCGGAGCTTATGGCGCGCGGAGGAACCTGGATACGGCGCGGCGAGAAGGCGGATCCTCTTGATCTCTCCCGGCCCTGGGAGTTCACGCCCCTGCTTGTTCCCGGGCAGGAGGTGACCGAAGGGCAGGCGGCCGGGCTGGTTAAGGAAACGCCGCTGGTCGAACATAAAATAATGCTGCCGCCGGGAGTCGGCGGCACGGTGCGCTCGGCCGCGGGGAAGGGCGCCTATACGCTCAACGACACGCTTGCCGTCGTCGACACTCCGTCGGGACCGGTAGAAATAAAGATGCTGCAAAAATGGCCCGTGCGGCAGCCGCGCCCGGCGCGCGCCCGCCGCCGCGTGAGCGAGCCGCTGGTGACCGGCCAGCGCGTGATAGACACTTTTTTCCCGCTTGCCAAGGGCGGCTGCGCGTGCATCCCGGGAGGCTTCGGCACCGGCAAGACCATAACGCAGCACCAGCTGGCGAAGTGGTCGGACGCCGGGATAATAATCTTCATCGGCTGCGGCGAGAGGGGCAACGAGATGACCGAGGTGCTGCGCGAGTTCCCGGAACTTAAAGACCCTCGCACCGGCAGGCCGCTTATGGAGCGCACTATACTGATAGCCAACACCTCCAATATGCCCGTAGCCGCGCGGGAGGTTTCGATCTACACCGGCATAACCATGGCCGAGTACTACCGGGACATGGGCTGGGACGTGGCGGTATTCGCGGATTCGACCAGCAGGTGGGCCGAGGCGCTGCGCGAGATGGCCGCGCGGCTGGAGGAGATGCCGGCCGAGGAGGGCTTTCCCGCGAGCCTCCCCTCCCGCCTGGCGCAGTTCTACGAGCGGGGCGGAGCCGTTACGGCCCTCGGCGGGTGGGAGGGCTCGGTCAGCATAGTCGGAGCCGTCAGTCCGCCGGGGGGGGACTTTTCGGAACCGGTGACGCAGCACACCCGCCGCTTTACCAGGGTGCTGTGGTCGCTGGATACGGAGCTTGCCAACGCCAGGCATTACCCCTCCATCAACTGGCTGCGTTCCTATTCGGACTATCTCGAGGAAGTGGAGAACGCCTGGGAGAAGATCGCCCCGGGCTGGAGAGAGCTGCGCGGCGAAGCCATGGTAGTGCTTCAGCGGGAGGAACATTACCGCCAGATCGCGCGCCTCATAGGGCCGGACGCCCTGCCGGACGGCCAGCGGCTGTTCCTTTTTATAGGAGGGATCATGCGCGAGGGTTTCCTGGCGCAGAGCGCCTTCGACGAAGCGGATATGTACTGCCCCCTGGAAAAGCAGGCGGCGCTGCTGAGGGTTATAATGGCGCTTTACGTCGGCGCCCGCGACCTTATAAAGTCCGGCGCGGCGCTGGCGGATATTTCCGCGCTGCCGTGCGTTGGCAGGGTCATGCGGGCCAAAACCGAATGCCCAGGGGTTCAGGAGCTCGCGGATCTTGAGGGGGCGGTAAAAGACGAGCTGGCCGAGCTCTCCGTAAGAGCGGGAAAGGGGGGCGTTGTATGAGCTTGCGCGACAGCGGGCTGGAATACGTCGGAGCCTCCCGGATAGAGGGACCTCTGGTGGTTGTGGAGCGCGTCCGTGACGCGGGCTTCGACGAACTTGTGGAGATAAGGGACCGCGGCGGGCGTCCGAGGCTGGGGCGAGTGCTGGATATCTCGCAAGATGCCGCAGTCGTGCAGGTGCTCGAGGGCACAGAAGGCCTCTCCTGCGGCACGCTCAGGGCGCGCTTCCTGGGAGAAAGCCTTAAACTGCCGGTTTCGGAGAGCATGCTCGGGCGCGTTTTCGACGGGCTTGGGCGCCCGGCCGACGGCGGACCGGCGCCTCTTTCCGGGGACAGGCGCGACGTAAACGGTTCGCCCATCAACCCCGTGGCGCGTCGCTACCCGCGCGAATTCATACAGACCGGCATTTCGGCCATAGACGGCATGAACGCCCTGGTGCGCGGCCAGAAACTGCCGATCTTCTCCGGCAACGGCCTGCCGCACGACCGAGTCTGCGCGCAGCTGGTGCGGCAGGCCCGGCTGCCCGGAGAAAAAGGCGGCTTCTCAATAGTCTTCGCGGCGATGGGCGTGAAGCGGGACGTGGCGGATTATTTTATGCGCGACTTCGAGGAATCCGGAGCCCTCGAGCGGGTGGCGATGTTCTTGTCGCTGGCGGACGCGCCAGGGGTTGAGCGTCTGCTTACGCCGAGGGCCGCGCTGACGCTGGCCGAATACCTGGCCTTCGACCTCGGCCGGCACGTGCTCGTGGTGCTGACGGATATGACGAACTATTGCGAGAGCTTGCGCGAGGTGGGAACTGCCCGGGGCGAGATCCCCGGGCGCAAGGGCTACCCCGGCTACCTGTACTCCGATCTGGCCTCCATTTACGAGCGGGCCGGGCGCGTCGAGGGCTCGGGCGGCTCCATAACCCAGACCGCGATACTCACCATGCCTTCCGACGACATCAGCCACCCGGTGCCGGACCTGACCGGCTATATCACGGAGGGGCAGATAGTGCTGGACCGGGACCTTTTCCAGCGCGGCGTATATCCTCCGATAGCCGGCCTCCCAAGCCTTTCACGCCTGATGAAGGACGGTGTCGGCAAGGGCTATACGCGCGGGGATCACCCGGCGCTGGCGAGCCAGCTTTTCGCCTGCTACGCCTATGTTAAGCGCGTGCGGGCACTGGCCGACATCATCGGTGAGGACGACCTGAGCGCCGGAGACAAGCTGTACCTGAAGTTCGGGGAAAATTTTGAGCGGCGCTTCCTCAACCAGGGCGAGCACGAGGACCGGCCTGTCGAGACGACCCTGGACCTGGGCTGGGAGATGCTTTCCATGCTGCCCCGGGAGGAACTGCACCGCGTCAGCGGAGAGATGCTGGATGAACACTATAAAAAGAACAAGGAGCGAAGGTAGAAAAGTATGGCGCTCCTGGACTTGCCCGCCACAAAATCCTCGCTCCTGGCCCTCAAGCGGCAGCTGGCTTTCGCCGAGGAGGGCTATAGCCTCCTCGACCAGAAAAGGGAGCTGCTGCTCGGGGAGCTGACAGTCACTTCCGGGCGCGCAAGGCAGGCCCGGCTGAAAGCCGAAGACGCGCTTCGGCGCGCTTTCAGCGCGCTCAGGGAGGCGACGCTCGACGCGGGTTCCTCCGCCGTTGACAGGGCCGCCCTCGGGGCGCGCGCGGCTCACAAGGCGGAGATAGGGGAGCGCCGGCTTATGGGCGTGCGGCTGCCGGAAGCGTACGGGATGGCGGAGCCGGCATTCACGGCGTTCGGTCCCGGCGGAACTCCGGCCGCCGCCGACCTGGCCGGGAAATTGTTCGCCGGCGCCCTGCCGCTCCTCGCCGGCCTGGCCGGGCTGGAGACCGCGGTCCTGCGGCTGGCCCGCGAACTTAAAAAGACGCAGCGCCGCTGCAACGCCCTTTCGAAAAGATTGATGCCCGATTGCCGGGAAACGATATCTTTCCTCTCCGGGAATCTCGAGGAGAGGGAAAGGGAATCTCTTATCGTTCTTAAGATGGCGCGCGACCGGCTGCGTTCGTCGCGTGAATAGCTACCTGCCCGCGGTGTGAACCGCGACGGCTCCGGGGCAGAGTATGCGGTGGGCTGGTCCGGAAAAACCGGCTTCGGCCAGCAGCGCCGAGAAGTCCCCGGCGCCGTAAAAAGCCAGGATCGTTTTTTTCAGGAAGGTATACGACGCCCTGCTTTTCGGCGATGCCAGGTTAAGCAGGCCGATGACGGTTCCGACGTAAAAGCGCATAAGCAGCCGGATAAGGGGGTTCCCGGGCCGGGTTGTCTCGAGGTTTACGAAAACGCCCCCGGGTTTAAGCACCCTGCGGAATTCGCGAAGGGCCGCCAGCAGTTTCGGTTTGTCTATATTAAGGTTGCGGGTGGCGAAAGATATGGCCACGAGGTCGAAGACGGCGTCCGGGAAAGGGAGCGCTTTCGCTTCGGCCTCTACGAATTTGACACCCGGCATCTTTTTTTTCGCGGCGGAGAGCATGGCCGCGCTGAGGTCGGCGCCGGTGATGGCCAGGCCGGGTCCGAAGGCTCTTTGAAGCGCCAGCGAAAAGTCACCCGTGCCGCAACAGACGTCCAGGGCCGTACACGCACCGGGGGCAAGCTTTTTCGCGGCCGCGGCGGCCCTGGCCCTCCAGTAACGGTCCAGCCCGAAGGTTAAAAACGAGTTAGCCGCCCCGTAGAAAAAACAAATACCGTCGTAAAACCCGGCTATCGCTAGCTCGGAAGTCTTGGACGGCATTCGTTTCGGCCCGGAAGAAGCGATTACTTCTTTTCTTCTTTGTTGTCGTTTTCTGCCACGAACTTTTTTATCTCTTCAAAGCCCTCGATTATGAGGCGGGCCTTGGAGAGGCCGAAAGAGAACGGGTATTTGTCGTTCTCGTTCCGTTTGAGTATAAGGACCGGCTGGCCTTTGTATTCGGTTCTGTCTACTATCATAATTGGTTCCTCCACAAGCATTGGCCCCCCCCGATAAGGCGCAGATACAGTATTGGCGGCTGTGCCGCGAAACCGGCCCGCGAACGCGGTCCGGCCTCCCCGGGGCGCTTAAGCCTCAATATTAGCACAAACGGGAGGCGCGTTTCAATAATATTATTAAACATCTAAAAGTATTGCGGGAAGACGGGCGAAACCGGAGCCAAATTTGCCATGCCAGCCTTTTTTTGTTAAATTCAGGTTATGGCAAAAAAAGAAATTTTCTGGACTCTGCTGGTAAAGGCCGTAAAAACGCTGGTGATCCTGTTCACGCTTTTCGCGATAGGCTGGTTCATGGACCAGCTGCCTTTCGCCCAGGCCCTGCCGTTCATGAGCCAGAAGCTGCCAGTGGGCGCTTTCCTGAACGCCGTTGTTTCCGCGTTCGCCGTGGCGGTAATGGTGAAGTTCGGGCGGGAGGCCTCTCCCCCGGTGGACGGACTGTTCGACTTTATGCCCGGAGCCGGTGCGTTGGCCGGCAGCCTGATAAAAATACTCGCCCTGCTTTTCGCGTACTACGCTTTCCAGGACGCGGTTTTCCCCTTCATAAGGAATTTCGAGTGGATTTACCAGTCCTTTTTCCTGGGTTTCACGCTTTTCTTCCTGGCGCGCGCCGGTCTGCAGATATACGGAGCCAGCGAGCAGATAAGCCGTTTCCTCCTGGGCGCCCTTAAACCGTATAAACATGGTCCGGATCCTGAAACCCGCCCCGAGAAGCGCACTTGACAACCGGGGGTTTACATGCAATAATTAATTGTTGTAATCAGACTACATCGTCAGGCTGGTGTTTGGCCGGGGCTGTCCCGATCCGGAGCGAGGGGTTTTTAAACCGATGCTTTCAAGTCTTACGAAAATAATGTTCCCGCCCAAGGAAGTGATCGGTCTTGATATCGGCAATTACGCCGTAAAGATCGTCTGCTTTTCCGAAGACAAAAAGACGGTGAAGCTCAGGGATTGGGGATACATACCGCTCGATATCAAGGCTGACGCCCTTCCCGACGAAAAAAAAGCCATCATTTCCAAGGAAATCAAAACATACCTGAAGAAAAAAAGCATACAGGCCCGTTATACGGCCGCGGCCGTCTCCGGCAACGCCGTTATAGTCCGTTACGTCAAACTTCCCAAGCTTTCCCGCAAGGAGCTTGCCCAGACCATCAACGTGGAGGCCGAGCCCTTCATCCCTTTTGACATCAAGGACGTGAATCTCACCTACTCCATACTTAACGATTTCTCCGAGGACGGAGAGCCCAAGATGAACACGGTGCTGGTGGCCGCGAAACGCGAGGCCGTGCAGGACAAGATAGATATAATAGAGGGCGCCGGGCTCGACCCGCTCATTATCGACGTGGACTCCTTCGCCCTGGAAACCCTTTACAGCCGTCTTGCCCCCAAGGGCGAGAGCAATTCGGTGCTGATGCTTAACATCGGCCAGAAAGTGACGAATATCTCGATAATAGCCCAGGGCGTTACCCGCGTGGTGCGCGACATCTTTGTGGCCGGCGCCACATTCGACAAGGCCATAGCCAAGGCCCTCAAATCCGACACCGCCGCCGCCGACGCGGCCAAAAGAGCGCATCCTCTCCTGGTTTCCGAGGAGGATAAGGCCGCGGCCATAGAGAATTTCGACCGGGAAGGCATCGCGGTTTCCAAGGCCGCCGCGGGGGTCCTGCGCGATCTCTATACCGAGGTTTCCCGCTCCATAGATTTCTACCTGTCGCAGGGCGTCGATCACTCGATATCGAAAATTTTCGTATCCGGCGGTATGGCGAACCTTGGCAATATCACAAAATTCCTTTCGGCGGAGTTCAAGGTGCCGGTGGAGGTCGTCAACCCGATGGCTTTCCTGTCGGAGCAGCCCAAGAACATCCCGCGTGACGTTCTGCCTGCCCTGGCCGTGGCCGCGGGGCTCGCCTTGCGCAGGCTTAAGGATTGGGAAGAATGATCAAGATAAATCTCATTCCCCCTCAGTACATAGAGCGGATAGACCACAAGGCGGTCATCGCCAAGGCCGTGCTGGTCGGAGTTGTTGTGGTGGCCAGCATCGTGCTGCTCTCGCTGTGGCAGATCACGCGCGCTACCACGATAGAGGTCAAATTGTCGAAGCGCACCGCCGAGCTTAAAACGCTCCAGAAAGACGTGGATGCGGTGAAAGCCATCGAGGCGCAGATAGCGGAAGTCCAGCGCTACCTGGACGCCATAAGCAGCATCAATAAGGGCCGGTTCGTATACACGCGCTTTATGCAGGACCTTACGAGCGACCTGCCCGGCACCATCTGGTTCAACGGCGTGGCCACGGCCACCAACCCGGATTCGCTCAAGGTGGACGTTTCCGTAAACTCCAATTCCGCTTATGACCTGGCCTACTGGATAAATTCCCTGGAGACGGGCGGGCTCTGCTCCGACGTCGGGGTCGGCGGCATCGCCGTTTCGGAAACGGAAGATGGACGGCACTTCGCCGTGCCTCTCACTTTCAAATACTTGTACAGGTAAAAAAATGGGCAAGATCCAACTTACCAAAGAGCAGATGGGGCAGATAGCGGCGGGGGTGCTGTTCGGCGGGTTGTTTATTTATGCCTACCTGACCTATTTCTGGCTGCCCATGGCCAAGAAGATAGGCGAAAACACCTCCCAGGTGGCGTCTATCGAAGCGGACATCAGCAAGGCCAAGATACAGAAGGCTAAGTACAAAGATCTGGAGTCCAAACTGGCCTCCATCGTGGCCGAGAAAGAGGCGGCGCAGAAACAATTGCCGCGCGAGCGCAAACTGCCCGACCTCCTCCGCACCATAACCACTCTCAGCCGCAAATACCAGGTCAGCGTGCAGTCCATAGTGCCCACTGGCAGCGCCCAGGTGGAATATTTTACCCGGGTTTCATACCAGATAACCCTGAAGGGTAACTACACCGATATAGGGCGTTTCCTGACGGCGCTCGGCCTCGAGGAGCGCATCCTTACCACAGAGAACCTTAATCTCTCCGCCACCCCGGGGGCGGACACTTCGATCAGCGCTTCCTTTACCCTGGTGGCGTACCAGTATAACGGCTGATAAAATATGCGCCTTATAATAACGGTCCTACTAGCTTCCTATGCGGTCCCGGCGTCAGCCCAGGTCGCGGTTTCCACGCATCCCGCCACGGTTGAACAGGCTTACCGGCCTGTTAACGCCCGGGACCCGCTCATCCCCTCTACCTTTTTCGGAGACCAGAAGGGTACCGCCGCTCCCTCCAAAGGGACCGCCGCTGCGGATAAAGGGATCTTCTCCATTTACACCCTTACTCTCAACGGAATAATGGATGACTCGAATGGCCGGCAGGCGCTGCTGCGCGATCCGTCCGGGGCCAGCTACACGCTTAAATCCGGCCGGCTTATGGATTCCAAAAAGAAAACCGTGCCCGGCGTGACCGGCGTGGTTAAAGGCAAGCAGGTTATATTGACCACCAGGGATAAAAAGGTTTACCAGCTCAACCTGCGCGAAAAAGAAAGCTTACCGGAGAAATAAAAATGAAAAAACTCATAGCCTCGGCCGTGACCCTTGTTTTTTTCGCCCAGAATTCAATGGTCCTTTACGCCCTGGAAAACGCTTCGGTCCAGTCGGTGCGGGTTTCGGCCGACAATGTTTACATAGCGACCGATCGCCCGGTTGAGTACAAGGTGCTCAACATCGAGCAGCCTCCCCAGATGGTGCTCGAGCTCCTCGATTCCAAAATGAAGACGCTCCAGGATATGCCGGCGAACGGCCAATTCCTGCGCAAGGTCCGCACCAGCCAGTTCCAGACGAGCCCCGTGAGCATTTCCCGCGTGGTCATGGAACTGACGCAGAAGACCGCGTACGAGATAACCCGTAAGGGCTCGGAACTTGTGGTAATGCTGCACGCGCTTCCCGCCGCGGCCAAGGCCCCGGTTCAGGCCGCGCTCCCTCCCGTGGTTCAGGTCAAGGCCGCGGCCGCCGATGTGCCCGCCGGGGTGAAGGTTATAGCCCCAGACGTTAAAAACCAGGCCGCCGCCAGGCCGATAGAGATGACGCTCGAGGCCGCCCCGATAAAGCCCTCCGATCTCGTCTACACCGCCCCTACGGCCGCCCCGTCGAAGGAGCGTGCGCAGTTCTCCCGCAGCATAATGGATACGCTCTCCCGCGATCCGATAAGTTTCGATTACAGCGACGCCGACATCCGCGAAGTGATAGATATGCTGGCCGCCAAAGCCGGCGTAAACGTTATCTACAACGACGACGTTTCCGGGCCCGTCACGATAAGCCTTAACAAGGTGCCGTTCGACGAGGCTTTCCGCACGCTGCTTAACATGAAGGGCCTGGCCGCGCAGCAGGCCGGCGACAATATACTGCGCATCGGTTCGCCATCGGGCTTCATAGCCGAGCAGAAGAAGGCCCTGCCGCAGACCCGCGTCTTTTTCCTCGGCTACGCCAGGGCGGCGGACGTGAAGGTGCAGGTAGATTCCGTGGCGGCGGCCGAAGGGCGCAAGGCTACGTGTACGGCGGACGAGGGAAATAACGCGCTGGTAGTCACCGATTCCCCGATGGGGCTGGACGTGACGGCCCGCCTGATATACAGCCTGGACCGCATCCCCAAACAGGTGCTGATAGAGGCCAAGCTGGTAGAGGTTTCCCTCGACGACTCCTTTGATTACGGCGTGCAGTGGTCCGGCTACGGCATGGATAAGAGCGGCGCTTATTTCGGCGCCGGCGACGCTTCCAGCCCTATCGGTCCCACCGCGGCGCTCGGTACCCCCAGCAGCATTCTGACTAACTACAAAAATGTGATAGCGGGTACGGCGCAGCCCGCCGGCCCCACCGCTAACAGCCAGAGCGGCACCGGCGTCAACCTGCCGGCGAACGTGGTTTACGGCGCCTTCCGCCTGGGCAAGGTGGCATCGAATTATATGTTCGATACCATCATTACGGCAGCCGCCAAAAAAGGCAAAGCCAAGGTGCTGTCCGATCCCAAGGTGGCCACCCTTAATAACAAGGAAGCCAGCATAAACATCACCACCCAGATCCCGTACACCACGTCGGATACCACCGTCGCCGTGCCCCCCGTCACCACCACCAGGGTCGTCTATCTTACCACCGGCATAGTGCTCAAGGTGACGCCGACCATAAATCCTGACGGGCGCATTTCGATGAAGATCAATCCCTCGATAAGCCAGGTTTCCCTCACCGTCGCCGCCGTGACCGGCGGCGCTCCCGGCATCGACACCCGTTCCGCTGACACCAGCGTGATAGTGAGGAACGGGGAGACCATCGTTATCGGCGGCCTTATCTCCGACACGCAATCCGAGGCCGTCTACAAGGTGCCGCTGCTCGGGGACATTCCTCTTCTCGGCTGGCTATTTAAGAAAAAAAGCATGAGCCGCAACAGGATGGAACTCCTGATCTTCGTTACACCCAGGATACTGGAAAATTAACAATCCGGCCTGCCGGCGGCGGTGAAAATGCTGGTTTACTTATTCTCCGCCGTCTTCGCCGTCGCCCCTGTTCTGCAGGCCGTTTTCGACCTGCGGCTGCAGCTCGCTTTTCAGCAGGTAGTTCTCCTGGCCTGCGCGTCCTGGTTTTTCCTGCGCCTGTACGGCGACGGCGTTCCGGCCGGCCTATCCTCAAAAAAATTCTATCCCCTCTGGGGGGCCGCGGCCCTCAGCCTGCTCTCGCTCGCGCTGAGCCCTTTGCGCGGCTGCATCTTTAACGAGTGGGGGAACTACGGCGCCGGCCTGCTGATATTCGCCTTTTCCTCTTATTTAGGGCCGCAGGAAAGGCGTACGGCCGACGGGGCCGTTCTGGGGGGGGCGTGGCTGGTCATCGGGCTTTCGATCTTCCAGGCGTTCGCGCTTAAAAATTTCACCGTCAGCCCGCCGCTTACCAACCTTAACGCCCTGGCCCTGTACGCCGTCATGATCGTCCCGCTGGCTCTGGAAAGGGGCCAGTGGCCCCTCGCCGCCGCCATGGCGGCGCTCGTGGTCTGGACCCAGTCGCTGGGCGCCGCGCTCGCCGGCCTGGCCGCGGCCGGTGTCTATGGTTTTTCCCGGCTTAAGGCCGGCGGGTCAAGCGGCAGGAGAATGGCGCCGGCCGGTTTTGCGGCGCTGTGCGCCCTGGCTTTCTTCTTCTCGAGGGCGGACTCTATAGCGGGCCGGCTGGCCTGGTGGGGCAGCGCCTGGGACATGTTCCTGGCCCGACCGCTTGCCGGCTTCGGATACGCCTCTTTCGCGCGGGTCCAGGCGGCTTTCCAGCCCGCCGGCGTCTTCAGGGAACACGCGATCTACGCCCATAATTACTACCTTGAATTTTTGGCCGAGAACGGTTTCCCCGCGGCGGTTCTCTGGTTCTTTACCGTTTACGCGGCCGTGCGCGCCAAGCGGGGGCTGGTCAGGTATTCCCTGATAGCCGCGCTGGCGCATTCTGTAATTGACTTTGGCTTGTCCGTCCCGGCCAATTTCTGGATCTTCTGCTACCTGCTGAGTTCCCCGGCCCGGGAGGAGCAGCCGCTGCGTATCGGGCGCAGGGCCGCGGCCGCCGCGCTTGTTTTTGCCGCCGCGATCTTTGCCGCGCTCGGGGGGCTTAATTTCTCCAGCCTGTCTTTCGAAATGGCGGAGCGGCGCGCCCTGGCCGCCGCCGGGAAGAGCGGACTGCCGTCCGCCGAATACGAACTGCGCGGCGCCCTGGGGTCGGCCCTGTTCAGGGGGCAAGCGCTTGAATTCCTCGGCGGCATCAGTTCCAGGGTGCCCGGTCAGGATCGGCGCGCCGCGCGGTATTACGAAGGCGCGCTGCTGGAAAACCGTTACAGCGCCAGGGCCTGGTTCGCGCTGAAAAAGATCTATGCCGCCCCGGGTTCTGAAATGGCGGCCGCCGGGCTTGCCAGAAGGCGCGCGGAGGTCTTTAAATGAGAGTTTCGCGCGAAATAACAGAGAACGCGGACATGGCGGCGCCGTCTTTTCTCCTGGTTTTGGCGCTGGCGCTGGGGGGGCTGCGCTCCTCCGCGGCCTGGGCTGTTTTTACGGCCCTCTTCCTGGCCTGGTTCCTCATGAGCCGCAGGCCTTTTGCGCCGACCTCAGCCCTGCCGGCGCTTTTTTTCTCCTGGCTGGCCGCCGCCTCGTTTTTCTCTCCGGATTTGGCGGCCTCGCTGCCCGTCTTGTGCAAATACGCCGTGCTGGGTCTGTTTTTCTTCAGCGCCTCTTCGGCTCCGTGCGGCAGGGAAAACTGGCTGAGAGCGGTGCTCGGGCTGGGCGCTTTGGCGGCCTCTGTTTTTATTTTTCAGAAATTATCGGGAAGGCCGGTCCTGGGGCTTGTGGGGGCCAACCCCAATTACTCGGCGGTTTTCGCGGCGGCCGCCTTCCCGGCCGCGGTCATAATTCTTTCCGGCGCTGAAGGGGTTCGCGGAATATCGGTGTACTCCGTGCTTGTGCTTCTCCTTGCCGCGGGAATGGTCGTTTCGGGCTCGCGCGGCGCCCTGCTTGCCGCCTGCCTGAGCGCGGGCGCCGGGCTCGCCGTCTTGGGGAAACGCCGCGCCCTGGCCGCGCTGATACTCGCGCTGCTTGCTGTGGCGGCCTTATCCCCGGTTTCAACGCTGGAAGGCGTATTTAAATTTTCGGCCGCCCGCGCTTTTGAAAGGCCCCGCTTATGGGGGGCGGCGCTCGAGGCAGCGGCCGCCAGGCCGTTCTTCGGCTGGGGCCCGGGGCTTTTTGAAAGGGCCTTCGAGATCGTTAAATTCCCGTATTTCGACGGGATATCGTATTACGGGCACTATACCATGCATGCGCACAGCGAACCCTTGAACCTGGCGGCCGAGGCGGGATTCCCTGCCGCGGTATTTTTTGTGCTGGCGGCGGCGGCCGGCCTGCTGGGCGGCGGGCGGCGCGGACTGCCCCTTAAGCTTGCGGCGCTCGCCGTTTTTATAGAGGCCGGAACCGATATGATATTTTACTCCGGGGCTTCCGCCCTTCTTTTCTGGGGCTGTCTGGGCTTTTCGGGGTACGCCGGGGAGGCGCCCGCCGCTCGGCCCAAATTGAAATGGCTGGCCGCCGGTTCGTTGTGCGCGCTTTGGCTGGCCGCGGGCCTGGCCTCCGGAGCTGCCGTCCGAGGCGGATCATTTTTGCAGCTGGGGTATTCTGAAGCGCTGGCCGGCAGGAATCCGGAGCTGGCGCTGGCCGCTCTGGACTATTCCGGCCGGCACGAGCCTAAGGACCCGTTCCTTGCCGAAGCGGCGGGCCGCGTGCTGGCCGCGTCCGGAAGATCCGCCGAGGCGGAGGCCAGCTTCCGCAGGGCGCTGGCGCTGGAGCCATTTTACGCCGGGGCCAGACTGGACCTGGCTCACCTGCGGGCCGACGCGGGGCTGCGCGGCGAATGTTCGGCCATGATACGCGCCATGCCTTTGCCGTCCGTTTCGGGCGCGCGAAACTCATATCAACGCGCGCTCCTGGAGCGCGGTGGCGTATCCATTGAACGTCTGGAAAAAGATATATGCTGGAAAAAGAAAACTGGCGGCGCTACTGCTCCCGGTCCGCGAACACGATAGAAGGCAACGGGGTCGAACTGCTGCACAGCGGGGAAGAGGCGTTCCCGGCCATGCTGGCGGCGATCGGCGGAGCCCGCAGCTTCGTACTCCTGGAATCTTATTGCTTCGCGGATGACGGGATAGGCCGCGTCGTGGCCGACCTGCTGCGGAAAAAGGCCCGCGAAGGCGTGGAGGTGTACCTGCTGTACGACTCGGTCGGATCCATACTGACCGACCGGGATTTCTTTTCCGGTCTGGCGGCCGTAGGAGTAAATGTGGCCGAGTTCAGACCCGTAATTTTCTGGAAGCCGTATTGGAACTGGATAAAGCGGGACCACAGGAAGATCCTCTGTGTGGACGGGGAATGGGCGTTCGTCGGCGGGTTCAATATTACCGACTACGACGCGCCGCGCTCCATGGGCGGACGCGGCTGGAAGGACGTCCAGGTGAAGGTCCGCGGCCCCGTAGTGGCGGCCGTGGAGGGAATATTCTGGGAGGCGTGGACGGTCTCCAGCCCGGTCCGCGGCCCCGCGGCGCGGCCGCGGCCTGTCCTTGCTTCGGTCGTGGCGGGCGGCCAGGCGGTTTCTGTTGTTTCGGCCAACGGCATACGCAATGTCCGTTCAATACGCCGAAGTTACCGCTACGCCATAGACCGCGCCCTGAAGTCCATCTATATCACGAACGCCTACTTCCTCCCGGACCGACTGGTTTACCGCCGCCTGATAAAAGCGGCGCGGCGCGGGGTCGACGTATGCGTGATAGCGCCCTGGGAGACCGACCACCCTTACGTGCGCTGGGCCTCCTGGGCCATGTACGGCCACATGATGAAGAACGGGATAAAGATATACGAGTGGCATGGCCCCATACTTCATTCCAAAACGGCGGTGATAGACGGGGTCTGGGCCTCGGTCGGCAGTCACAACCTTGACCACCGCAGCCTGCATTACAATCTTGAATTGAACCTTAACATCCACGGTACCGGGTTCGGCGGCGAACTCGCGCGGGTTTTCCGCGAAGACCTTAAGAATTCCCGGCAGATAACGCGGGAGGACCTGCGGCGCCGGCCTTGGACCGCGCGCGCGGCCTCAAGACTTCTTTACTTCATCCGCTCGTGGCTATAATGAGAACGATCCTTCTGCTGTTACTCCTCGGCTGCCCGCCGGCGCTTTGCGCCGGGGGGGAGGCGCAGCCCCAGAACGCCCGGGAAACCGAACTGGCCGCGGTGAGGGACAGGCTTTCATTCAGCCTTTTCTTCAGGGGCGAGGTGGCCGACGCGCTGATCGCTTCCGGAGTTGCGGCCAGGTATGTGGGCCTGGGCGGAGTGGAGACCAACTCCGGGGCGCGCTCAATAGTGATGGAATGGATACAGAAAAATAAGGGCGCGGCGGCGGAGCTATACCTGAACCTTAGATCCGGCGAGACCGCGCCGCCGGAAAATATCCGGGAGCATGAATCTGTGTGGGAGATCAATCCGAATTTCCTGAGCCTGATCAAGGACCTCAATGCCGCCGCCGGAGGGGCCGGCGTTCCGATGGAGGCCCTTGAGGCGGCGGGCCGGAGTCTTTACGAGGGGCCCCAGCAGACGGGCGCCGTCCGCGCCGCGCTGGCCGGCGACGCAGGCCCGGGGGGAGCCGCCTTTTTTTCCGGATACGCCGATTACCGCCTGAACAAAGCCGGGCTGGAGCGTGAAGTCGCCGCGGACGGCGTCTGGCTGGCGGCTGCGCGCGGCCCGGACGGGGGAGCCCCGCGCGGGCTTGAGAGGCCGTACAGGGAAGCGCTGGCGGAGTATGGGGATTTCGTGGTGGCAGCCTCGGGGGTTAAAGGCCGGGGTCGTATAACCGGCGCCGAATCCCGGGCGCTTGAGTCCGGCCGCGCGCGTGTGCGCGCAAAAATAGCTTCGCTGGAACTGAGTCTCAGGGCGGCGGACCTGGCGGCGATAGAGGCGGCGCTGCGCGCGCTGGCCGGGACGGCTGGAGCGGACACACTGGCCGCCGCCGCCGCAGGCTTGAGGGCTTCTTTTGAGGCGGCCGCCGCGGGCCAGCAAGCCGGGGCAGGGCTGGGCGCCGCGGAAAGGGATTTTTCGGTTTTTTACCTGCGGTATTCGGCCTACAGCGGGTTTATCGGCCTCAAGCGCGCGTCGGAGGCGGGGGGGTTCTCCTGCCTCTATGACTACGCGATGCTGAAGTATCTCGCCTATTTTTTTCCGCGCTCCGCTTACCCGGCTGACAGGGCAGAGCTGGAGGGAGCCGCCGCCGGGCTTGATGAAGCGCTTTTGAAAGCGGCCGAAGGGAATATCGCGGGCGCTTTCTCCGGCTTGCCTGGCGGGCCTGGAAGAATAGCCGCGGCCGCGGGCCGCGTCAGGCGCGCCTCGGCTTTCAACCGCAGCGCGCAGTTTTTTTTATGGGGCCTGCTCTTCAGGCCGGTGGAACTGAATGTGGAGCTGAAAGGCGGCCATGCGGTCTTTAGACCCGAGGCCGCGCTCTTCAGTATTATGGCCGGGAAATTGTGAAACCCTGCAGCTTATCGTGCGCCGCGGCTTCAGCTTCGGCCTTCAGCGCGTTCTTCATGCGGGCTTGAGCCACCTGCTCGCGTACCCCTCGTATCCACTTATTGTCTATCTTGTTCAGGCGGCTGGTCAGTTCTTCCAGGGTCTTAGGCGGCTTCAAGCCCAGTATATTAGCGTACATGTCGTCTTTTACGCTCTGTCTCTCGTCCCAATGTACGGAAGTAAAGCCGGAGATCAGTCCCTGCTTGAATTGGGCAACGTCGCTGGCCGGGTCCTGCCCGAACCGCGAATACGCTTTCAGCATCATGCTTTCCCAGTGGCCGTTGCTGACGGCCTGCGCCGAGGGCATAAGGAGCAGGCCGCCTAGCCGCCTGGCTTCAGCCACCGTGGGCGCTTTGGAACCGTTGAAAAAGGTGTTGTAGCTTATCAGGTCGTCTATCCCGTTGAAGAGCGTGTTTATCGCGTCGCCCATGAAGTACGCGGAAACTTCGTCCGCCTTCATCCAGGAGTAACGGTAGAAAAGCGACTGCGAGCGCAGGTCGGCCTGTATGGCGTTGACCGCGTCGTAGTGTTCCCTGGCGGGCGTACCCTTCGGCGCGCCCTTGTCGGCCAGCACGTCCCGCTCCGCGTGTACGTACTCGTGCAGCAGCGTGGAGATCTCGTAGGGTTTAAGGTCGAAGCGCACCCGGGGTTGTCCGCCTTCGCTGAAATCCGGCGGGAGGTGCAGCGTGTTCATCATATAGCCATAGGTCGCGGCCGCGTCCGCCGGCATACCGCCGAAAACCACCTTCACTTTCGAGGTAAGCGCACGGAGCTGCCCGGTCGCAAGGCCAACGCTCTCAAGGCGGAGGAAAAAACCGGACATGTCCGCGCTTACGGTCTTGACGGATGAAACGCCCTGGAGCGCGGCCGGTTGGGCGGGCGCCGACGGGACCGGCACGGCCGCTTCGGCCGCGCGTTCAAGGCTGAACGAGTCGTTAAAATCTTCTGCGGCTGGAACGGCGCGGGCCTGCGACAGACAGGCCAGCGAAAGGGCTGAAGAAAGCGTAAGGATATAGAGGCGCATTAGGTTCCTTTTGTCCGGACCGATACCGCTCGTACATTAAGTATAACAGCGGCGCTGGTCCTTGGCAAAGGCACAAAGGCCCCCGAAAAGCGGTTTTAGGGCCCAGGCCGCTATGGGCACTCGGGCCCGCGGCGCCCGGCGCCGGTTACAGCAGGAGTTTTTTTACTATCTCGCCGGCGAGCTGCGGGTTGGCCCTTCCTTTGGATTTCTTCATCAGCACGCCGACTATCGGGCCGATAGCCTTCTCGTTGCCGGCCCTGAAGTCTTCCGCCGCTTTCGGGTGCGCGGCTATGGCTTCTTTTGCCCAGGTTTCTATCTGCGCCGAGTCGCTTACCTGCGCAAGTCCCAGCTCATTAAGCAGCGCTTCAGGGTCTTTGCCGGTATCCCAGGCTTTGGTGAAAAGGGTTTTGGCCGCGGAGGCCGAGATTTTTCCGGCCGAGACCAGCGCCGCCGTTTTTACCAGCGCCGCCGGGCTTATGGCCTTGGCCGCGATGTCCGGGGGGGCGATCTTGCGTTCGTTAAGGCGGGCCAGGAACTCCCCCCCGATCAGGTTGATCACCGGCTTCGCGCCAAGGCCGGAGTCCGCGGCCAGGCGCATGCAGGCTTCCGAGTAGGCCGCCAGCTCCCTGCCGGAGGCGGCCACCCCGGCGTCGTAGGCGCTGAGGGCGAAATCGCGCTGGAAACGCGCGCGCACGGCGCGCGGCAGTTCGCCGGCCTCTTTCTTCGCGGCTTCAAGGCGCCCGGCCGTCACGCGCAGTGGCGGCAGGTCCGGCTCCGGGAAGTACCTGTAGTCATGCGCCATCTCTTTGGAGCGCATCGGCTCGGTTCTCTGCGCCTTCTCATCCCACAACCGGGTGTCCTGGGCTATGGTCTCTCCCCGGGCGAGGGCGCCTGCCTGGCGGGAGATCTCATAGACTATGGAGTCTTTGGCCGCCTTGAAGGAATTCAGGTTTTTTATTTCCACTTTGCGGCCCAGCTTTGTTTCCCCGCGCGGCCGCAGGGAAATATTGACGTCGCAGCGCAGCTCCCCTTTTTCCATATCGCAGCCGCAGACGCCGGTCCACTCAAGCAGCTGTTTCAGCTCGGTCAGGTAGGCATAGGCCTCCTCCGGGGAGTTCATGTCCGGCTCGGAAACTATCTCGATAAGGGGTATGCCGCAGCGGTTGAAGTCGACCAGTGTGTGGTCCAGCTCCTCGCTGCCCAGGGCGTGCAGGGACTTCCCCGCGTCCTCCTCCAGGTGGGCCCGTGTAACGCGTATCCTCTTCGCGCCGCCGTCCTTCAGATCTATTTCAATAAAGCCGGGCCCGCAGAGGGGCTTGTCGTATTGCGAGATCTGGTAGGATTTAGGCAGGTCCGGGTAAAAATAGTTTTTCCGCGCGAAGACGGAGACCTCGTTTATCAGGCAGTTAAGCGCCAGGCCCGTCCTTATGCCCAGTTCCACCGCCCGCTCGTTCGCCGCCGGCAGCGTGCCGGGTTGACCGGTGCAGACAGGGCAGATATTGGTATTGGCTGGCGCGTCGAAGGCGCCGGCCCGGCAGCGGCAGAACATCTTTGTTTCTGTTTTCAGCTGCGCGTGTATCTCAAGTCCGATGACAGGCTCAAAGTCAGGCATAACGGTCTCCATCATATTTTTTTCAGCAGCTCTATAATTTCAAGGTCGCTCTTATAGGCCAGTATCTTTTCGGCGTCGCCGAGCGGGTACCATTTCTTGCCGAGTATTTCTTCGGGCGTCTTTGGAACGCCATCCCCGCCCCTGCGCCGCATAAGGAACCAGAGCACGTCTTTGTCCACGGGCCTGCCGCCGCGCGTGAAAGAATACTCCGCCTTGCAGAGGGCGGATGCTATCTCGCAGTCAAATCCTGTTTCCTCGCTCACTTCCCTGAGGGCCGCCTGCTCCGCGGTCTCGCCCGGCTCGAGGTGGCCTTTCGGGAAGGTCCAGACCTCGGAACCGCTCAGGTTCCGCATGAGTATAAGGAGAACCCTGCCGTCCTCAAGTATCACGCCTCCGGCGGAATGTTCCATTTCTGACCTAGACATTTTCCAGGACCTTCAAAAGACCGAACAATGACGGCTCGGAAAACGGACGGCCGAGGAACTGCACCCCGACCGGCAGGCCGCCCGCCGTAAACCCGGCAGGCGCGGAGACGCCGCAGAGCCCGGCTAAATTGCAGGGTATGGTGAAGATGTCGGAGAGGTACATGGCTATCGGGTCGGAGACCTTCTCTCCGAATTTGAAGGCAGGGGAGGGCGTGGTCGGGCTTATGATGAAATCCGCCTTCTCGAAGGCCGCCTCAAAATCCCTCTTTATGAGCGTGCGTATCTTCTGCGCCTTCAGGTAGTAGGCGTCGTAGTAGCCGGCGCTTAGGCTATAGGTGCCCAGCATTATGCGGCGCTTAACCTCCGGGCCGAAGCCCAGGCCGCGGGTTTTCTGATATCCCTCCTTGAGGTTGGCCCCGGCGGCGCTGAAACCGTAGCGTATGCCGTCGAAGCGGCCCAGGTTGGAGCTGGCCTCGCTGGAGGCGGCTATATAATAGGCCGGCACGGCGTACTTGGCGTTGGGGAGCGTAACCTCGGTCAATCGCGCGCCTAGCTTTTCAAGCTTTACGGCCGCGGCGCGGGTCAGCGCGAGCGTTTCGCGGTCCATGCCCTCGCCGGAGAAGAATTCCTTAGGCAGGCCTATGCGCACCCCCCCGATCCCGTCCCAGGGTTTAGCGGGCGGGAAGGCGACGGAGGTGGAATCTTTGGGGTCGCGGCTGGAGAGCGCGCTGAAGGCCAGTTCGAGGTCCGCCGCGTCCGCGGCGAAAGGGCCTATCTGGTCAAGGCTCGAGGCGAAGGCCGCCAGGCCGTAACGGCTGACAGCGCCGTAGGTGGGCTTCAGGCCGTAAACACCGCAGAAGGCGGCCGGCTGGCGTATGGAACCGCCGGTATCCGAGCCCAGGGCTATGGGGCAGAAGCCGGCCGCCACGGCGGCGGCGGAACCGCCGGAAGAGCCTCCCGGCACGCAGGACGTGTTCACCGGGTTCCTTGTTTTTCTGAAAGCTGAGTTCTCGGTGGAGGAGCCCATGGCGAACTCGTCCATGTTAGTGCGGCCTATTATCACCGCGTCCTCGCGTATAAGGTTCTCTACGGCGGTGGCAGTGTACGGGGCGATATAGCCCTCCAGTATTTTGGAGGCGCAGGTCATGCGGTGGCCCGCGTAAAGCATATTGTCTTTTATCGCCACCGGCACTCCGGCCAGCCGCCCGGGCTTGCCGCCGGCCGCTATCTTCGCGTCCACCGCCGCCGCCTGAACCCGGGCCGTTTCCGCGAATACTTCCAGGAAAGCACCGATCTCGGCGTCCTGTTCGTTTATCAGCTTCAGGCGTTCTTCCAGAACGTCCGCCGCCCTGAATTTTTTCCCGGCCACTCCGCTGGCTATCTCAACGGCTGTCTTCATATCGTTTCCTCTTAAAAAGTTTCAGGTTCAAAACTTCCGACCCGTGTCATGCGGCTATTCTATGACCTTGCGGACCTTTATGAAGTCGAACTCCCGCTCCGGGGCCAGCTTCAGTATTTCTTCCCGGGCCGCGAAGGTCTCGGGCTTGTCGGCGGCGACTACGTTCTCTATGCCCAGCACGCTGGTGGTGGGCGTTACGGCGGAGGTGTCCGCCTTCTCCAGCTCTTCCATCCAGCCCAGTATGCCGCCCAGCTGCGCGGCGTACATCTTTTTTTCCGACGGAGAAAGCTCAAGACGGGCCAGTTCGGCGATATGCTCTACGGTCTTTTCATCAATTTCCATAAAATCCCTTGCCCCTCTCTGACTCTTTAATCTGCAATCTTAAATCTTTAATCCCGCCTACATCGGCTGCAGCGGCGCGTATTTCAGCATGAAGGTCTGCCGCACACCGCTGTCGAAAACCACGGTGACTTTGGCCAGTTCCCCGGAACCGATCTGGTCGACCACGCGGCCCGGGCCGTGTACCGGGTGCATTATGCGGCGGCCCTTGCCGACGCGGGGTATGGAGGGGGGGGGCTGATAGGAAGCCAGCACCTGAACATCCTCCTCGCCGGCGCGCTCGGCGGTTTCGCGCGCCACCTTGCTTTCGAAGATGAAGCGCGAGGCCAGGTTGGGGTAAGTAGTGCCGTACACCCTGCGCGTATTTGCCCAGGTGAGGAAAAGCCTCTGCCTAGCGCGGGTCATGCCCACGTAGGCCAGCCGCCGCTCCTCCTCGAGGTCCTCCTCGGAGGAGTTGGCCGCGTTTATGGGGAAAAGGTTCTCTTCGAGCCCGGTCAGGAAAACCGCGGGGAATTCCAGGCCCTTGGCGAGGTGCACGGTCATCAGGGTGATGGCGTAGGTGTCTGTGTTCATCTTATCCACCTGCGAGGAGAGCATCACTTCTTCCAGGTATTTGTGCAGCGTGGGCGCCACGCCCTCTTTGGCGCAGTGCTCCTCGAATTCCTTCACGGCGTTAACCAGTTCCTGCAGGTTGCCGAGGCGCGCAAGAGACTCCTGCGGTTCCTTCTCGGCCAGTTCCTCCGTCATCTTCCAGTAGCCGGAAGTGGTCAGTATCTTCTCCAGCATCAGGGAAGGTGTTGCGGAGAACAGGTCGGTCTTCACGCCCTCCAGCAGGTCCAGGAACTCCTTGATGCCGTGCCTCGCTGTTTTGGTCAGCTCCGGCACCTGTTCCGCGCTCAAAAACGCGTCGTAAAGCGGCATCTCCTTCTGGCGGGAGTAGGACAGCACGTGCTCTATGGCCGTTTTGCCTATCCCCCTGGCCGGGGTGTTTATCACGCGGAGCAGGCTGACCGTATCCGAAGGGTTCACCAGCAGCTTAAGGTAGGCCAGGGTGTCCTTTATCTCCTTGCGCTCGTAGAAGCGCACCGAGCCTATCAGCCGGTACGGTATGCGCGCGCGGCGGCAGGCTTCTTCGAAGGAGCGGCTCTGCGCGTTGGTGCGGTAAAAAACGGCGATGTCGTTATAGGTGAGCCCGCCGCGGGCGGTGAGCTGTTTCACCTGCTCCGTGACGCCGCGGGCCTCGTCGGTCTCGTTCGCGTAATCCAGGGCCACCGGGGGCTCGCCGTGCTCCGCCTTGGTCCAAAGGTTCTTCGGGCGGCGGTTGCGGTTGTGCTTTATAACTTCGTTAGCCGCGTGCAGGATCCTGGCGGTGGATCGGTAATTCTCCTCCAGCACAACGGTGGCGGCGTCGTTGAAGTCCTTCTCGAACTCCATGATGTTGCGGATATCCGCGCCGCGCCAGCCGTAAACCGACTGGTCAGGATCCCCGACCACGCAGAGGTTGCGGTGCTTGGCGGAAAGGGTTTTTACCAGCACGTACTGCGCGTGGTTCGTGTCCTGGTACTCGTCCACCAGTATATACTGGAAATTTTCCTGGAAATAATCGCGTATCTCTTCCTTCTCTTTCAGGAGCTCCACCGTGCGGACTATCAGGTCGCCGAAATCCAGCGCGCCCGCCTCGGACAGTTTCTTCTGGTAGCGCTGGTAGATCTGCGCGGCTTTCAGGCGGGAGGGGTCGTCCACGGCCTGGGCGTTTATCAGGTAGGACTGCGCGTCGAGCAGGTCGTCCTTGGCCCGCGAGATGATGCTCAGGTACATCGAGGCCTTGTTCTTTTCGGCCTCGAAGCCCAGTTCCTCCATGGCGAGGCCTATCAATTTCTTCTGATCGTCGTCGTCGTAGATGACGAAATTGGGCTGTACGCCTATAAGCCGGCCGTGGGTGCGCAGTATCCTGGCGCCCAGGGCGTGGAAGGTGTGTATCCACATGCCGCCCGCGTACGGCACCAGTTTTCCCACGCGGTGCTGCATTTCCTGCGCCGCCTTGTTGGTGAAGGTGATGGCTAGTATCTGGCCGGGCGAGACGCCGGAGGCTATCAGCAGGGCTATCTTGGAGGTGAGCGTCTTGGTCTTGCCCGTGCCCGCGCCCGCGAGTATTAAAAGCGGGCCGGCGAAATACTGCACCGCCTCGGTCTGCTTCGGGTTAAGGCCCAGCTTCGGGAGCAGGGACGGGTTCAAATTGAGGTTAAGGCTCACAAGTATTGATTTTACAATACTTGCGAGGTGCCGTATGTAGGGCATCCGGAAACAAGGAAAAGCGGAAAAGGCCCTATGTCTCCTGTGGTTGCGGGCGGGTTATATTCCGAGCGGCAGTTTAAGGGTGAAGACGGTGCCTGCGCCCGCCTCGCTGGTGAAGCCGATTTCGCCTTTAAGATAGCGCTCTGAAAGCAGTTTCATGCTGTAGGTGCCAAGCCCCCTGTCGGCCCCCTTGGTGGAAAAAGACCGGTTGAAGACCTGCAGCTTTACTTCTTTTGCCATAACGGCAGTATTATGCACGCTGAAAACGGCGCGGTCGTCAGCGACCGAGGCTCCGATGTCAACCGCCTCTCCGGCGGTCGAGGCCTCCAGCGCGTTCTTAAGCATATTGCCAAGTACCCTAAAAAGCAGCGTTTCATCGGAAGTCAGGGTCAGGTCCGGCCCGGGCAGCACTTTTATGTCTTTACCTTTCGCCGACTCGTGGGTTCTGTACGCTTCGGCGATGTGCGTCAAAAGCTCGCGCACCTTTATTTTTTTCGGCGCCGGCAGCAGGTCGCCGCTTTCGGCCCGGATCAGTTCCCTTTGCGCCACTATTTCTTCCACCAGGCGCTGCGAGATGCGGCTTATCGTTCCGCCGTAGCCGCGCAGAACTTTGGCGTCTTCCTCTTCGGCCATAACTTCGGAAAAGCCTTCCAGCGAGCCGGCCGTGTTCAACACATCGTGAAAAAAAACACGTTCGAGCGCCCGCCGCCTTTTTTCGTGGCTGATATCGGAAATGTAAAACGCGGTGAACTTCCCGCCCGACACCACAATGGGTACGGCGGTAACTTTCAGGTCAAGGGCGTCCAGGCCGCCGCCGCCATTTATAAGTATCCGGCATTCTTTCGAAGTTCTCTCGCCGCGCTGGCTGGCCAAAATTGCCAACACGGCTCCGCAGGTTGAGCATTTTTCGCTGGTGCCGCAGCCCCCCGGGCAGCTGGCGTTGACGCAGTTGACGGCCTCGCCGGGGCGCAGGCCCATCAGCTTTTCCAGGCCTGTTATTCCCAGGAAATCCAGCGCGGGCCGGTTGGCGTAAACTATCTGTCTGTTTTCGTTCAACACCAGCAGCAGGCCCGGGATAGTTGAAACTATACCGCTGAAAAGGGCGCTTTGCTCGACTTCGCTCCGCTGCGCCTTAATTATTTCAGGGCCGCTGCGCTCCGCCGGCGCGAAGTCCGTGTGCAATTCGGATTTGGTCATATATATTACCCCTAAGTTTTGTTTCGCAAAGGCTTATCCACTACAATATATAACATTAATGGCCGCGACTGTTTACGAGCGCTATGCCCGCGGCGGCTGACTTGGGAGGTCTTTGCTTGCGGCGGGAAAAAGCCCGAGTTTTGTATTATATGTGGGGCCCCATGGAGGCAGCGACCGCTTTATGACCAAAGATAAACTCGACATGTTCTTTCGCGAGGAGGAGCACTCCGGGGAACTCAAGATAAACCGCATCAGGCTGGCTTTCCTGGCCCTCTTCCTGATCAACGAGATGTTCAATTTCTACGCGCTGGGAGTGGTGGGCTACAACCAGCATACCCGCTCGGTCCGGGCCGCGCTTGCCTGGGGTATTTACGCCGCCCTGGCGTGGGGCCTGGTAAACTACCGCGGTTTCTACGCCCGGCCTATAAAATACGTCTCGGCCGCCGCGGACGCTTTCTTCCTGACCCTGACCATAGTGGTCGTAGAAGGGAATAACGGGCCGCTGCTGCCGCTCTACTATATCCTTATAATATTTTCCGGCTTGCGCTACAGCCGCCGCGCCATCATGGCCTCGGCCGGCTTTTCGGCGCTCGGTTACGCGGTGGTCTGGTATTACTCTTTCGGTAACCCGCGCCTGACGCCCATCTCCCCTTACTTCGCCGTGATCTACATGCTTATCATGGTGATGGCGGGCGTATTCGCCGGCTACGCTACGGGGAAGATGCGCCGCCTGGTGGTTAAGTTCGCGGAGAACCTCCTGCGGCGGGAGCTCGCCGAAACCGCCCTTTCGCGCTATGTTTCCCACCAGGTGGCGCGCAAGATACTTGATTCCCCCGAGGGAGCCTCCGTGATGGGCGAGGGCAGGCGCACCAAGGCCGCCGTGCTCATGTCCGATATACGGGGCTTCACGCCCATGTCGGAGGCGATGGACGCCGGCGAGCTGGTTAAGCTGCTGAATCTTTACTTCGGCCGCATGGTGGACGTCGTCTTCCGGCACGAAGGCACGCTGGACAAGTTCGTGGGAGACGCTATTATAGTGGTCTTCAACGACCCGCTGGAGCAGCCGGACGCCGAAAAGCGCGCCGTGGCCTGCGCCGCGGAGATGCAGCGGGAGATAGCTGCATTCAACGCAAAACAGGCCGCAGCCGGCGGCAGGACGCTGGGCGTGGGTATAGGCGTGCACTGCGGGCCGGTGATAGCCGGCAACGTGGGCTCGCAATCGCGCATGGATTATACCGTGATGGGGGATACCGTCAACTTCGTCTCGCGCCTGCAGGGCATGGCGCCTGCCGGGGCGGTATATGTTTCCGCAGCCGTGCGGAACGCGACGGCGGCGGATTTCGGCTACAAGAGCCTTGGCGGCATGGAATTCAAGGGCTGCTCCGGCCAGGCGGAGGTTTTTGAACTGGAGCAGGCTACACGTTGAACTTGAAGAAGCAGATGTCCCCGTCCTTCATCACGTAGTCCTTGCCCTCGGAGCGGATAAGGCCTTTTTCCTTCAGCGTTTTCTCGTCCTTGTACTTCATGATGTCGTCGAAGGAGTAAACCTCGGCGCGGATGAAGCCCTTCTCAAAATCCGTGTGTATGCGGCCCGCGGCCTGCGGCGCCTTCAGGCCCCGCTTGAGGCTCCACGCGCGCACTTCGTCCTCGGAGCCGGCGGTAAAGAAGGAGATAAGGTCCAGCAGCTGGTAGCCGGCCAGCGCCATCTTCTCCAGGCCGGTGTAGTCCTCGCCCAGGTCCTTGAGAAATATCGCTTTCTCCTCGTCGGGCAACTCGATTATTTCGGACTCTATCTTGGCGGAGATCTCCACCAGGATAAAACCGCGGGCCTTTATGAAGTCGCGGAGCTTGCCCAGGACCGCCTGGTCGGGCTGCTCGGAGGTATTGGCCACGAAGAAAACGGGCTTCACTGTGAGCAGGTTGAAGTCGCGCACCTCCTCAAGGGTGTAGCCGGCCTCGCGGGCGGGCTTGCCTTCGGCCAGCAGCTTCTTGATGGCCTCCAGCCTAACCTTCTTTTCCTCGGCGTCCTTGGTCCGGGCCTTCAGGTCGCGCTGGTTCTTCTCCAGCGCCTTGTCCACGGTCTCCATGTCGGCCAGCATCAGCTCGGTCTCGATCACCTCTACGTCGCGGATAGGGTCCACTTCGCCCAGTACGTGCACCACGTCGGGGTCCTTGAACACGCGCACCACCTGCACTATAGCGTCCACCTCGCGGATGTTCGCCAGGAACTTGTTGCCCAGGCCCTCGCCTTTCGAGGCGCCCTTCATCAGGCCGGCGATATCGACGAACTTTATATAGGAGGCCACTTTCTTCGGGGGTTTGAACAGGTCGAACAGAGCGTCCAGGCGCTTATCCGGCACCGGCACCACGCCCACGTTCGGGTCTATGGTGGTGAAGGGATAATTGGAGGAAGCCGCACCGGCCCGGGTGAGCGCGTTAAAAAGCGTGGATTTCCCTACGTTTGGCAGTCCCACTATTCCTATTTCCATTAGAGGTCCTTAAGGGAAAAGCCGATACGGTCGTTTACGGCCCGCCGCGCGGAGCGCGCATTGGCCAACGCTATATCGGCTTTGCTTTCAAAAATTTGGCGGTCTTTTCAGGATAAAGTTCGAACCTACTTCGCGCAACATCCTGAGGTAACTTTATAAATACCGCTTTCTAGCCGTTAGACGGCGGTATGCGGATCTTATCCGCGAGATGCCGCACGGTCGGCCACGCCGCGCGGCCCCGCACTGCTCCTTGCCGCTAGGAAGTGGGTTCGCAGGCTCCGGCACAGTGCCCTGCGCCGTCGTTCTGCTCCCAAGGTAGGCTGCATCTTATTGTGCACCTCCTTGCGCGGCCTGCTGGCCGCTCCCGTCCGCCTTCGGCGTCCG
Organism: uncultured Elusimicrobia bacterium; assembly: GCA_903889965.1. Lineage (GTDB taxonomy): Bacteria > Elusimicrobiota > Elusimicrobia > Elusimicrobiales > UBA9959 > UBA9959. Next base: position 73,989 of record CAISZM010000028.1, read on the forward strand.
TACTCCGCAGAATTTATTTCCCGCGCCCACTGCAAAGAATAAGAGAACTGTATTCATTCTATAAAGTATCTGCCCGCGCTCGCCAGCAAAGCGCGGCGCTTCGCTCGCGGCGCGGGCCTGTTCTCGATATCTATCCTATGAATTATCCGGTGGCACCGTATTAATAAAAAACCACCCCGGCGTCCGCTGGTGCGTCCGCCGCGGTGGTCTTTTCTGTTATTTATGCGTAGCCACCGGCGCGGAGGGGGAACTGCAAAGAAAATA
>CAISZM010000029.1 GCA_903889965.1 uncultured Elusimicrobia bacterium
GCGCCTGATGCGTGTTCCTTAAGGATATTTACGATCTGTTCTTCCGTGTAGCGTTTCCGGGGCATTTTACAACCTCCATAGACTATATTAGCATCCGGAAACCGCAATTGGTAGCGGGCTAGATTAGAGGGTTAGGGTCACCAGATATCACAAAAGTGAAGCCGAACCACCATTCTGAGGCGTATTTCCCTGCAGAAACCGGCATATTTCGACTCTAAGGAGCCCAATTACACGCTCCTCTCTCCAATTTGGACATGATTCTGCATATCCCGTTTTTACCTTCTTACCGGACAGCACCACTAAACAAGCATTAAATCGCTTCCTCATAGGGGAGTTCCCTTATTCTCAAGCCCACCTCGGCTTATCCATCACACCAGTTTAAAACTTTCCCCGGACAGCTGTGCTTTTTGCCGATAAATTGCCGTTAAAGTGCCGATAAATATTCTTTCCGTGGGCGGGTCATTACGCCGTATCATGAATGGGCGGGAACATTCTAAGGCGGGCCTGGCCGGGTGCGGCGGCCTCTCGCGGCCAGACGCTACCGGCCTGGCCCTTCCTTACGGTCTTTTCCCCCCCGCTCCTCCGGTGGCTGCATATCAATGACAGAAAAGACCAGCGCGGCGGCCGCAGCAGCGGACGCCGGGCTGGTGTTTTATAATTACGGCTGCCACCGGATAATTTATGAGATAGATATAAAGAACAAGCCCGCGCCGCGAGCGGTGCGCGGCGCACCGCTGGCTAGCGCGGGCAGAAACTTTATCGACTTAAGGCAGTTCTCTTAATTCTTTGCAGTGGGCGCGGGAAATAATTTTCTGCGTTGTACGGACGCCGAAGGCGGACGGGAGCGGCCCGTTCCTCGGGACGCGCATAGGAGGTGTTAATAAGATGCAGAACACCTTTGGAGCAGGAGCGAAGGCGCGTAGTGCCGAGCCCTGCGGACCCGCTACTTGGCGGCAAGCATGGGCGGCCGCGCTGCGTGGCCGACCGTGCGGCATCTCGCGGATAAGATCGGCCTACCGCAGTTCCTTGGGAAAAGCGGAACTTATAAAGTTACCTCGGGATGTTGCGCAAAGTAGTCTCGAACGATGTCTAAATGACGGCGCCAACTTTCCCAAAACAAACCCCGAAAGGGGTTTTGTTTTTGGCGCCCCAAAACCGAAACATAATGCACAGGGGTCACCCATTTCCGCACAACTTTAGCTGTAGAGTTGTTATCGAGTTATCGTGCAGCGTCCCTGATACCCCCCCTGTAATTTAAGGAAAATGCCTCGGTTTTTTGTATCATAAAAATAGATGGCAAGGAAAACTCTTTCCGGAAAGTTTCAGGCAACTGAAAGAGAACAAGGCAGGGCGGGAGCTGGCGATAACCGTCTTATGTTTACGACAAATCAGGAAACGATAAACAATTAAGTGCCGGCACCGGCTTCATTGAATACAGTGAGACAACCATAATGGCCAAACAAAATAAAATAGCGCTCGGGGGTATGGCAGCTGTTATGGCGGGAATAGAATTATTGTGTTTATCCCCGGCAAAAGCTCAAAAACATGCTGTCGCAGAATCGCCGTATCGTATCGCCGGCATATGGGAATCCACCGCCAGCAATGAAGGGAGCCGGGAAGAATTTTCACTTACACCATCCGAAGACATACCTGAAGATATCGACGGGCGGTTGACAGCAGAGGCCACCAGCGGTATATTGCTCTCAGGACAAGATACTTATCTTTGCGGGAGCACCGTATCAGCCTGGCAAATTTCAGGCACAGATCTGACATTTTTTTGCGGGGACAAACCGCCGCATAAATTCACTGTGACAGGAATTAACCCGGATATCATTTTGACTGATACAGCGACCGGGCGTTTGTTTACAAGAAAAAGCGCAATTAAATTCAGCTATAAGGAAAAAGGGCAAAACAAGCGCTTAACACTATATGAAAGTCCAGGGGATACCTGTCATGCGTGCTCCGGGTACATCTGGGGTGTATTCGAGGAAGCCGGCCTTACCGGAAAATTTAACGCAACTACAGTGACACAACCTTTTTCTGTCATCGGCAGTTTCGGCAGAGCATCTACTTCAGATGTAATAGCCAAAGATTTGGATTCCTGGCAAAAAAGTAATACATCTTTGTTGGCTATTATCGGAAAAAACAAGCTGGCTATTGTTTTCCCGGGCGGCGGCATGCATCAAGGTCATATCTCGCAAGGAGCCTGGTTGCTTGAATATAGCGGTAATCAGCTTGTCTATAGGGGTTATTTTGCCCTGCATGAAGACAATTCGGGCACGGAATGCAGCACATCATTAAAAACAAGAAATTCAGAAACCGGTGCGGAGCCATGTGTAAGCTACGACGGAATTTTTCTGATCGGAAATTCCTCTGTGGATTCCGACTCTGATTATTACGATATAACAATCAGAAACAGCGGGACGACATATGACTTTGATACGGAAAAGATAATTCCCGTAAAAAACACAAATCTTTACACTTTTGATAAAAATTCCGCTAAATATATCAGGCATGAGCCGCCCGATATATCGATCAACCCGCAGTCAGCCACAAAACAAGCCGGCAAATAGGCATGACTTTTAGTTTTATTTCAGGATGGTAATAAGGGACGAGCGTTATCTCGGAAAACAACTGTGCCCTTAAACCCCGGGTGTCGCCCCAAGCTGCGTGGGCGGCCCAGCTTTAGGCGCTTTGCCGATGAGCACAACTATCAGGGGAGGATGGGGACGCCGGCCAGGCTGGCGCCCTTCGGGAGGAATACACCTCTTCGGGCACGGCACGCATTGCGCTTAGCCCTCCGCCCGCTTCGCGGTAAATTCCGCAGAACAATTCTGTCCCTTGATTCCAGCAATAAAAGTCATACTCAACTGCGGAATTTAGGATAATTTTTCCGTGGGATAATTTACTTTTTATCCTCTCCCAGCCGCGCCGCCACCTTGGGCATCCACTCGCTTACAGGTATCTTCTGCGGGCACTTCTCCTCGCAGGCGCGGCAGGCTGAACATGCGCTTGCCCGCGCGCCTTCCTCCAGAAAACGCGTATACCTGAAACGCGCGCCTTTCACGTCGTCATAGATCTCCGCGGCGTTGTAAAGCTCGAAATTAAAAGGGATATCCACGCCGTTAGGGCAGGGCATGCAGTAGCCGCAGCGCGTGCAGGGGACGGCCTTCCTTTCCTCGAATTTTTTCCTGGCGCGGGCTAAGAGTTCAAGTTCCTCCGCGGTCATAGAGTTAACGCACGCATCTCCGGCTACGCGGAGATTTTCCGTAAGCTGCGGCATGGAGCTCATGCCGCTCAGCAGCAGCGAGACCTCCGGCTGGTTCCAGACCCAGCGCAGCCCCCATTCCGCCGGCGAACGCTTTTCGGGAAAAGACTCGAATATGCCGCGCACCGCCCTGGGAGGGTTCGCCAGCCCCCCGCCCCGGAGCGGCTCCATTACTATTACCGCCAGCCCTTTTGAAGCCGCGTATTTCAGCCCCTTTAAGCCGGCCTGGTAGTCCGTGTCCATGTAGTTGTACTGTATCTGGCAGAAAGTCCAGCCGTCGTAAGCGTCCACTATTTTAGGAAAAGCCGACGGCCCGTCGTGAAAAGAAAAGCCGAGATGGCCTATCCTGCCGTCTTTCAGGGCCGCCTCGGCCCTCTCCAGCATCTTGAATTTAAGCACCCAGTCCCAGCGCTCTTCGCTCAGGGCATGCAGCAGATAAAAATCTATATGGTCGGTGCGCAGCTTCTTCAGCTGCTCGTTGAGGTAAGTGTCAAAATCCTCGGGCTTCTGTATCAGCCAGACCGGGGACTTGGTGGCAAGCTTCACTTTATCTCTATAACCATCCAACAGAGCTTTGCCCAGCACCAGCTCGCTCTGCCCGTTGTGATATGGATACGCCGTATCCACGTAATTTATGCCGCTGTCTATGCCCAGGCGTATCATCTTAACAGCTTCCGCCTCGTCGACATTCTGGCTCATGGGCGCGGTGTCGGTACAGGGAAGGCGCATACAGCCGAACCCGAGCGCCGAAGGTTTCCAGTCCAGTTTCCCGAAATTCCTGTATTGCATATCCATCCTCCTCCGGCTTTGGAGACATTACCCGGCAAAAACGGGCTTCGATACATTTTATGTTTTTTACATTCCCTGTTCCGTAAAATAGTCCAGCGCCGGCCTCAGCCCCTGCGGCGCGCATAAAGGACCCCTGACAACTTATTATTGGTAACGACCAGAGTGATAAAGGAGTCACCCTTTTTCTATCCCCCGCGAAGTTTGCGTTTTTTGACGCTTCCGTCGCGGCACAGCCTGGAAAAGGCCATGGACTTCCGCTTAGCCTGTATCCGTTTTATCAAATCCGTCTTTATTTCATGGTGCAACATCTCTTTTTTTAATTTCTGGTAACTTGTAAGCCTGACCGCCGGAAGGGTCCCCTTCCCGACCGCCGCCACTACGGCGCAACCGGGCTCGGAATTATGCGAGCAATCCTGGAAGCGGCATTCCTTCGCCAGTTCTTCTATCTCCGTAAAAGAGGCGTCGAGGCCGGTTTGCGCGTACTCCAGGCAGAATTCCCTTATACCGGGGGTGTCGATTATCTGCCCGCCGCAGGGCAGGAAGTAAAGATGGCGCGACGTGGTGGTATGCCTGCCCCGGCCATCGCTTGTTCTTACGGGCCCGGTTTGAGCCGCCTCATAACCGGACAGCCGGTTGATCAGCGTGCTTTTGCCCGCCCCGGAAGAACCGATAAAGCAGCAGCGTATTCCGCCGCCGAGCAGCTTAGCGACGCTCTCCACGCCTTCTCCGGATACGGAGGAAAGACAGACCACCTCAACCCCCGGCGCGGCCCGTTCGACGGCGGATATTTTTTCCCGCAGCGCCGGTTCCGGGCAAAGGTCTTTTTTTGTCAGGACCACGACAGGAGCGGCGCCGCTGTCCCACGCGGCCACCAGCAGCCGTTCAAGCCTGGCTATGTTGTAGCTTTCATCCAGCCCCATGACTATAAAGATCTTGGCTATATTGGCCGCCAGCGGCTGCGCGTCTTTACCAGTCGCGGCCTCCTTTCTGAGCAAGAGGGAGGTGCGCGGCAAAACCCCGTGGATAACGGCTTTCTCACCGTTATCATGGAGGGACACCGCCACATTATCCCCGACGACCGGAAGATCGAGTTTTGAGGCGGCCTCACCCAGAAGTTTCCCGCAGACCGAAGCCGGCAACTCCCTGCCCTCAAGATAGACCGTGAAAGACTGCCTCTGCTCGGCCGTAACCAGAGCCGGCACCGTTGATTTTTCAGACATAATTACCCTTTAAAGCAGGTCGCCCGGAAGGCGACTTGCAGCTGTCCCGTCATCCGTAAACGTCCCCGATCACGCGCCTGGCGCCGATTAAAGAGGCGAGTCTTAAAACGTATATTTTCCCCGCGCTATGAAAATATAGCAGAAGCCTCCCCCTGACCACTCTATGATTCTACCAAAAGACACGGCCCAGTCCGTGGACTGGGCTCTGATGCAAAGCGTCATTGGCCTTGCCATAAAGCCGGCCCTCACATGGGAATGATTTGTGTCAGGTCACAAAAGACAGGTCAACGCAATCCACCCGGAAGCAGGAGCCACGCTCATGGCATCGGGGCCGTTCGAAAACTGCCGTTATCGATAGCGGGTCATATCTGTATCCGATACCCGACGCCCGCGTCGGTGACGATAAAACCACGGAGGTCAACGCTTCTGTCCTCCAGTTTTCTGCGAAGCTGGCTTATGTATATCCGAAGATAATGGGACTGGTCAACGGCATGAGGCCCCCACACCTCCGTCAACAGGTGCTGCTGTGTAACTATTTTGCCTGCATGGCTGACCAAAGCCTTAAGCAGATCGAATTCAGTGGCGGTTAAATGGACTTCCTTCCCGTCAATAGATACGGCCCGTTTCCCAAAATCTATTTCCAGCGGACCATGCTTGAACGTTATATCTTCACGTAAATTGATCGCGTGCCGTAATGCCACACGTATTCTTGCCAGAAGCTCCGGCAGACTGAAAGGCTTGACCAGATAATCGTCGGCTCCGGAATCCAATAAAAGTTCCTTGTCCGCATCCGCGCTTTTGACCGATAGTATTATTACCGGCACCCGCGAGGATTCCCGGATCTTCCTCAGGACGGAAAGCCCGTCCTTATCCGGCAGGTTAAGGTCCAGGATCACCACGTCAGGATGATTATCAGCCGCAGTTTTTATGCCTTCCTGCCCGGTCTTTGCCAGCAGCACCTCATACCCTTTGGCCGTCAGGCTGGCGTCCATGAAACGCCGTATGGACTTCTCGTCGTCAATAACCAGGATCTTAGCGCCTGTTTTCATTTACTCTCCAGATCGGGCTGCGGCTCCACCGGCAGCGTTATTGAGAACTCCGCCCCGCCGTCCGGCCGGTTCAATGCGGCGATAGATCCATTGTGCAGGTCGACAACGGCTTTCGCTATCGCGAGGCCAAGCCCCGTGCCGCCGGCCGGAGTACCGGGCACACGGAAGAACCGGTCAAACACCTTGTCCAGATATTCCTGCGGTATCCCCTGGCCGCTGTCCGCCACCCGCATCACCAGCTTTTCGCCTTGCTGGAATACGGTCAATTCAATGCGGCTTCCCGACTGCGTGTAATTCAGCGCGTTGGACAAGATATTCACCAGAACCTGCTCCATGAGAGCGTAATCCGCGAACAGGAAAGGCAACTTGTCCGGGATCCGCAAGTCCAGCTTGTGTCCCCCCAGCCTCTGGCTGATCTTTGAAACACAGGATTCCGCCAGTTCCCGCACGTCGAACCATTCTTTCTTAAGACTCAGCAGCCCCGATGACAGCCGCGACATGTCGAGAATATTCGTTACCTCCATATTAAGCCTTTCAGCAGCTTCTGAAAGCTCGTCCAGGATGGGCTTTCTTGCCCGCGGATCGGCCGCTATTTTATCATCTTCCAATGCGGAGACAAGCCCTATTATGGCTGTGATCGGGGTTTTAATTTCATGTGATACGCTGTTAAGTATGGTCTGGTAAATTTTTTCCGAGCGTTTCAGAGCTTCGGAAGCTTGTGCCTGTTCCCGGTATATCTCCTGCTCGAAATAAAACGCTATCTGCCCGCATAAAGCGAGCAGCAGGCCCTTAGCGTCCTCGCCCAGCGGCGCGGCATGATTAGCAGGCATATACGACAAAGCGCCGGTGACTTTGCCGTGCGCGACAAGCGGGATATACAGGGCCTGGGACGAACTCAAGGTGTCCGTGCTCCAACCCGCTTCCTTGCCGTTGTCCAGAACCCATTTTGCCACGGCCCATTCCCGCGCCTCGAAAAGCCAGCGCACAGAAGCCGCGGTGGAGATCTCATGTTCGCCGGGGGCCTTGGCGAAAACGACCTCGAACGCGCCGTCAAAAAAACCGCGCATCTTTGTCATGACCGTATCGAGACATTCCTTGCGTTTGGACTGAAAGGCGAACTGGCCCATGATATCCAGCATGGCTTCGCTTGATCTTTCTTTTGCCCGCAAAAGTCGCTGGGTGCGCAGTATGCGATGGCTGAGCAATCCCGTTATGGCGGCAACCAGCAAATAGGACAGGCACATCAGCGCGTCTTCCGTGCGCGTGATGGCAAAAGTATATTTCGGCGGGATAAAGAAGAAATTCCAGGCGAACGCGCTTAAAACGGCGGACAATAATATCGGCCCGGCTGTAAAGAACGAGCCTATCGCCAGGACCGAAAGCAGGTACAAAAAACCCACCGATTGATACCCTACGGCATGCTGCAGGAACGCGCCGGCTACGGTCACGGCCGCTACCAGCGCAAACACGGACTGATACGGGCGCTTGCCCTCAAGATGAAAAAACGGGAAATACAGTTTTCCCTTTAAACCGGAGGATATTTTAGTGTCGTGCAGGACCTGGACGTCGATATCCGTTTCGGCCAGGAGCCTGTCCAAGAAAGAAGGCCCGAAGCCGGCAAGAAAGCCGCGCCTGGGCCTGCCTATCAATATTTTCGTGACGCCATGCTGCCTCGCGACCCTTGATATAGCGGGAACCAGGTCGGCGTCCGTAGTGGTCACTATGGCCGCGCCCAGGCCGCGGGCCAGGTCTATGTTTTCGGAGAGACGGTTCTTATCCTCCTCGGACAGCGCTATGCCGGTATCGACATGCACGGCCAGCCAATCAGCTTCCGCTGAAAATGCGAGTTTTCTGGCCGCCCGTATCAGCCGCCGCGAATGGGGACTGTGGCTGACGGCGACCAGAAGCTTTTCATGCGTGAATTTCGAGCTCTTTCCCGCGGTGGACATTTCCCGCAATTCATTCCCCACAATGTCGCCCGCGAACCTTAAGGCGATCTCGCGTAAGGCCGTCAGTTTATTCGGCTGGAAGAAGTTTTCAGCGGCCTGCGCCTTTTTTTCGCCGAGATAAACTTTTCCTTCGGCTAACCTTTCAAGCAGCGTTTCCGGCGGGATATCGACCAATTCGATCTGCTCGGCGCGTTCTATCACCGAGTCGGGGACGCTTTCACGTATTGTGATGCCAGTGGCAAATTCCACGTCCTCTTTGCGGCTTTCCACATGCTGGACATTAAGCGTTGTGTAGACATTAATGCCATGGTCCAGAAGTTCAACTATGTCCTGCCAGCGCTTTTCATGACGCGAGCCAGGCACATTGGTATGGGCCAATTCATCAACAAGGGCGAATTCCGGCTTTCGCTTAAGGAGGGCGTCTATATCCAGTTCGGTAAACTCTTTGCCCCTGTAAGACATCATTTTTCTCGGAATGGCCGCTATGCCGTCCAACAGCTTTTGCGTTTCCACCCGCCCATGCGTCTCAACTATACCGGTAACGGCGTCCGCACCGTCTTTTATAAGGACATGCGCGGCCTCCAGCATGGCATAGGTTTTCCCTACGCCCGCCGCCATTCCTAAAAATATTTTCAGCTTCCCGTTCTCCCGTTCCCGCGCTTTTTTCAGGGCCTTTAAAAGCTCGTCGGGATCCGGGCGGATAGCGTCATTATCCGTCATTTCAGATATTTCCCGTCCAGTATAAGATTCAGCAATAACACGTTAACCCTGGGCTCCCCCAGAAATCCCGCCTGTCTTTGCTCGGTCACAGTGTTGACCAGATATATGATATCACCTTTTGAAACGCCGCGCGCCGCCGCGACACGGTCACACTGGATAAGCGCCGCGTCGGGGCTTATATGCGGGTCCAGCCCGCTGCCTGAGGCGAAGAGGAGATCGGCCGGGACCTCCGCCCGGACGAATCCTTTCCTGCGCTCTTTTACCGCAGCACCTAATTGCGCGCTGGTCAAAGAAAGATTACTTCCGCCCGAAGGCATTGGGTCATAACCGGTAGCAGAAGGGCGGGGCCAGAAATATTCAGGCCTGGAAAATTTCTGACCCACAAGTCCTGACCCGGCAACAACTCCGTTTACCCTCACAAGGCTGCCTTCGGCTTTTCCCTTGAATAAGGCCTGGGCCCCGGCCCACACGACAAGCGGGTAAAATATCCCGGTTATGACGGTCATGCACAGGAATAATTTCAGGGCGGTGGTCGCATTCTTCATTTTCACCTCACTAACCCCGCTGCGGTTATGAACATGTCCAGCAGTTTTATCCCGGCGAACGGGGCGGCCAGACCGCCCAGCCCGTAAATGAACATATTCCTGCGCAAAAGCGTCTGCGCGGCGACCGCCTTGTATTTAACGCCCCGCAGCGCCAGCGGGATCAATGCGACTATTATAAGAGCATTGAAAATAACCGCGCTTAAGATCGCGCTTTGCGGCGAAGCAAGCCGCATCACGTTCAGCGCGGAAAGCGGCCCTTGTCCCCCTTTTACGGCGTATAACGCGCCGAATACGGCCGGGATTATGGCGAAATACTTGGCGATATCGTTAGATATGCTGAACGTGGTCAGCGAGCCTCTTGTCATAAGCAGCTGCTTGCCGATTTCGACGATCTCTATAAGTTTGGTCGGATTGCTGTCCAGGTCCACCATATTACCCGCCTCACGCGCGGCCTGGGTGCCGGTGTTCATCGTCACCGCCACATCCGCCTGAGCCAGCGCGGGGGCGTCGTTAGTCCCGTCGCCTGTCATAGCCACCAGCCGCCCGGCGAGCTGCTCGGCCCGTATGCGCGCAAGTTTCGATTCGGGCGTGGCCTGGGCCATAAAATCATCCACGCCGGCCTCGGCGGCTATAGCCGCGGCGGTAAGAGGATTATCGCCGGTGATCATAACCGTCTTTATTCCCATTCTCCGCAGTTGCGCGAAACGTTCCTTTATCCCGCCTTTAACTATATCCTTAAGATGGATGATCCCCAGTACTCTACCGTTGTCCGACACGGCCAGCGGCGTCCCCCCGCTATTGGACACATCAGCCTGGGCCTTGTCCAGTTCAGGCGGGAAACCGCTGCTTTCCGCTTTTATCGCTGCGACAGCGCCTTTAAGTATTTTACGGGCCGGGCAACTCTCCAGGCCGATCAGTTCAACCCCGCTGAACTGCGTTAAAGCGGAAAATGGAATGAACCTGGCTTCATGCGGGTGCAGTTCTTTGGCCCTTAAGTCGAATTTTGTTTTGGCAAGTATAACTATAGAGCGGCCCTCCGGAGTTTCATCCGCCAGCGACGCCAATTGCGCGGCTTCCGCCAATTCGCGCTCCTCTACTCCCGGCGCGGGGATAAAAGCGGCAGCCATGCGGTTTCCGAAAGTGATGGTACCTGTTTTATCCAGCATAAGCACGTCAATATCCCCGGCGGCCTCCACCGCGCGCCCGCTTTTGGCTATAACGTTGCGCTGTACAAGCCTGTCCATACCCGCTATCCCGATGGCGCTCAGCAGGCCGCCGATGGTCGTGGGGATAAGGCAGACCAGCAGCGAGACAAGCACCGGTACGGTGACTATGGCTGACAGATCCTGCCCGGCCGCGCCGGCGCTGTAATCCGCGAAGAATTTCAGCGAGCCGACCGCCAGAATAAAAACTATCGTCAGCGCGGCAAGAACCATGCTTAAAGCGATCTCATTGGGCGTTTTCTGCCTGGCGGCGTTCTCTATCAGCGCTATCATCCGGTCCACGAAACTGTGCCCCGGCTCCGCGGTTATACGTATCACTATCCTGTCGCTTAAAACTTTCGTGCCTCCGGTGACAGCGCTCCTGTCGCCGCCGCTCTCCCGGATAACCGGCGCGGATTCGCCCGTAATGGCCGATTCATCGACGCTGGCTATTCCTTCCACCACTTCGCCGTCGCCGGGAATAAGATCTCCCGCTTCGCAAACCACCCTGTTGTCCTTACGGAGCTGAGAGGCCGGTACTTTTGTCTCTCTCCCGTCCGCCAGCAGCCGCGCGGTTATCTCGACCCTCGCCTTGCGCAGGGATTCCGCTCTCGCTTTCCCATGCCCTTCCGCCATAGCTTCCGCGAAATTAGCGAACAATATCGTAAACCACAGCCAAAGCGCGATTTGCGCTTCAAAACCTGAAACATGCGGCAGCTTACCGATAATGCCCGCAGTTACGATAACCGCGCCGGCCAGGGTTACGAACATCACCGGATTTTTGACCTGAGTTTTAGGGTTAAGCTTAACTAATGAAGCCAGCAGCGCGGCGGAAACGAGTTTCTTATCCCAGAAAGTTTTTTTATCCATAGGATCTCTTATTAAAATAAGACCCCTTTAAGCATAAGCAAATGCTCAATAACAGGACCAAGCGACAAGGCGGGAAAGAACGTAAGGCCGCCGACGATAATTATCACCGCCGCAAGCAAAATACCAAAAGTCGCCGTATCCGTAGGCAGCGTCCCGGCCGAAGGTGGAGAAGGCGATTTAACGCCCATACTTCCCGCTATAGCCAGACATGGAATAATTACGGCGAACCTGCCTATAAGCATGGCTATTCCCAAGCCTATGTTATAGAAGGAAGTGTTCGCGTTGAGTCCCGCGAATGCGCTGCCGTTGTTGCCTGACGCCGAGCTCCATGCATAAAGTATTTCGCTCAGGCCGTGCGGCCCTTTGGAGGAGAGACTCGCCAGAGCCGCCGGTACGGCACAGGTCAGTGCGGCTCCGATAAGAATAACGGCGCCGGGCGCCAGTATCCCCGCCATAACCATCTGGATCTCGCGTTTTTCGACTTTCTTGCCGAGATATTCCGGCGTGCGCCCCACCATAAGCCCGCACAAAAACACCGTCAGCAGGACGAACAGCAACATCCCGTACATCCCCGCGCCGACGCCGCCGAAGATCACCTCGCCCAGCATGATGTTGAACAAAGCCGCGCCGCCCGCCAGGGGAGAGAGGCTGGAATGCATGGCATTCACCGAGCCGTTGGACGCCGCCGTGGTGGAGGCCGCCCATAATACGCTGTTGACAATACCGAAGCGAGTTTCCTTCCCTTCCATCAGGCCAAGACCGCCCGTAACTGATGCGGCCGAATATTCGGAGTAAAGCGATACAGCCAGCCCCAAAGCCCATACAGCAAACATAACGGAGAACAGTATCCGGGCCTGCCCTTTATCGGCGGCCATCTTCCCATAGGCGAATACGCAGGCCGCCGGAAGAAGCAACAGGAGCAGCATTTCGATAAAGTTCGAAAGAGGCGTGGGATTTTCCAGGGGGTGCGCGCTGTTGGCGTTAAAGAAGCCGCCCCCGTTAGACCCTGCCTGTTTTATAGCGATCTGCGAGGCGGCGGGCCCCAATGGAATGGTCTGTTCGACGCCTTCCAGAGTTTTTACGCGGCTATCCGGCTTAAATGTCTGCACCACACCCTGCCCCGCGAGGATAAGCGCCGCGCAGAAGGACATGGGGAGCAAAACCCTTACAGTGACTCGGGTAATATCGCCCCAGAAATTACCTATGCCGGAGGTTTTCCGCCCCATTAGTCCGCGCACCATAGCGGCAAAGACAGCGACTCCGGTTGCCGCGCTCAGGAAATTCTGCACGGCCAGCCCCGCCATCTGGGTCAAATAGCTGAGCGAGGTCTCGCCAGCGTATGCCTGCCAGTTGGTATTGGTCATAAAGCTGACCGCTGTATTGAACGCCAGGACCGGTTCAACGGGGCCGCTATTATTCGGATTCAGCGGCAGTTTATGCTGGAAAAGCTGCAGCAGAAAGACCGCAAGGAAACCTAAGAAGTTGAACCAGAGCAGCGAGGCGGTATAGTTTTTCCAATTCATCTGCCCGCCGGGATTTATCCCGCAGCACCGATAAATGGACCTTTCAACAGGCCCGAAAATGCGGCTTTGAAAACGGCTTTTATCCTCCAGCGTGGCGGCGAGATAAGAACCCAGCGGCAGGGCCAAAAGCGTCAGGGAGACGATGTAGAAGAATATCTGGAAAGCGTCCTGGCTGTTCATATGTCAGAATCTCTCGGGCTTGACTACGACATAGACCAGGTAGCCCAGCAAGACTGCGGCCACAATACCTGCGATAATAAAGTCCATAAGGGTTCCTTCCCAATAACTTACATTTCTTCTCCGCGGGTCGGAAAGTAAAAATAGCGGCAGAACCCGTCAGGAAATCGTAAAGATTTACGGATCAGGCCCCTATGCGCGCCCATTATATAACGGAAATCAAGTATTATCTCCCCCACTGCGATTATAACTTGAAATATGGACCCTTTGGTAGGGGCTTGCGGAACCGGGCAGACATAGTTCGAATCCGGCTGACCTCCAGATCAAATGGATTCTAACTTTTGGGTGCTGAGGAGGGCGACGGTCGGGAACGAACCGGGATAATTAGATACAATAGCCGGAAGGTCAGCCCGTTCTTTGCAAGGAGTTAAAAAATGAATTTTATAAAAATGCTCGCGGTATTATGCGCGCTTGCTATCGTGCCGGCCCAGGCCCGGGCGCAGGCGGAAAAGAAGACCGAACCCGCGGATCTGCGGTCGCTGAGTAACGCGCAGCTGGAGCAAAGGAAGATCGAACTAACCAGCCAGCTGAAGGCCGTACGGGCCCAACTTACCGGGTTGAAAGCCGACGCTGAACAAAGTGATCTGAAGATACAGAGAATGATAGCTTCGGCAAAAACCCCCGCCATGAAAGACCGCGGCAGGATGCTTCTGGCCAGGAACCGCTTGTCAATAATACGCGATGCGCTGCAGATCTACTATTGCGACAAACCGGACAAAGTCCCCTCTTCCCTGGCCGACTTGGTGCCGTCCTACCTGGACGAGGTTCCGGAACTGGATATCCCCGGCTATAAGAAAACCGGGAACGTCACGGTCCTTAAAAAAGCGAATGGCGCGGGGATATCCAACTTCGTCGCGAACAAGGGCGGCTGGCTTTACATGGCCGACCCCGCCTGGGGACAGAGCGAAAGGGTTTTCATGGACGCCAGGGTCATGTTCGAGGGCAAGGCTTTGTTCCAGTATTGAGCGGACAGAAACCCGGTTGGCGGCGGCCTTTACTTGAATGCTTCCCAAAATTCTTGCGCTGATCGGGTTGCCGCCGCTATTTGGGCCGGGGACAGCAGCGGCACAAGCGCGGTCATCACGGGTTTCGCGTCTTCTTTTCCCAGTGCGAAGGCAAGGATAATCCATTTGTAGCCTTCCTGGTAATCCATGGTCACGCCGTCGCCCTGGCAATACATTTTTCCGAGGTAAAACATCGCCCGCGCGTCCCCCTGGTCCGCGGCCTTTCTCAGCCATTTAGCGGCTTCGGCATGATCCTGCCCGGCGCCGTTCCCGGTGTAGTAAATTACGCCGAGACCGTATTGCGCCGCCAGATAACCCTGCTCCGCCGATCTTGTTTCCCAATCTAACGCCGTAGCGTAATTTTTCTCTACGCCAGTCCCTCTCCAATACATCTGGGAAAGGTTATACTGTGAAGACACGTCCCCCTGCTCCGCGCCTTTTGAAAAGTTTGTGAAAGCTGCGGCATAATCCTGAGCGAAGCCTTTTCCAAAGAGGTACTGTACACCCAGGCTGTAATAAGCGCGCGCGTATTTCTGGTCCGCAGATTTTTCGAACCACTTATTCGCTTCGGCAGTATTTTGCTGCACGCCTTTTCCTGCATCGCACATAAAACCGAGAAAGTTCTGCGCCGGCGCATACCCCTGTTCGGCGGCCTTTCGGGTCCAGACCGCCGCTGAGGAATAATCCTGCGCGGCGCCTGCCCCCCGGAAGTAGAACTTCCCGAGGCTGTATTGCGCCAAAGCATCGCCCCCCTCCGCCAGCTTCACGATCCCGGGAAACGAGTTCTTGCACCGGGCCTGCGCCTGTTTCTTATCCCCCGATACGCCGTGCGCTAAGGCAAGCTGCATGGAGTAATAACACACGGCCACGGGGTTATTCTTGTCGGCAAGTTCCTTAAATACCGGAAGGGACGCCGCCTCGTTGCCAAGTTCGTGAAAAGTTACAGCCTTTTCAAGTTCGGGCTTTTCTTTTTTATATTCGCTGCACCCGGTAAGCGTGAAAGCCAGCACAAAACTGGAACAAAATAACACTTTTTTCATAATCATCCTTTGCCTTGATCCGTAATTACCGCTCATTCGCGCCGGTCTAACCGGCTGGGTAAAAAGGGTCGGGTCTTTACTTTTGACTTCTTAAGACCGGGCCATATAAACGAGGCACAATATAAACCGCGAGCACGCACAGGGGCAGCCCGACCGAGACGACGCCGATAAAAAAAGCTGCGACGGGGATAAAACCGTCCGTGCCCATGGTCATAAATAAATATACACCAAGCACGGCGGCCAGGGCGGCCAAGGCCTGGAGAATATTCCCGACCGAAACGGTCCCGACAACGGGCCGGTCATGGAACCTGTAAACCGCTTTCCCCGACTTGTAACTAGCGAATATCGCAAGCGGCAATCCAAACACAAGCAGCAAACCCAGAACCAGTTGCTCAGCCAAGCTCAAAGGAATTCTCTGAAAACCCGGACGCCATATCGCGTACGAGAATGCGGAAACCCCGAAGATAACGATCAGCCCCGCTAATACGACCCCAGAGCATATGATGGATGTCACGAACCTTATAAGTTTCATCTTATTCCCCAAGGTAAGCACTGCGGACCAGCGGGTTGTCTTGAAGTTCCGCCGCGGTCCCGCTGAGCTTCATTTCCCCGGCTTCCAGGACATAGGCACGGCTGGCAAGGGTTAAAGCCATCGCGGCGTTCTGTTCCACCACCAGGAGCGTCATGCCGCTTTCATGAAAATCAGCCAGCATCGAGAAAATGGACTCCACCAGCTTCGGGGAAAGCCCCATTGAGGGCTCGTCCAGCAGCAGCAGCCTGGGCCGGCTCATCAGCGCGCGCCCTACGGCCAGCATCTGCTGTTCGCCCCCGGAAAGGGTTCCACCGGACTGTGAGTATCTTTCCTTCAGGCGCGGGAAGAGCGCGAGCACGCGGTCCAGGTCGCCGGCAAGCGACGAGCGCCGGACCCAGGCGCCCAGGAGGAGGTTCTCTTTTACGCTGAGGTTGCCGAAAATATGGCGCCCCTCCGGCACGTGAGCGATACCCCTGGCCACCCTTTCGTGAGCCGGGATGGCGGCCAGGTCCTCGCCCTCGAACCGCACGGTCCCGCCGCCCGGTATAAGCCCGGAGACCGCCCTGAGTATGGAGGATTTCCCCGCCCCGTTGGCGCCGAGAAGCACTACCGTTTCACCGCTATAGACTTCAAATGAAACCGAACGCACGGCGGCTATCATGCCGTAGCTGACCGTCATGTCCCTGACCTCGAGGAGGGGCTTCATTTAGCCCTCCCCATATAGGCTTCCATCACGCCGGCGTCGGCCCTTACCAGCCCGGGCGTCCCGTCGGCTATGACCATGCCGAAATCGAGCACCACGATATGCGAGCACATCCCCATCACCAGCCGCATCTGGTGTTCTATAAGGAGCACGGTTAAGGACAGCTCTTTTTTCAGCCGCAGGATAAAAGACATCAGTTCCCCGATTTCGCCGGGGTTCATTCCAGCCGCGGGTTCGTCGAGAAGGATGAGGGAAGGGCTGGTGCCCGCCGCGCGCAGGATTTCAAGGCGCCGCTGCAGACCGTAGGGGAGGTTTTTAGCTAGTTCGCAGGCGCTGCCCCCGAGGCCGAACCGGTCCAGGAGCTCCCGGCTCTGGCGCGTCACCCTTGCCTCCTCGGCGCGGTGCCGGCCGGCGTGGAACAGGGCTTCGAGCGGGTTGACATCCATGCGGGCATAGTGCGCGGCCCGGACATTGTCGAGGACGCTTAGCTCTTTGAAAAGGCGTATGTTCTGGAAGGTCCTGGCTATGCCCCGCGCGGCTATCTCGGAAGAACGTAGGCCGTCTATCCCGGACCCGTTAAAGATTATTTTCCCTTTGGAGGGTTTATATACCCCGGTTATCAGGTTGAAGACGGTTGTCTTGCCGGCCCCGTTCGGACCTATGATACCGGCAAGCTCGCCGGCCGGTATGGAGAAATTAACTCCGCACAGCGCGCGCAGGCCGCCGAAATACTGTGTAACGTCTTTTAATTCAAGGGCCGCGGGCGCCGCGCCCGGGGCGCGTGAACCGCAGTTTCCGGCACCCGTCATTTAGAATCCCCCCCTTCCCGCTCGGAGGAGGGAACCAGCCACCTGGCTTCCTTAAGGCCCATCATGCCGCGCGGGCGGAAGATCATCAGCCCCACGAGGAGCAGCGGCATTACCGCCATCCGCCACATCCCCAGCGGGCGCAGCGCTTCCAGGAGCACGGTGTAGGTGGTCGCGCCCAGGATGGAGCCGGCGATGGATCCCACCCCGCCGAGGTAGACCATCACCAGCATTTCCGTGGATTTTAAAATATCGAAAGAGCCGGGGCTGATGTACTGTATGAGGTGGGCGTAAAGCCCGCCTGCTATCCCGGCGAAAAAGGACGAAACAACGAAAGCCAGCATCTTAACGTTCCGGGTGTTAACGCCGGTAAGGTCGGCCGCTATCTCGTCCTCGCGCACGGCCAGCACTCCCCGCCCGAAGCGGGAATAGATGAAGTTGCGTATCACCCAGATAGTGACGACGACCCAGAAGAATACCCAGGGCAGGGTGGTAAGCTTGTCCATGCCCAGGAAACCGCGGGGCCCCCCTACGGCGTCGATGTTCTCGATGACGGATTTCACTATCATGCTGAAGGCAAGGGTGACTATGGCCAGATAATCGCCCCGCGTTTTGAACGACGGCACGGCCACCACCAGGCCCACGGCACCAGCTACCAGTCCGCCCGCCAGCACCGCGCAGGGAAAGGCCCAGAAGGGCGAAAAGGCGGCCAGCGTTCTCACGCTCAGCAGGGAGGAGACATAAGCCCCCGCCGCCATGAAGCCGGCGTGCCCCACCGAGAATTCCCCCATATAGCCGTTTATCAGGTTAAGGCTCATTGTCAGGATAACGTTGATGCCTATAAGCATCAGGAGCAGCTGGAGATAGTTGTCGAGGAGGCCGTAGCGCGAAACCGCCAGGGCCGCTATAAAACCGGCCGCGGCCACGGTCCTGGCGTTGAAGTATTTGCCGGGCGAGCAGGCGCGGCGCAGGAATTCGGCGGACACTCTCATACTTTCTGTATCTCCGCCTTACCGAACAGCCCCCGCGGGCGGAAAATGAGCAGCGTAAGCAGCAGGGAGAACGTTATAAGGTCGCGGTAGGTGGACGGCAGGAAAGCGGCCGTCATTATCTCCACCGTGGCGAGTATATAGGCGCCCAGCACGGCGCCGCGTATGTTCCCGATGCCGCCGATGACCGCGGAAATGAAAGCCTTCCAGCCTACGATGATGCCGATATAAGGGTCTATCACGGGGTAGGCCATGGCGTACATGACGCCGGCCGCGCCGCCGAGCCCGGAGCCGAGGGCGAAAGTGAGCGCGATTATCTTATCCACCGGCACGCCCATCAGCGGGACGATAAGGCGGTCGGCGGAGATAGCCCTCATGGCGAGGCCGGCCTTGGTTTTATTTACGATCAGGTGGAGCGCGAACATCAGGCCGAAGGAAATACCGATGGTGGAGAGCTGGAAAATGGAGACAGACACGCCCCAGGCGTTAAAGCCCAAGGAGGGCAGGAGCGGAGGCACGTATTTGGGATAAGGGTTCAGCCCGAGCGTGAAGTTCTCGAGGAAGATGCCGACGCCGAGCGAGGTTATTATAGCCGACACCTTGGGGGCGTTCCGCAAAGGGCGGTAGGCTATGCGCTCCGTAGCCACGCCGAGCAGCGTTACCCCCCCCATCGAGAGAAGCAGCACCGGAACGAAAGCAAGGTGCCAGAGGGCGGCCCCGATGAAACAGAGGAAGGCCCCGACCATAAAAAAATCGCCGTGGGCGAAGTTTATCATGGAAAGCACGCCGTAAACCATCGTGTAACCGAGGGCTATGAGCGCGTAGACGCTCCCAAGCTGCACGGCGTTAAGGGCCTGCTGAAAGAAATATATCACCGCCGGGCTCCAGGACGAAGATGCACAGATTTAACAGAAAGCCTTTACCACCTAGGGCTGCACGTCGGCGAACCAGGCGAACCCGCCGTTCTTTATCCGCAGTATCACGGCGCCTTTAACGGGGTCGCCGGAATCCGCGCCGTACTTTATCGTCCCCGTAACCCCTGGATAGGCGGGGATCCTGGACAGCGCGTCCCGCACGGCCGTCCTGTCGAGAGTGCCGGCCATGGCGACGGATTTGGCAAGGACCTGGAAGGCGTCGTAAGACAGCGCGGCCACGTCGTCCGGCACGGCTCCGTCGTACAGCCCCTTGTAAGCGGCGATGAATTTCTGCGTGACCGGGTTAGTGGTGCCTGGCGAGTAGTGGTTCAAAAGGTAGGAACCTTCGCAATCGGCGCCGCACATCCTGACCAGGTCCTCGCTGCTCCAGGCGTCCGACCCCAGGAACGGCACCTTTATGCCGAGCCTGCGCGCCTGCTGCACCTGCAGCGGCACGTCGGTATAATAGCTGGGGAGGAAGATAAGGTCCGGCCCCGCGCTCTTGATCTTGGTGAACTGGGAGGAAAAATCCTTGTCCCCCTTGGTGTAGGTTTCCATGGCCACCACGCGGCCGCCGTTCTCCTCGAAACTTTTCTTAAAGATCTCGGCCTGGGTCTTGAGAACATCAGAAGCTACGTCGTAAAGAATGGCCGCCTTCCCGGCTTTAAGCTCCTTGCGGGCGAAACCGCCAAGCACCTTCCCCTCGAAAGTGTCGGTGAAGCAGGCCCGGAAAACGAATTTCTTGGGCTGCTGGGTTTTGGAGTCAAGGGTGGTTTTAGGGTCGGTGGACCAGGGCGTCACCAGCACCGTGCCGGATTTTTCCGCTATCTCCGAGGCCGGCAGGGCATTGCTGCTTGAATTAGGCCCGACGATAGCTACCACGTCCGAGCGGTTTATAAGCTTCTGCGCCACGCCCGCGGCCTGCTCGGGTTTCGAGGCGCTGTCCTCGATAAAAAGCTCCACTTTCTTCTTTACCCCGCCTATCTCTATGCCGCCAGCGTCGTTTATTTCCTGGGCGGCCATCTGCGCGCCGTTTCTGCAGGAAGCGCCCACCGCCGGGATAGCCCCGGTCAGCTCGGCTATTACCCCGATGCGCACGGTGTCGGTCTTCGCCTTGCCGCAGCCGGCCAGCATGGATAATGACGCGAGTATCGCCGCGATATTTTTAGCTTTCATAACATCTCCTTGGAAATCCGGGGAACGCGCGGAAAACTTGATCACCGCGGGTTCCGGGCGCCGCCAAACGCCGCGCGCCCGACATCAGCTACTATGATACAAAAAGTCGGGGCGCCTCCAGGCAGGCCGGCGGTTATTGCTGCGGCGGAAGGCCGGGGAAGCAGCGCGCCCGGGCCGCGCTCAGCCGAGGACCAGGCAGCCGCGGGGAGGCAGGGCGGCGATGAGGCTTTTTCCGGACGCCTTTATCCCGGCGCCGGTATTTATAAGCACGCGAGGGTTCGCGCCCGGCGCGATTTTCTTTATGCTGACCTCCCTGGCGGCCGGGCTGTTGTTGATATAGGCCGTAAGGCTTTTCCCGCGGAAACTGCGCCGGAAGGCCAGGATCTCGCCGTCGCATTGATCTCCGATGAACTCGAACGAGCCGTTCCCGATCACGGGGTTGTCCCTGCGCAGCGCGGCCAGCTGCCTGTAGAGCTTGAGCAGGCCGGTGTTCCACGCGCCGTGCCCCCACGGCATAGCGTCGCGGGCGCCGGAGTTAAGCGTACCCTCCATCCCTATTTCCTCTCCGTAGTAAACGTTGACAGCGCCGGGGAAAAGGAAGGAGAAGACCACGGCCATACGCGCGCGTTCCTCATCCCTCCCGTAGGTATTCAGCATGCGGTCGGTGTCGTGGCTGGACATCATGTTCATCTGCAGCAGCGTGGTGGCGCGCCTGTATTGCCCGAGCAGCTTCCGGATATCCGCCAGGAATTTGCCCTGGCCGCACGGCTCCAGGCGGCGGCCGGCGTAGCGGTGGCTCAGTTCAAGTTTTTCTCCGCCGAAATAGGAGATGCAGGCGGCCGCGAGCGGATAGTTCATGACGGCGTCGAACTGGTCTCCTTTCAGCCAGCGCCCGGCTCCCCCCCAGATCTCGCCGACGATATAGCAGGAGGGGTTCACGCCCCTGCAGACGCGCGCGAATTCCCGCCAGAAGCCAGCGTCGTTGATCTCGTGGGGAACGTCGAGCCGCCAGCCGTCTATGCCCTGTTCCAGCCAGTATTTAGCCACCCCGAATATGAACCTGCGCACCTCGGGGTTCCTGGTGTTGAACTTGGGCAGCGCGGGCAGATCCCACCAGCAGTCATAATTGGGTTTTTCGCCGCGGCCCAGGTTGTACGCTTTCAGGGGGAAACCATGCGGCTTGAACCAGCGCCGGTAGGGTGAAGCGGCGCCGTTCTCCAGCAGGTGGTTGAACTGGAAGAAGCCGCGGCTGGCGTGGTTGAAGACCCCGTCGAGTATTACCTTTATGCCGCGCTTATGGGCGGCCTTCAGGAAAGAAGCCAGTGCCGCGTTGCCGCCGAGCACAGGGTCGACGCTGTAGTAATCATGGGTGTGGTAGCGGTGGTTGGCGGCGGAGGCGAACACCGGGTTGAAATAGACGGCGGTGACGCCGAGGTCCCGCAGATAGTCCAGTTTTTCCTCGGCGCCCCTCAGGTTGCCCCCTTTAAAACCCTCCGGCGTTTCAGGCAAGTCCCACTTTTCAAAGATACCGTCGATCTTCGCCGACTCCGAGCGGGCGAACCTGTCGGGAAATATCTGGTATATAACCGCGCCTTTAACCCAATCCAAGTGGTTCATGGTCTTTCCTTTGCATCAAGGGGGATCCGGCAGCGCCGGGGCAAAACCTGGTCCATAACGGTATGATATCAAAAGCCGCAATACCCGGCAAAACCAGTCCCGCCGCGCCAAACCGCGGGGAACCAAAGGAAAACCCCGCTGTTGTTCTGCGGGGTTCACCTCGGGGCTGCAGGCAGGTTTACTTATAATCCAGCAGCGTTTTTTCCCGCATTTTATCGTATTCCGGCCCGCTCTCCGGGGGCCGCGCAGGCCCGTTCAGCCGGCCAGGCCGGCCAGCGGCAGCAGCAGGCGCAGCCCGGCCCAGATCAGCAGGAGTCCGACCACGTCGAAAACGAAGCCCGCCTTTATCATTTTCACTATCGGCACCAGCCCCGAGCCGTAAACGATGGCGTTGGGCGGCGTCGAGACCGGCAGCATGAATCCCCAGCTGCACCCCAGGATGGCGCCCAGGGCGGGCGGCACGGGGTTGACGCCCGCGGCCAGGGCCACCGAAATTATAACCGGCACCACCATGTTCGCAGCGGCGGTGTTGGAGGTTATTTCGCTGGCGACGATGGCGATGAAGGTGGCGGCGAAAGTTATCCCCCACAGCGATTGCGCTCCGGAAAGCCGCAGAAGCCCCTGGCCAACGTGTTCCGCCAGCCCCGTGGAGAACATAAGGCCGCCCAGGCTCAGGCCTCCCCCGAACAGCAGTAAAGTTCCCCAGTCTATATCTACGGCCTGCCTCCACGAGATGGTAAACTCCCTTTTCCTCCAATCCACCGGCAGCAGGAAGAGCAGGCCGGCGCCGATAAGCGCGGCGGCCGATTCCGGCAGCCGGGCGGCGTACCATTTGGCCTGCGGCGAGGCGCTGCCCCAGAAAACCGCCAGGAACCCCGGTATGACCCAGAGGCAGACCGTCACGAGGAAAGCGGCCAGCGAATTCTTCTGGCCACGGCTCCAGGGGCCCAGCCTGGCCAGCTCCCTGCGCATATGATCGCGGCAGCCGGCTATCACGGGCATTTCCGGCTTGTTAAGGGTGTAAAGTATCAGGAAAAGCGCGGCGTACATAACCAGCATCATTGGCACGGCGAAGATCATCCACTGGAAGAACTGTATCTTAACGCCGGCGAATTTTTCTATCATGGCCATGCCTATGAGGTTTGGCGGGGTACCCACGGGCGTGCCGATGCCGCCGGTGGAGGACGCGTAGGCGGCCATCAGCATGATGGCGGTGGCGAAACGGAAGCTGGCCGGATCCACCTTCCTGCCGCTTTCTTTCTCCATAAGCCCGGCCATGGCCGAGATTATCCCGAGGCCTATAGGGAACATCATGGCCGTCGTGGCCGTATTGCTTATCCACATCGAGATCAAAGCGCAGACGGCCCCGTAGACGAAAAGGATGCGCCAGGCGCGGTCGCCCACCCAGCCCGTGGACATGAGCCCGAAAGCGAACCTGCGGTCAAGGCCGTGCACGGCCATGCCGCGGGCCAGGATGAAACTGCCCAGGAAGAGGAAGATAGTCGGCTCGGCGAAAGGCGCCAGGACGGTTTTAGCGTCGGCCACGCCGGCCAGTATGCACAGGGCGGCCCCCAGCAGTGCGCTGACCGGTATAGGCACGGGCTCGCCGATCCACCACACGACTATCCAGGCGATGATGCCGGCCAGCGTGTGGGCCTGGGCCCCGGGCCCGGGCATCGGGCTGAACCAAACGGCTAAAGCGAGCGCCGGCCCCAGGAAAAGGCTGATCCTTTTGCGCCAATCCTCGACTTTCTCCTCCAGCGGGGAAACGACCTCCGCCGGGGCGGCGAACTCTTCTTTCATAAATAGAGGCTCCCGTTAAAATTCAAAAGAAGTCCGCCCGCAGCTATTTACAGCAGCTTCGGGCGGACCGGGCCGGCAGCCGTCACCTTTCAGTTCCCGAGCGTGGCGACCATCACGGCTTTGATCGTGTGCATGCGGTTCTCGGCCTGGTCGAAAGCGATGCAGGCTTTCGATTCAAACACGTCCTCGGTGACTTCAATGCCTTTGTGCAGCCCGAACTGCTCGGATACCTGTTTGCCGACCTTGGTATCCGCGTTGTGGAAAGCCGGCAGGCAGTGCATGAACTTTACGCCGGGGTTGCCGGACTTTTTCATAACTTCCGGGTTCACCTGGTAGGGCTTAAGCAGCTTTATCCTTTCTGCCCACACTTCCTTGGGTTCGCCCATGGATACCCAGACGTCCGTATGTATATAGTCCGCGCCTTTCACGGCTTCGGCTATCTTGTCGGTAATGAGAACGCGGGCGCCGGACCCGGCGGCTATATTTTTACAGGTCTTTATCAGCTCCGGGTCGGGCTGCAGGCCTTTCGGTGCGCAGATCCGCACATCCATGCCCAGTATGGAACCTATCACCAGGAGGGAGCGGCCCATATTGAACCTGGCGTCGCCGAGGTAAGCGTAGGAGATCTTCTCTAAAGGTTTGGAGCAGTGCTCCGTCATGGTCAGCACGTCGGCCAGCATCTGGGTAGGGTGCCATTCGTTCGTCAGGCCGTTCCAGACGGGGACGCCGGCGAACCTGGCCAGTTCTTCCACTATCTCCTGGCCGAAGCCGCGGTATTCGATGCCGTCGTACATCCTGCCCAGTACGCGGGCTGTGTCCTTAACCGTTTCCTTGTGCCCCATCTGGCTGCCGGTGGGTTCAAGGTAGGTCACGTGCGCGCCCTGGTCGTGGGCGGCCACCTCGAAAGCGCAGCGCGTGCGGGTGGAGGTTTTCTCGAAGATAAGGGCTACGTTCTTGCCGTCGAGCCGCCGCTGTTCGGTGCCGGCGTATTTCGCGGCCTTGAGGTCTTTGGATAATTTCAGAAGGAAAACGAGCTCTTCTTTCGTGAAGTCAAGTTCTTTGAGGAAGTTCCTGTTCCGCAGATTGAATCCCATTTTAATTCTCCTTATTTAATTTCATCGGGGAAATATATCCGGATGCAAATATTATACTCTTTTGTTTTGCGTAAGCATAAGCGCGGCCGCCGCCGTTACTCGGACACATTTTCACCCCGCGGTCCGTCGGATAATCATAACCGTCAATAGCCGCTGAGGGAAAAATGCATAAAATCTTTCTGATCCCCTTCTATTTCCCCGCCCCATTTAAAACCGGCCGCGCGCATCTCCCGGGTGATCTTTGAATCTTTGGTCAGCGTCCCTACCCTTCCCGGCTCCCAGGCGCCGCCCTGAATGAGGCGGCAGGCCGGCCCCGGCTTTTGGCAGCCGTCGTAAAGCCCGTTCCTGGAGCGGTTAATGTCCACGGCCGCCCCGTAGGCGTGGTTGCTGAAGCCGGTGCGGTTGCCTTCGGGATCCAGCGGATCCCTGGTTTTCCCCGGCCTGTAGGCCGTCACTTCCAGCACGGGTTCCCCTTCTTTCAAAAGTTTTTCAAGCACCGCCTGAAGTTTATCGGCTATTTTGCTGCAGGCTTTGAAGGGTTCGAGGCTTCCCACCTTCAAAAGTTTCTGGTCCTCCAGGCATACGGTGCAGCCCGTGGCGGGATCTTTTTCCCCGGCTTTAAGCTCCGCGTACGGGTGCCGGATCAGCTTCCTGTTGACGCCCCGCTTCTTGTATATATTCCAGTTATAAACCTCGTAAGTGCAGGTTTCCGGACGGGCCGGAGCTTCAGCCGCGAGCGGGCGCGGACAGGCGCAGGCCGCCAGGGCCAGCAGCAGGTATTTTTTCATATCGGATCTTAACGCAGCACGGTGAAGCGCACCAGTTTCGACTGCAGGAGGGTGCCGTTCCTGCTCACGCCGAAACCTGCGCTATGCCTGCCCGGTTTCAGAGCCCAGACAATCCGGGGCCCGCGCCCGGGCAGTTCTTCGGAGTCTACGCGCCAGACCGTCCCGGCGTCGTCCACCGAAGCCTTCAGAAATATAGCCTGCGCGGCCATGGGCGTATACGGGTCAATGCGGAAGATATCTCCGTCGACAGGGTACTTTACCGAGAAATCTTTTGGCGCCGCCTCGCTTTTCACCGCCCGGGCCGCGCCATGCAGCCCGCAGACCTCCGAAGGCAGCCTCCCCGGCAGGAACAGCTCGTCTATGGACGAAGGGCAGTACGCCCCCGGCAGCAGGCCGGATACCGGGCATATCCGCACAGTGCGGAGCTGCGGCGGGACCCGGAACTGCGAAGAGCCGTAAAGCTCCTTCATCCTGAGCGCGACTTCCCTCAGCACCGGCGCGGCGCCGGTGATACCCGAGATCTTGCGCATGGGCGAGCCGTCGAAATTACCCACCCACACGCCGATGGTCCATTCCGGCGTATAGCCCACGGCCCAGTTATCGCGGTAATCCTTTGTGGTTCCCGTCTTGGCCGCGAAATCGAAAGGCAGGTTGAACGGCGAATCCAGGCCGAAGGCCGCGGCGCGGGCGGAATTGTCCGCCAGTATGTCGGTGACGAGGTACGCCTCGTTGCGGCCTATTACGCGGCGCGCCCCTGTAACAGGCCGCCCGGCCTCGAACGCGGCCGGCAGCCAGATGCCTCCGCGGGCCAGCGCCGCGTAGGCGTTGGCCAGCTCCAGCAGCTTAACTTCGCCGTTCCCGAGCGCAAGGCCTGACCCGTAATAGGAGGCCGGCTTATCGAGGGACGCGAACCCCGCGGACCTGAGAAGGTCGAGAAAGGCGTCGATGCCGACCTTTTCGGCAAGCCGCACGGCCGGGATATTATAGGAACAGGCCAGCGCTTCCCGCAGGCGCACCAGGCCGTGGTATTTCCGGTCGTAATTAAGCGGGGTGTAGCCGCCCGCCGCGTAGAGCGGCTCGTCGGCGATAAGGTCGGAGGCTTTGAAGCCTTTCCCGAAAGCCAGCGCGTAGAGAAAGGGCTTAAGCGCGGAACCGGGCTGGCGCGGGGCGATCACCCCGTCCACCTGGCCGAAGCCGCGCTCGTCGAAGAAATCGTTGGAGCCCACCCAGGCCAGCACCCCGCCGGTGGCGTTATCCAGCACCAGCACGGCGCCGTTGCGCACATTATGCTTGAGGCTCAGCACGGCCAGCTGGTTGGTCAGCGCCTCGGAGGCGGCCTCCTGCGCGGAAAGGTCCAGGGTAGTCCGGATCTCGCCCGGCCGGCCCCCGGACCTGGCCAGCGCGAAGGCGCAGAAATGCGGGGCCTCGAACGGCTGTTTTTTAAGGCGCGGCGCCAGCGGTTCCTTCAGGGCCAGGCGGTAAGTCTCGCCGTCCACATAGCCCAGCTCCAGCATCTTATGAAGTATAAAGCGCTGCCGGGCGGTGAATTCCCCGGGCCTGCGCACCGGGTCATACAGCACCGGGGACTTTGGAATTCCGGCCAGCCCCGCTGCCTGCGCCAGGGTCAGGTCCCTGGCGGGTATGCCGAAGTAGGCCCGCGCCGCGGCCTGCGCGCCGGCGGTGAAATTTCCGTAAGATACGCTGTTGAGGTAGCCTTCGAGTATCTCGTCCTTGCTGTGCCCGCCCTCAAGGCGCAGGGCGGAGAACATCTCCCCTATTTTCCCCATGAAGCTTCTGCGCCGGGGAGTAAGGGAGCGCGCCAGCTGCTGCGTGATGGTGGAAGCTCCGGAGACGGTGCGGCCGCTCTTCGCGTTCTGCCACAGGGCGCGGGCCACAGCCCTGAGGTCCACGCCGGGGTGGGTGAAGAACCGCCGGTCTTCGGCGGTCACGGTGGCGAGTATGAGCCAGGGCGACATTTCCTCCAGGCCCACCGGTTCCGCCCGGGCCGAACCGCCGGAAAGATAGGCCCGCATGGGCCTGCCGTTGCGGTCGGTAAGACGCACGGACGCCTGCGGGGAAAGCTCCGCCGCGCGCGCGGGAACGGCCGCCAGCCAGAGCGCGGCCGTTACGACCGAAACCGCGCGCCTCATTTTTTGATCTCCACTTCCGAGGCGGCGGTGCGCCCGAACACTTCCGGCTCGTACATGCCCTCCACCAGCGTTGAGGGCCCGTAGAACACCCCGGGGGTGGTGGCCTGCACTATATAGGAATATTTATGTTCCCCTTTGGTCAGGTAGTCGGCGAAAATAAGCACACGGTCGTCGTACTGCTCGCTACGCTCGAATTCCCCCCACCAGCCGCCGCGGGCTCCCGCCTGCGCCAGCGCCGCCGCGTCGTTCTCGCTCTCTACGGCGTATGCGGTATTCACCACCTCGAATCCCGCGGGAACGGGGTCGTCGACGGCCACGAAAGTGCGGTCCTGCGGCGTCTTGACCGTAATGGTGACCATGGCGCGTGCCCCCGCGGTGAAAACCTCTCCGCCGGCCATCGGCGTTACCTGTTTCGAGACCTCGAACCCTTCAGAGGCGGGCGTGTCGCGCTTCTGAGGCGTAAAGCCCATGCGCGCGGTGTAATACAGCCGCCCTGTCCCGGATTTGGAGAATACGAGGTTCGCGGTTTCCCCGGAGCCGAAGATGTCTTTGAAGTCGGCAGCGGCGCTGACCGAGGAGAGCGTCCTGCCGCGGAATGCCCCGCCGCCAAGTCGCGCGGGGGTCCCGGACCCGGTTATCTCCGCGGTAAAGTCCGGAACGGCGCTCTCGTAGCGGCGGTAGTAGCCCTGGAAAGCGCGCAGTCCCGAGGCGTTCTCGGCCGTGGTGCGCCAGCGGCCCCTGGCTTTACGCTCGGAGGTAAGCCACTTCACCGCTTTCTCGTCGCCTGCGAAGCCGCCCTCGGCCTCCAGCAGCGCGTCCAGCATCACGGCCGTGGTCTGCACGGCCGAATTATGCAGCCAGGGCATCTCCTCCGTATCCTCGAAATGCATCTGTGTGGGAGTGTACCTGGCCTGATTCATGATCTCGGCCGCCAGCTGCGCTGAAGCCTTCTTATCAAAACCTATGATCTTAGCCGCCTTCAGCAGGTAGGCTTTGGCGAGGTAAGGAAGCTGGTCGCGCTTCTGGTAGAGCTGGGCGAAATAAGCCCGCATGGGAGTTCCGCTGAGCGCCAGCGCGTAGACCGCGTAGGACCTGGCGGCGTAATCCTCGCTCTGGCTGTAGGGATAAGCCCAGTCCCTTTTAGAGTTTTCCAGGTAAACCTTAAGCCAGTCCGACGCCCGCGTCAGCACGGCGGGGTCGGTTTTATAACCTTCCTTGGCGGCCAGCGCCGAAGCTTCCAGCGCGTAAGCGGTAAGGTAGGGATCCGGCTGTAAACAATAATCTGTCCAGTAGCAGAACCCGCCCGACGCATGCTGGTAGTCGCCGATCCGATCGAACACTTTCTGCGTCTCGGCTTTAAGCGTTCCCAGGCTGCCCAGTTTGAATTCCGTTATGAGCGCGGCCCCGGTTACCACGGGCATGGCGCGCGACAGCTTCTGTTCAAGACAGCCGTAAGGATATTCCAGCAGGTAACGCGCGCCCTCTTCCAGCCCGCTGAGGGCTGAAGGGGAAAGGGTGAACTCCACGTTGCCTGGGGCCCCCTTATAAGGGATCTCGAGCTTTTCCGCGGCCTTTTCTTCGGTAGCGCCGCTCGTGGCCGCGTATTCCATGGGCTCCAGCTCCCGCACCGGCAGAGTCCATTCGAGCCCGTCGGTCTCGGGGCCGGCTTTGGCCCTGAATTTGAACACGGTGGCGCCGGGCTTTTCAGCCTTGCAGCGCCAGACCAGTTCGGCGGCTTTTCCGCCTTCCACGGATACCTGCCGCAGGCGTTCGCCTGTTACGGAAACCGCGCCGCCGGTCACTTCTACGGACAGCGCGACCGAGGAAACAAGCTCGGAATAGTTGTGCACCACCGCGCCGCAGTCAAAAACGTCGCCAGGGCGCGCCAGCCGGGGAAGGCTTGGCCTGAGCATGAGCGGTTTTGAAACGGTCAGCGAAGAGTCGCCGGAGCCGAACCGCAGGCCCGCAGAGGCCGCCGCCATCAGGCGGAAGCGGGTAAGGTTGTCCGGCAGTTTGAAGGAAACGACGGCGTAGCCGTTATTCCGGGTTTTAACCGACGGGTTCCAATAGGCCGTGGGTACGAATTTGGAGCGCATGTCTATGCCGGACATGGCCGCGCCGCCGCCGCCCCCCCGCGCCTCGCCCTTTTCCCCGTAGCTGCGCTGACCTATGACGTGCAGACGCGAATCCGCGGTCATCACGTTCAGCGGCCGCGGGCCGTAGAAGGGAGAGAACAGGTCCGGCGTGGCGTAACCGGTCAGGCTCAGCACGCCCTCGTCTACGGCGAACACCGTGGCCTCCGCCTCCACCGGGTTCCCGTTCTCGTCGGTGACGCGCACCTTCAGCTCAACGGTTTCGCCGGGGCGGTATGCGGGCCGCGCGCTATTTACGGACACCTTGAGCCGCCGGCCGCCGGGGTTCACGTTCAGGTTTACGTACCCGAATTTGGCCTGGGGCTTGGAGAGGTCGGAATCGCCGTCTTCGGAATATTTCTGTTCCGGCAGCCGGCCCTTGATCAGGATCACGCTTACATAGGCGTTGGGCAGGTATTTTTCTTTTATAGGGACTTTGATAAAATCCGAACCGCCCTTGGTCGTAACTACCCAGCGGTCCATTACCCCCTCGCGCTCCACCGTAACCAGCGCCTGGGCCTCGGCGTAGGGCGATTTTACCAGTATGCGCGCGGTGTCGCCGGGTTTGTATTCGTTCTTTTCCGCCGTCAGCTCTATAATGTCGCTGTCCTCACGCGCCCACCACGAGTCGCCGCCGCCCAGCACGTAAAAGCCGAAGGAGGAAGCGTTCCGGCGCCCGTCCTCGTCCGTCCCCGTCACGCTGAAAATATAATAGCCGCCTTCCTGCGGGGTATAGGTCCAGGTATCCGTGGAACCCGAAGACACGAAAGCCGAACTTGAGACGACGGTGTCAGAAACTTCACTGACCCATTCAAGCCGGCCGCCCAGGCCGGCGCGCCGTGAACTCAGCCATTGCCGCTTTATCAGCTTGGCTTCGACATTGAGGCCCGCCGCGGGCTTGCCATCGGGGCGCACCGCCACGATCCCGGCGCTCCAGGGCTTGCCGGTGTCGACAAAACCTCCGGAGGCCTTCAGGCCAAGGTACAGGTTTGCCCGGTGAACCCAGGCCCGCGCCCGGCCGAACATCCGCTGCCGCTCGGGGTCGGTTACCCCGGCCTCGAGCGTGGCGCTTATTGCGCCGGCGCCCGGCATAGTCCCGGGAAGTTCCGCTATTACCTCGGCCTTGCCCTTTGAGTCCAGGTCGGCGCTGCCCGCCCCCGCCTGCTGGCCGCTGAAGCCCTGGTAATCCTCGTAGCTGCCAAAGGAAAGATCGTCGCAGCCCGGAGGGACATAACTGCCCGGCTCCAGGCGCAAAGTCCAGTCGGAGCGGCTGCCGGACATCGGCGCGCCGAAAAGATACCAACCCTCAACGGCGGCGCTGAACTTATCGCCCAGCAGGTAGCTGTCTTTCAGCGACTGGGCCTTGACCTCGAAAACCGCCGGTTTGAAGGCTTCCACCATGAAAGTTTCGCTGAACCGGAAAGCCCGTTCCACGGGCTCCTGCGAACCGTCTTCGCCATCCTCATCCTCTCCCGCTGCCCGCGCCACGGACTTATCGTCCTCGTAGGGTTCGGTAACTTCCACTGTCCAGACCCCGGTGGGGGCGCGTTCCGGGAGGCTATAGGAGTAATCGAAAGAGGAAAACACCTGTGAAACGGGCGCGGTGGCTTTCAGCACGCGGTTACCGCGGGAATCCTTGACCGTCACCTGCACCGTGTCCATATCAAGCCCTACCCAGTCGCCTCCGGAAAGCTTCCGGCCTACGCCTTTAAGGTTCACGGTCTCGCCGGGCCGGTAGATGCCGCGCTCGGTGAACAGGGCCGCCGCGTAACGGCGCGGGCGAGGTGAATTGTCGTAATTGATGGAGAAACGCCAGGGCTCGACGCCGTGCGACCAGGAGGAGTTCATTACCGCGTCGCCGTTGGGATGGCGCGCGAAAAGCCAGAGGGACGGCCTGCTCCATTTCTGCCAGTCGGTTATGCCAAGCTTCATCCAGCCGGGGGCGTCCGCGAAGCCGCCCTTGTCGGTAAGTCCGGACCACAAGACCTTGTTCTCGTCGTCTCGTATCTCCACGGGGATATTGGCGGCGGGTCTGCCGGTCTTAAGGTAGCTGGTCCAGATAAAGCTGGAATCCGGGGAGGTTTTAAAAGTGAGCGCGACACGCGTTATATTGTCCAGCGCCGTAATGACGGAACCGGCCTGCGCGGGCACGCGGGCGAACAGCAGGCCGCCCTGGTCTTTGCCGATCACGTCGCTGTAATCCAGGAAAGTCCTGATGCGCGCGTTCTTGAAACCCGCGCTGGGTTCCCACAATTTGGATATTTTATTCTTCAGGAATTTGTCGTCTATCATGCCGCCGCGGTAGAAGGGTATAAAATCCCCCGGCCGGACAAGGCCCTTCACGATATTTATGCCGGGCGCGTTCACGGCTTCGGCCGGGTGCCGCGGCGGCAGATATCCCTCCAGCACGCCGAAGCCGGCGGGCATGGTGAAGTACGGGCAATAGTCCCGGGTTTGTACCTCGAATTTGCGGTCCGCCCCCAGCTTGTTTCCGAAAATATCGGTAAGTTCGCCGGAAAGCTTAAAGCGGTACAGCGTATTGGGCTTATACTCGATATCCGGCAGGTAGCGGTACGCTATTTCATCCTCGCCGTACTGGTCGCCGCCGTAATTTTCCTCGTCCTCGCCGCGCTCGGGCAGCTTGACCGCCGGGACGAGTGAAATATGCTTATAGAATTCCTTGAAAGAGACGGGGTTTGAGAAGCCGATGGAATACCCTGCCGGCAGACAGGCATCCTTGGGCATCGCGGTGATAGCGAAAGTTTTATAGGCGCTGAAATGGACTTCGCGCGTTTCGGCAAGCCCCAGCGCGCCCTGGCCGGCCAGCAGGCCCTTCTTAAGCCTGAGCGTGTATGAATAATCCGGCTTCAGCCCCCCGGAAGGCTTTATGGCCAGCACGTTAGCGGTGGAAATATTCTGGTAGTAGGGCCAGAGCTTATTGACTTCCTCTTCGTTCGCCCGCCGGACTCCCACGGAGATCTTTTGGACCGTTCCTCCGGGGCCGCGGCCCTCCAGCTCTACGGCATCCCTGGCGCGCGAGGGCTCCATTGTCTGCGTGAACGCCGCGTAGAGGAGCGAATCCAGCGCTACCCAGCGCTGTTTGTCGTAAGGGGCGCTGTTATACACCGCCGGGCGCGGAGTTTCAAAGAACCAGGCCTCGTCCTCGGCGAGTTCGCCGCCGGACACTTCGGACCTGAGGCCTTTCTTTATCCTTACGGCGTAAAGCGAGGAGGGCTTCAGCGCCTCGGCCGGCTCAAAAGACAGTACTTGCGTGCCCTGCCAGCGGCAGCGCCCTTTCACAGGTGAAAGGTCCTTGAAAGAATCCAGGGAGGCTTTACCCGGCCCTTCGTAATTTCCCCCCAGGACGTCTTCCACAGCGAACACTTCGACGGGGCATTGCAGGGCGGCTTTCTCGGCGGAGGTCAGCGGGGCCATGGGTTGGTTGAAAGTGGCGGTTATGGCGGCGGCCGCGGAGATATCCTGGATGGCGTCGTATGGCGACTTGGCGACGACGCGGACCTCGGGAGATTCAGCCTGGCAGACCCGGCCGCAGAATACTCCGGCCGCGCAGATCAAAGCCGCGGTAAATTTTAAAGCCGTTTTGCTTTTCATTTTAGCCTCCGCTATGTTCGTTCGCAGTGGTAATTATAGTTTAAACCGGGGATGCAATAAATGCCTGCCGGCAAGGGGAAGGGACGTTCATGGGGAACGTGAAGAAAGATAAAACAGGCGAAAGGCGCTATTAAGCCGGCATTTCCACAAAAAAGACCGCGCCTTTTCCTTCTTCGGACTCCGCCCAGATCCTGCCGCCGGACTGTTCCGCCAGCGTCCGGGCCAGGGACAGGCCCACACCCTCGCCTTTATCCGCCCCCGGGACATTACCGCGGTAAAAGACCTGGAAGATCTTCGGCATATCGGCTTCTTTTATTCCAAGGCCGTTATCGGATACGCTGTAAACGACTTTCCCTCCGGCGGCTTTCACACCCCGGACCGTTATTATCAGCTTGCGTGTTTTGTCGCGGTATTTAACGGCGTTGGAGATCAGGTTGTTGAAGACATGGTCAAGCGTGCCGGGAGCGGCCTTACACGGCGGGAGGTGTACGGTCTTTACCTCAGCGCCCTCCTTTTCCACCTGGTAGCGCAGGGCCGTCAAAACCCTTTTCAAGGCCGCGTTGGCGTCCAGCGTCTCCGGTTTTGTTTCCACAAGGCCCGTGCGGGAAACTTTGAGCACAGCGTCCATAAGCCTATGCGTTTTAAGCGCGTTTTCGGCTATATAATCCAATGCGGCGGGGATCCGCTCCCCTGTTATTTGTTCAACGGCATTGCGCACTTCTTCCTGCTTCAAGACCGGATCGATAACCTTGCGAAGTTCATCGAAATCCATCATCAGGTTCTGGCAGAATCCCCGCATATTTATCAAAGGCGTGGCCAGGTCATGTATAACCAGGTAGATAAAATCATCAATTTCTTTTCTTTTTTTGGATAGCTGTTCCATCAAGCGCTGCTTTTCAGCCTCGGCCAGCTTTCGTTCGGTAATATCCATTACCGCCATGCGGCACTCGGGCGAGCCTTCGTCCCGCAGCCACATGGCCGAATCCAGCCGTACCCAGAAGGCCGCGGAGCCGGTACTCAGCAGCCTTAATTCGCATTCCTGCGTACCGCCCTTTTCCAGCTTTTTCCGGTGCAGATAAAAAGTATCCTGGTCTTCCGGCAATATGAACCGTGTCAAAGGCTCCCCGGCAAGGGTTTCGTTTTTCACCTTTAACATCTTTGCGGCGGTTGAATTGGCCGTCAGGATCTGCCCCCTGGCGTCAAGAGTAAGGTAGCCCACAGGCGCCTGGTCATACAGGTCCCGGTAGCGGGCCCGCGAGGACTTCAGCTGCGCCTGTGCCCGGTGCAGCTCTTCATTCTGCACCTCCAGTTCTATCTGGTGCACCCTCAGCTCGTGCAGTAGCTTCTGAGCCTGGACAGTGGTCAGGTGGTGAAGCTGTTCCGGCAGCTGCGCCTGTCTTTCGATGAAACGCTTTTCGGCGAGTTCCCGCAAAGCGCGCGCCTTATCCGGCAAAGCCGGACCTTTTTTTGCACTTGTCATGCTGCCCCCCCGTTTTTCCCTATTTCCCCGTAACGCGCTCCGTGGTTGAAATGGCGTAGATAGCGCCGGACTGGTCTTTCATGGCGGTGGCGACCACGGACACGTCAAGGATACGGCCGGACTTGTGCATCCGCCGGGATCTGTAAGGCTGGATAGCCTCGTCCAGGCCGAGCTTCTTTCTCCTGGCCATCGTTTCCGCCTGAAGGCTTTTGGGCACGATATCGTAGAAATTCATTAACAGGGCTTCCGCCTCGCTCCAGCCATAAGCCCGCGCGGCGGCCGGATTCCAGGCCAGGATACGGCCTTCTATATCGGATACCAGGACCGCGTCCTGCGTATCCTCCAGCACTACGGCCAGCCGGCGCATGGCGGCCTGCGCTTTCTTCAGGTCGGATATTTCCAGAAAGGTGAGGGTAGTTCCCTCTATAACATTTTCCGCGGTGCGGTAAGGCCTTATACGAAGCAGGAACCATTCGCCGGCCCTGGTCTGCACCTCTATGTCTTTAGGGGTAAGAGTGTCCAGCACGGCCTGCACATCCTCCAGCATCCCGTTATACCCGGCCAGGTTCGATACGGTGTGGGCCAGTGGACGCCCCAGATCGCTGGGAATGAGGTTTATCACCCGGGTGACGGCAGGGGTGAACCGTTTGACGCGCAGTTGGTTATCGAGGAATATAGCGCATATGCCGGTGCTGGACAGCAGGTTCAATATGTCATTATTGGCCTGTAAGAAATCGGCCATCTTCGCCTGCTGCTCCGCGTTCACGGTGGCAAGCTCCTCATTCAGCGACTGAAGCTCTTCCTTGGCCGTGGACAGCTCCTCGTTGCTGCTCTGCAATTCCTCGTTGGCGGACTGCAGTTCCTCGTTCGAGGAGAGAAGCTGTTCGTTAAAATAACCCAGTTCCTCGTTGGAGGAATCCAGAGCCTCCTCTTTAAGCCGCAAGTCCTCTTTAAGCGCGGCCAGGCGTGTATCTACGTCGGCCGGCTCCTTAACCCGCTTCGCCGGAGCCGGCGCGGGCTCAAGAATGGTTATAAACAGGCGCTGCGCCGGCACCGTGGGATCTTTGACCGGCTGCACGATCAGATTTACATAGGTAAAATCGCCGTTCGTCCTGACGCGTAAGCCCGTTTTACTTACGGTTTCTTCTTTTGATGCGGCCGCTTTAAGGGCGGTGGCCAGGGGGCCGCGCAGCCCTTCCCGCGCCATCCGCAGTATGTTCATAGCGCCTTCGCCCGGAGCCGGTTCCAGGTAACGGCCGCTGCGCCCGTGCAGATACAGGATATCCCCGTTCTCCCCCGTCAGCGCTCCCGCGAGGCCGCGCTGGTTCAGCATAGCCCTTTCCGTAAGGTCGCGCAGGGCGGCCGCGCGCGTCCTCTCGCCCCGGACGATATGCCGCGGAAGGAATTCCCCGGGCGGCAGCGGCGGGGTAAGCCTGCCGATGGCGGGACGATGCGTTCCGCCGGGCGTTTCTTTGCGCCTGAACAGCTTGGCTTTATGGTTGAGCGTCTCAAAAATATTCTCACAGCCGCCGATGCTTTCGGCGGTGCCAAGGAACAATATCCCGCCGGGGTTAAGGGCATAATGGAATAAAGGCAGAAGCCTTTCCTGCAGCCCCGCACCCATGTAGATCAGCAGGTTGCGGCAGCTTATCAGGTCCATACGGGAGAATGGCGGGTCCTTTATGACATTCTGCTCTGAGAAGACCAGCATATCCCGGATGCTTTTATTTATACGGTAACCGCCCGGCTCCGCGGTAAAGAATCGCTGCAGGCGTTCGGTCGTTAGATCGCCGCTGATGCCGGACGGATATATGCCGGCGCGGGCGGTCTCTATGGCGCGGCGGTCTATGTCGGTGGCGAAGATCTGAACGCTGAACCCCGGCCTGCGCGCCTCCAGGCGCTCGGCCAGGAGTATCGCCAGGGAATAAGCTTCCTCGCCGGTGGAGCAGGCCGGCACCCAGACCCTGATAGTGCAGCCTTCCTGTTTTCCGCCCAATATCTGCGCGTCTATGATCCCTTCGAGGGCTTTGAACTCTTTCGGGTCGCGGAAAAACCTGGTTACGCCTATAAGCAGGTCGTCGAAAAGAGCGTCCAGCTCGGCGGGGTTTTGCTGCATGTATTTTATATAGGCGGCCCGGCTCTCTATCTGTTGCACGGCCATGCGCCTCTCTATGCGGCGGACGATGGTGTTCGGCTTATACTGCGAGAAGTCGTTCCCGGTGCGGGAGCGCAGCAGGATGAGGATCTTTTTTATCTGGTCTTCTTCGGACCCGCCCGGCAGGTCCGCCGGGTTATTCTGACCGAACGCGCGCCCGGCATAGGCTTTGATCCGCGCCTGCATCCCGGCGGGCGGCATAACGAAGTCTACAATGCCGGTCGCGATGGCGCTGCGCGGCATACCGTCATATTCGGCCGTTTCGGGGGATTGCGCCAGGGCCAGCCCGCCCTCGCCTTTTATGGTCCTCAAGCCTAATGCGCCGTCGCTGCCGGTGCCGGACAGAACTATCCCTACAGCCCGCTCGCCCAGGTCTTCGGCCAGCGAGCGGAAAAAGAAATCTATAGGCATGCGCTGGGCGGCGGGATGCGCGGGCTCGAACAATTGCAGAGAACCGTTTATCAGGGCCATGTCGCGGTTGGGCGGGATTATGTAGACGCAGTCCGGCTTAACAGCCATGCCGTCGCGGACTTCAAAAACCGGAAGGCTGGTACAGCGGCCCAATATTTCGGCTAATATGCTCTTATGGTCGGGGGCAAGGTGCTGGACCAGAACGAAGGCCATGCCCGGACCCGCTCCCGCGGGCAGACCGGAAAAAAAGGCCTCGAACGCCGCCAATCCCCCCGCCGAAGCCCCAATGCCGACAACGGGAAAAGACTCCGGCCGGGACCGCGCCCTTTTTGCGGCGGCGGCGCGGGGCGCGGAAACCGGTTTCGTGTTCGTCTTTTTTTTAAGGCGCATACAGAATATTTCCTCACATACTCAACGGGAGTTGAATAAACACACCGCGATTTAAATTTAGCCGCCCCTTTACAGGAATAAACCCGCGAACATCGATATAAGCAGACAATATCAAAAAGCGTTTGCCGGTTCAAGACGCTTGTCGCTGATCTACGGCCGGCATTACAGTTCCCGGACGCTCCGCGGGCCGCAGCACAAAGGCGCCTGCCGCCGGCGCGCCACCGGTCCGATATATCTGCCCATAAGACCCAAGTCATAACCGGTCCAATGGCACTTACGTTTTTGGCGGTATTTATATATATTTTTAGTAGGAGATCATGTCATGAAAAAACTGATACTGTCGGTCATCGTTATAAACCTGGCGGCTGGCGCCGCTTCAGCGTTCGAGCCCGGCCCCGCCTCCGCGTATACTGTTTGCAGGCGGACGGAGGAAGCTAAAATTGACCGAACCTGCGTTAACGCCGCGAACGTCGTTTTGAACGGGGACGAAAAGGCGGCCAAGGTGGCCTGCGCGGACAGCGCCCCCGGCTGCGACATACAGCAATGCATAGAGTCGGCCAAAACGATATTAAGCGAAAGTATCAGCGCCAGGGAGAAGTCACACATCGCCGCCGTGGCCTGCAGCGGAGGCACCGCGGCCGGAGCGGTCCAGCAGTGCCTGTTAAGCGCGGAAACGGTCCTGGACAGCGGCAAAGAAAGCACCGGAGCCGATACTGCCATGGCCGCCGCCATAGCCTGCAGCGGCAACACCAATCGCGGCCTGGTGCAGCAATGCATCCGCAGAGCACAGGTCGTTGCAAGCGGCCCCGCCGGGAACGCGGATCTGACGGCGGCATTCGCATGCAGCGGCAACACCGATATAGCTTCGGTGCAGTCCTGTATAAACGGCAGAAATTTCGAGATCGGGGAAAGATCCCGCTTCCAGCTTATACTGGAACTGCTGGGTGCCGCGAACGGTCAATAACTGCGGTTACGGCATAAAAAGCGACCGGGGCCAATAGGATGCCCCCCCGGCTGAACATCGATATTCGTTAGTCCTTAAAAAACCTCCCCCATTTAGTATTATTTACCTTAATGACACGCGGACCTGCCTGCATCTTTCTCCCGCTCATCCTGGCGGCCTGCCTTACCGCGCCTGTGCCCGAGGCTTTTTCTTATCCTAAGAACGTCATCTTCATGATCGGGGACGGCATGGGGAAAGAAGAGGTGAAGGCGGCCGGTATGTACGCCAACGGTCTGCCCGGCACT
This sequence comes from uncultured Elusimicrobia bacterium, assembly GCA_903889965.1. Taxonomy (GTDB): domain Bacteria; phylum Elusimicrobiota; class Elusimicrobia; order Elusimicrobiales; family UBA9959; genus UBA9959. The sequence continues at coordinate 39,417 of CAISZM010000029.1, forward strand.
TTAAGCTTCGAATCCTTCCCTTACCGAAGATTTTCACTTGTTAAAAATTCTGCCGAAAAATTATTATTTTTTGCGCGCGCAGAATTAAAATTAAGCAGGAATTCCCAAGGTTTTTTGAATTCAACCGAAAGCCTTCTCCTGCCCATACGGAAGTTGCAGGGCTGGCGCCCTGCGGAAACATGACCGTTTCCCGAACCAATCTTCTTCTTTAAGCGCCGCCTGTA
>CAISZM010000030.1 GCA_903889965.1 uncultured Elusimicrobia bacterium
GGCTCCGGCCGTTAGCATGGAAAAATCCTTAAGGCGCGGCTCGGCGAAGACCATGTGCGTGTGACTGTCGACGAAACCGGGCAGGCACACCCCGTTAACCTCTATCTTAACGGCTTTTTTTGCCAGGCGGTGCCGCGACACGGCCCCCTTGGGGCCGGCGGCTACTACCATGCCCCCGTCCACCAGCACAGCGGCGTTCTTTACCAGCCCGGTTTCGCGCATGGCCGCGCCGGCGCGGGGGCCGTCGTCCCCGGCGAAGGTCAGGAGTTGCTTGATACCGGTGAATAGTGTAGCCATAATTTTGCCGCCGCGGTTTTTTCCTACCTGAAATTATCGAACTGCAGCGTTATGCCGAAATCCCCGCCCCGCAGCAGCGTCATCACGTTCTGCAGCTCGTCCTTGGACTTTGAAGTCACGCGCAGGGTATCTCCCTGTATGGAGACGTTGGCCTTCAGCTTCTGCTCCTTGATGGCCTTCACTATCTCCTTGGCCTTATCCTGCGGTATGCCCTGCTGTATCTTGATGACCTGCTTCGCCTGGCCGCCGAGCGCGTTGTCTATTTTCTGCGGCTCGAAGTTTTTCAACGGCAGGCCGCGCTTTGAAAGCTTGGTCAGGAGAGCGTCGTAGAGCGCCTTGATCTTGTAGTCGTCCGAGGACATGAGCAGGAGGGTATTCGCCTTTTTGTCGAAGTTTATGTCGGAATTGGAACCTTTGAAATCATAGCGGTTCACGATCTCCTTCATGGCCACGGCTATCGCCTCGTCCACGATGTTATAATCCACCTTTGAAACCACGTCGAAACTGAATTCTGAAGCCATACGGAACCTCCGGTTGATTTTTATTTAGCTTAACTTCCTAAAATATCCCGCGGTTTGCGCCCTGCCGCCTACTTCTTCATCGGTATCTTCACGCCCTTCTTTTTAGCGAAGTCACGCGCAAGCTTGTAGCCGGCGTCGGCATGGCGCAGCACGCCCATGGCCGGATCGTTGGTCAGCACGCGCTCAAGGCGCAGCGCCATCTCCCGCGTTCCGTCGGCCACCGTGACCTGCCCGGCGTGCAGCGAATAACCCATTCCCACCCCGCCGCCGTGGTGGAACGACACCCAGCTGGCTCCCGAGGCGGTATTCACGAGCGCGTTCAGTATAGGCCAGTCCGCTATGGCGTCGGAACCATCCTTCATGGCCTCGGTTTCGCGGTAAGGGCTCGCCACGGAACCGGAATCCAGGTGGTCGCGCCCTATAACTATCGGCGCGGAGATCTTGCCCTTTTTCACAAGGTCGTTAATGCGCATGCCCATAAGGTGCCGCTCGCCGTAACCGAGCCAGCAGATGCGGGACGGGAGGCCCTGGAACTTAACTTTTTTGGAAGCCATGTCGATCCAGCGGCGCAGGTGCGCGTTTTTCGGGAACAGGTCAAGCGCCAGTTTGTCGGTAAGGGCGATGTCCCTGGGATCTCCGGAGAGGGCGGCCCAGCGGAAAGGGCCCTTGCCCTCGCAAAACAGGTCGCGGATGTAGGCGGGAACGAAGCCGGGGAAATCGTAGGCGTTTTTAACCCCCTGTTTAAAGGCCATGGTGCGGATATTATTGCCGTAGTCGAAGGTCACGGCTCCGGCCTTTTGGAGCTTCAGCATGGCCTCGACGTGTACGGCGATGGATTCCATGGCGAGCTTCAGATATTTTACGGGATCGGCTTCGCGCAGAAGAGCGGCTTCGCGCACGCCGTAACCTTTTGGAATATACCCCTTGAGCGGGTCGTGAGCGGAGGTCTGGTCGGTCAGCACGTCTATCTTGACGCCGCGGCGGGCCATCTCGGGCAGCACCTCGGCGCAGTTGCCCAGGAGCCCTATGGAAAGAGGCTGTTTCGCCTTCAGCGCCTTATCGGCCAGAAGGAGCGCCTCGTCCAGCGTGCGGGCCATCGTATCCACGTACTCGGTATCCAGCCGCTTGCGTATGCGGGTCTCGTCGGCTTCCACAACGATGGCCACGCCGCCGTTCATCGTGACCGCGAGCGGCTGGGCGCCGCCCATGCCGCCGAGGCCGCCGGTAACGGTCAGTTTGCCCGCCAGGTCGCTCTTAAAATGTTTACGTGCGCACGCGGCGAAGGTTTCGTACGTCCCCTGCAGTATGCCCTGCGTGCCGATGTATATCCAGGATCCGGCCGTCATCTGGCCGTACATCATCAGGCCCTTTTTTTCCAGCTCGTCGAACACTTCCCAATTGGCCCAGTTGCCGACCAGGTTGGAGTTCGCGATTATCACGCGCGGGGAATGCTCGTGGGTGCGCAGTACGCCCACCGGCTTGCCGGACTGCACCAGCAGGGTTTCGTCGTTCTCGAGCTTCCGCAGCGAGGAAACTATCGCGTGATAGCATTCCCAGTTCCGGGCCGCCTTGCCCCGACCGCCGTAAACTATCAAGTCCTCCGGCCGTTCGGCCACTTCCGGGTCAAGGTTGTTCATCAGCATGCGCAATGCCGCTTCCTGCTGCCAGCCTTTGCATGATATTTTATTGCCTCTCGGCGCGCGTATGATCTTACCGTTCATCTGTTATCCTCGCCTTTTCACAAGTCTTGCGCTTCGGCCGCTTCGCCTTACTTTTTACGTTTAGTTATTTCCATTTTATCCTGATCCGGAACGAAGCGCCCGTCCAGTATGGCCCCGGACAGCGCTTCTATGCGCCCGGAGAACACTTCGTCGCCCTTGAAGGCCGGGGATATCTTCCTGAGCCCGGCCATGGCCGCCTCTATAACGGGCCCGGACCGGAGCGGACGGTGAAAATCCAGGCCTTCGGCCGCGGCCATCATCTCTATGGCGGTTATGTACGCCACATTGCGCACCACGGTCTTCAGTTTAAGGGCGGCGGTCATGCCCATGCTGACGAAGTCTTCCTTGTTGGCGGAAGTGGAGATGGAATCGGAGCTTGCCGGGTGGCTGAGCACCTTATTTTCGTTGCAGAGGGCGGCGGCCGTGACGTGGGCTATCATAAAGCCGGATTCAAGGCCCGGGTTGCGGGCCAGGAAGGGAGGCAGTATCTTAAAATCACCGACCAGCTGCGCTATGCGGCGCTCCGAGATGTTTCCGAGCGCGGTAAGGGCTATGGCGGCGAAATCCGCCGCAAAAGCCACGGCCTGCCCGTGGAAGTTGCCGCCCGACAACACCTCTATGGAACCCCGCTTTTTACCCTCCACCACCAGGGGGTTGTCCGTTACCGAGGCGAATTCGGTCTCGAAAACGTCCAGCGCGTAATCTATGGCGTCGAGAACCGCGCCCATGGCCTGCGGCATGCAGCGCAGGGAATACGGGTCCTGCACGCGTTTATCGTTGACGGCGTGGGAGGAGCGGATGGCGCTGCCTTTCAGCATGGCCTCGAGCATCCTCGCCACTTCCAGCTGGCCGGGATGCCGTTTAAGCGCGTGTATGCGCCGGTCGAAAGCCGTCGGAGTGCCTTTAAGCGCCTCCAGGCTCATCGCTCCGGCCAGCACGGCCGAATAAAAGAGGTTCATCGCCTCAAAAAGCGCGAGACCTCCCACGGCCTTCATGCCCTGCGTGCCGTTTATGAGCGCCAAGCCCTCTTTTTCGGCCAGTTCCACCGGTTCTATGCCGGCCCTGGCCAGCACGAGCCTGGACGCTTCCCAGCCGCCTGAGCCGAGCCTGGCCTTTCCCTCGCCTATCAGCACCAGGGCCATGTGGGCGGAGGGCGCAAGGTCCCCGCTGGCGCCTACCGACCCCTTGGAGGGTATATGGGGGATCACGCCCTTGTTGATCAGTTCCGCGAGTTTTTTAACGAGCATCGGCCGCACTCCGGAATTTCCCATGGCCAGCTCGTTCGCGCGGGCGAACATTAGCGCCCTCGCCTCGGCGTCCTCCAGCGGCTCCCCCACTCCGCAGGCGTGGCTGCGTATTAAATTGACCTGCAGGCTTTTCAGGCTTTCGCGCGATACCCGCTGACTGGCCAGTTCGCCGAAACCGGTGTTTATTCCGTACATCACGCGGTCCCCGGCCAGCAGGGCCTCGAGGCTGGCGCGCCGGGCCGCGATAAGCTTAAGCGCCCCGGGAGGGACGACGACTTTCCGCAGTCCGTAAGCCACCTCGGCAAAATCCGCTATGTCGGGGGCGGACCCCAGCGTAAAAGGTTTCATTATTTTTTCCCTTTGCTCTTTTCCACTATATCCGCCACGGTCACCGCGCCGGCGGCGCGGAAGGCGGCTATGAAATGCTCGAAGATCTTCCTTGTCATCTCCACGTCGCTCAGCGCGCGGTGCCAGTTCTCGTTCGAAATATTGAGTTCGGCCGCAATGCTGCCGAGCTTATTGCTCTGGAACTTCCAGTGCCTGCGGGCTATGTCCAGAGTGTCCACCACCGGCAGTTCGGGGAATTTAAGGCCCAGGCGCTCGAACTCCATGTTGAAGAAACCTAGGTCGAAACCCGAGTTGTGAGCCACTATCACCGAGCCCTCCACCGCGGCCAGCAGCCTTGGCGCCACGTCGCCGAACGACGGCCTGCCGCGCACCATATCGTCAGTTATGCCGTGTATGGCGGAGACTACCGGCGGTATGGGCACGCCGGGGTTGATCAGTTCCGCTATGGTTCCCACGCGCTCCGAGCCGCGGAAACTTATGGCGGCCACCTCGCAGACACGCGCTGACCTGGGAGAAAGCCCCGTAGTCTCCACGTCGATGAACGTAAACAGCGCCTCATCTATTTTTGTCTTCTCGATCAGTTCCAGTAAAGCCATATCAGAACGCCTCTTTTCCCGCTGCCTTGTCCCGCGGCCCGCAGCCGCCTCTTAAAAGCTCCCGTAGTAGATATACCTGGTGCAGACCCCGAGAGCGATAGTAATTACCACGCTCAGTCCCACGTTCATTTTGGAGAGATCTATTATCCGCCTGTTCCGCACGTAAAATATCTGGAAAGTCCAGGCCGCCGCGAAAGGCAGCCACCAGTAGCCTGCGACGAAGAAAAAGGCCCAGAGCACCACCCGCTCGAATATGAGGAAATACTTTTCGTCGAACCGGGGAAACTCCTTCCCGAACAGGTCTTTTTCTATGAAGTAGATGAGAACCGTGGTGAAGTCCGTTACGAGGACCATCATGGCCGCTATGGCTATCCATTTTTCGGCTATCCGGGTGTTGCCCGCGGGTATCAATATCGGCGAGATCATGAACAGGACGTAGAAATGCAGCAGCTGGTCCACGAGAAAACTGAGCGTCCCGTCCCTGTAGCCCAGGCCCTTCATGCTGTAAACGCGCAGTTCGTCCACCCCGAAGTGGACGATCAGCATTATCGCCAGCGCCCACCAGCCGCTCACCTCGAACGGCCCGATTTTTACCCAGGTCAGAGAGAGGTAGGGCCAGGTCAGAGCCGCGGAAACCACGAAGTGGGTCATGCAGTGCAGCAGCATCCCCCACACGCATTGCCGCTTCAGCCGGTTCACGATGTCGAACTGCAGCGTAAAATCCGCTATGAGGTGCGAGAGGAGAAGGCGCCAGAATATTATCATCGTGCTCCTATTTGGCCGTCAGGTTGAAGGACCCGTCCCAATCCCCGGGGACTTCCCTGGCGTATTTTTCCGCCAGTTCAAGGTAGAACCGCGAGGGCCCGTCGCCGGGCCTGGCTTCAAGCGCGGCTTTAAAATCCTCAGCCGCGGCGGAATGTCTGCCGCCGGAGAAATTATCCATGCCCTTGTTGTAGCTCACGAGCATTTTCATTATTTCGGGCGCTGCCTCGCCCCTGCGGGCCAAAGGCTCGTAGACCTTCACCGGGATGGCCTTGCCCACCACCCGTATCTGCCCCAGGTAGCGGGCTTCGAGCAGGTCCCTGGCCTCTTCGAACGTTTCGCCGCTTACCATGATGCGGGAGTGGAAGAATTTGTTGGCGCCTTCAAGCCGCGAACCGAGGTTAACGGCGTCGCCCATCACGGTGTAGGAGAAACGGGTCATGGAACCCATGTTGCCGACCACCATAGGACCGGTATTGAGGCCGATGCGGCAGGAAAGCCTGGCTGATGACTCGGCCTGGGCCGCATTCAGGCGGTCCATTTCGGCTACACAGTCCACGGCGGCCAGGCAGGCCAGCTTGCGGTGGTCCTTCTGGTCCAGGGGGGCGTTCCAGAAAGCCATTATGGAGTCGCCGATGAACTTGTCCACCACGCCGTCATGCCTTAGTATGACGTCGGTCAGGCCTGACAGGTATTTGTTCAGCAGGGCGGTAAGCTGCTCGGGAGGGAGTTTTTCGGACATCGTGGTGAAGCCGGCTATATCCAGAAAGAACACCGTCATCTCCCGTTTCTCGCCGCCAAGGGTCAGGCGGGACGGGTCCCTGGTGATAATTTCCACCACCTTGGGCGACAGGTATTGTCCGAAGGTGTTCTTTATCCACTTCTTCTCCCGGCCCTCGGCGAGGCCTTTGTCCAGCGTTATATAGGAGAACGGCAGGAAAAAAGCCAGGAAAACGGAACTGAAAGGCATGACCACGCAATTGGAAAGGAGGACGATGTCCGTTATAACCAGGGCGCCCATGAAGGCGAAAGAAACGGAAAGCAGGGTTTTCATCGATAATTTTCTCAGGAAAACCGGCAGCCAGGGGAACAGAAGGACCAGCAGCGTAAAGTATTCCAGCGGGAGCGGGCGGCGGAAATCCCCGGCGATAAGGTTATCGAGAAAAGTGGCGTGGACTTCTACCCCGGGGAGCTGATTGCTGAAGGGGCTGGGTACATGGTCAAAGGCCGCCGTAGCCGTAGAACCTATGAAAGTTATCCCGCCCCTCAACGCCTCTTTTTCCTGCTCGCTGAGCTTCCCGCTCAGGATATCGGCCGCGGAGATGTGCCGGAAGGTGGAAGTTTTAACATCCTTCGCGTTCTTGTCCCAGCCAGGATGCCCTTTCCTGACCGACAGGTACCGGTAATTGAGCATCTCTTCCTGATCGTACTTCACGACCAGTTCCGCAAGAGGCACCCCTGAATAAACGGCGTAAGCGGCCATGCCCAGTGACGGCACCGGCAGCCCGGCGCAGCCCTTTCCGCATCGCAGATCTTTAATTTCAAATCCGGCGTCCTTGTAGGTGAACCACTTTTCAAGAGTACCGTCCATGTCCTCGTCCGTGGATAAAAAAGGCCGGTAGCGGCGCACCTGCCCGTCGGAATCCTTCGTAGCCCCCACCTCCGGGTGGGCGATAAGAGCGCTGGCGCCGGCAAGCCCTTCTATCGGATGCTTTATGAGGTTCGTGTCCGGATCGACGAAGGTAAGGTTTACAACATTGCCGGCCCTCGCCGCGGCTTCCACGTACGCCCTGTCGTTTTCAGGGTTATCGCGGTCCGGCTCCGCCAGTATTATGTCGACCCCGATACTTTTAACTCCGAGCTTGTTCAGCCGGTCCACCAGTTCGCCGTAAAAGCGCCTTTTAATGGGCCAGCCGTACTTCGACAGCGTCAGCTCATCCAGCGCGGTTATCGTTATTTTCGGGTTCGGGGCCCTGTTGACATATTTCCCGTAGATATATTCCGGGGAAACTTCCTTGACGGAGGGATCGAAGAAAGACAGCATCTGCGGCAGGTTAACGACAAAATAGTCCCAACTGTAATCGAGCCGGCGCGTGGCGGGAAAGATCACGGAAAGGAAAAGCCAGGCCAGCGAAAAGATCACCGTGCCGAAGTAGAGTTTTTTATGCCCCGGTACCTTGCTCTTTGTTTTCATTTTGCCTATCCCCGTGCCGTTCGGCCCATGCCCGCCAGGCCGTCACTTTACCGTGAATTTGAACACCCCGCCCCGTCCGGCTTCCGTCCATATTCTGCCGCCGTGCAGTTCCACTATCTTGCGCGCTATGGCAAGCCCCAGGCCGAAACCCGCTTCGCCCTCGCCGGACTTCAGCCGCTTGTACTTTTCGAAAACCGCTTCGGTCTGGTCCGCCGGGATGCCGGGGCCGGTATCGGCCACCGTGAACAGCAGCGTGCCGAACCCGGCCTGAACCGAGGCCGTAACCCTGCCGCCCGCCGGAGTGAACTTCCAGGCGTTGGAAAGCAGGTTCTCCACGACCCTGCGCAGCAGGGAGGAGTCCGCGGAGAACTCGAGCTTTTCCGCACCCCCCTTTTCCACCAGGAACTCTATTTTTTTCTCCTCGAACAGCGCGCGGAAACCCTCGGCCGCGGAAGAAAGGAAGTCGGCCGCGTTGACTTTGCGCAGGTCCGGTTTCAACTGCCCGGCCTCCATGCGCGAAATATCCAGTATATTTTCCAGCAGCTTAAAAAGCCTGTCGCTCGAATCTTTGACGTTCCTGACATAACCGGCCTGCCTAGCCTCCGGAGGGAATTCCAGCCCCAGGAGCTTTATGTAGCCCTGCATTGTGAGCAGCGGCGCGCGCAGGTCATGGGCGACGGATTGGAAGAATTCCTCTTTCATGCGCTGCATCTTCTGTTCGAGAGTGATATCGCGCAGCACTATGAAGACCGCCGGCTCCTGGACCTTGGACGCGAGGGTCTGCACGCTGACCCGGTAAAAACGGTTCTCCCCTCCGGAGTCCAACTCTATCACCCCTCCCTTGGAGGCCGCTTTCTTATGGATCAGCCCGGCGACCTTGCGGCGGAGCTGCTCGCTCTCGGCAATGGGCTCGTCCCCTATCCCAAGGAGCGCCCGTGCGGAGGCGTTGGCGTAAAGGAGTTCCCCGCGCATATCACAAAGCATGATGGAGTCGTGTATAAGGCTCACCAGCAGTTCCAGCTTCTGCTTCTCGGCAAAGATCTTTTCCACCTGTATGCCGTGGTAGCGGTCCACTTCGCGCATCATGGAATTGAAGGCGCGGAGCAGCTGCTCGAGTTCGTAAAACTCGGTGCGTTCGCTTACCGCAGTCTTGAACTCTCCGGCCGAAACCCTCCCGGCGCCTTCCATGAGCGCCGCGACCGGCCCCGCCAGCCTGCGCGTGAACAGCAGTGCGGAGAAATAAAACACGGTAGCCACCGCCAGCAGGAAGAAGGCCATCAGCCAGGCTATCCTGTTGATCCCGGAAAAAGCTTCAGCGCGGTTCTCGAGCGCAACCACGAACAGGTCCAGCCCTTGCGCCTTGGCGGCCGCCCCGATATAATCTCCGGCGCGCCCCTTTATCTCGAATACCGGGCCGCGCTTCAGTATGTCCCTCACCTCGGCGCTGTCGAAACGCTCGAAAGCCCCGGAGAGCGGGAGAGCGTTCCCTTCCGCGTCCGACAGCAGGAGTCCGCCGGTTGCCCCCAGCCGCTGCGAGCGCAGTTTCTCGAAGAGATCCCTCAGGTTTACCGCCGCGAATGCGTAATAGCCCCCGCCGAGCGGATAGACCATCCGGCAGATCGGCATGTCATAGATCATCTCGAAATGGCCCAGCGAGGGCCTCCCGTTGACCGAAGCGGTCAGGAACTGCTGGTCGCGCCTCAGGTCAAGATAGCCGAAGTAACGCTTCAGCTCCGGCACCCCGCCGCTCAGTATTTCCCTGCCGTCGGGCCCCGTAAAGGCCAGGTAGAGGAATTCAGGATTGATCTTAAGGACCTTGTCCAGCGCGGCCCGGTTGACATGGGGCCCGTCGCCGGACCACATGCGCTCGAACCGGCGAGACAGGTCCTGCGCTTCCCGCTCTATCGTGATGGAGGCCATCTGCGAAACGTTCTGCTGCAGGTTCGAGATGTCCTGTTTCGCCCGGGCCTGGAAATAATACAGCACGAAGCCGGCCGGGACTATGGGGATGAGCCCGGCCCCGAACACGATAAGCAGCAGCCTGTTGAGCAATTTCATTGATAACCGTCCGAACCGCGCCCTATTTTCCCTTCAGCGCCTCTATAAGCTTCGGCACTATTTCGTGAGCGTCGCCCACTATACCATAGCGCGCCACATTGAATATCGGCGCGTTCGGATCCTTGTTGACGGCGACTATCACGTCGGAAGCCTTCATCCCTACTATGTGCTGCACGGCGCCCGAGATGCCGAAAGCGAGATACAGTTTCGGCGAGACGGTGGTGCCGCTCTGGCCCACCTGGTGGTGTTTTTCCTTAAAACCGAGATCCACCGCCGCGCGCGAGGCCCCTACCACTCCTCCCAGCAGACCGGAGAGTTCCTCGAGCTGTTTAAATCTCTCCTTCGACTTCATGCCGCGGCCGCCCGACACTATGATATCGGCGCTCTCTATCCTGACGGTCCCCGTGTCGCCGGCCATGCTGCGCTCAAGCACTTTAACGCGACGCAGGCTGCGGTCGAGTTTAGCGGTCTCGCGCACCACAAGCGCGGATCGGCCGTGTACCGGCTCGTTTATCTTCATCACGTTGGGGCGCACGGTGGCCATCTGCGGCCTGGAATTGGGGCTCAGGATATCGGCCATAATATTGCCGCCGAAGGCCGGGCGCGACTGCAGCAGCAGCCCGTCCTTTATGGCGAGGGCGGTGCAGTCGGCGGTCAGGCCCACGTACAAGGTGGAGGCCACGCGCGGGGCCAGGTCGCGGCCCTGTATGCTGGCGCCGTAAAGGATCACGGAAGGCTTGTGGCGGTTCACGAGGGAAACTATAACCGTCGAAAAGATATCGGTATTGTATTCAAAAAGTTCGTCGTGCTCCACCATGTAGATCTTGTCCGCGCCGTAGGGTCCCAGCTCTTTTTCATAGCTGTGGTTTTTGTCGGTCAGGAGCACGGCGCAAAGGTCCTCGCCGAGCTCGTCCGCCAGCCTCCGCCCGGCGGAGAGCAGTTCCAGAACGACCTTCCTGATCTTCCTGGGCCCGGCCTTCGCCGCCCCGCCGCCGTCCGTCTCGGAGAGTTCCACGTAAACCCATACGCCCTTATAGCCGGTCAGGTCCCTGGCCGAAGCTTCTTCGCGGGTTATGGTTATCGCCTGCACCGGGCAGACCTGTACGCAGGCGCCGCACAGCGTGCACGCCTCGTTCATAACGGCTTTTTTATCCGACATGCTGACGGCGGCAAAAGGACAGACAGGCACGCACTTTGAGCAGCCTATACATTTTTTTGAAACCTCGATCATCGCAGTTTTCTCCTTAGGATCGCAGCCTGCCGCGCCTACTCTATAAAGTGCTCGCCGCGCATTATTTCCAGGATCTTGCGCGCACCTTCCTGCCCTGAGCCGGAGAACATGGCGGCTTTCTCCTTTTGCGCCGGCGGGTAAATTTTATTGACCTGGGTAGGCGAGCCCTTTAACCCGAGGTACTGGTCCTCGGCGCCTATATCCGCGGCGCTCCAGACGTGGAAAGGTTTTTTGAGGGAGCCGTGCACGGCCGGGAAGGACGGGTACCTGGCAACGTACTCCCTGTCCATGATCATCGTCAGCGTCACCGGCGCCTTGGCTTCCACCGTTTCATGGCCGCCGTCTATCAGGCGGCGCGCTATTATCCGGCGTCCGTCCACCTCGACGCTCTCGCAAAACGTTATCTGGGCCATGCCAAGCTGCTGCGCAACTCCGGGACCGGTCTGGGCGGTATCGCCGTCTATGGCCTGCATGCCGCAGAATACCATATCCGTCTTGCCTATCTTTTTTATGGCTTTAGCCAGGGCATAAGAAGTGGCCCAGGTATCGGAGCCCGCAAAAGCCATGTCGGAGAGCAGCACGCCCTCGTCCGCACCAAGCGCCATAGCCATCTGCACCACGCTCTTGGCCTGCGGGGGCCCCATGGAAAGCGCCGTAACCTTGAAATTATGCTTCTTCTTCAGCTCCAGCGCGGCCGCGAGCGCGAAATGGTCGTACGGGTTTATGATGCTGGGCACCCCCGCACGGATCAGCGTGCCGGTTTCCATGTTTATCTTGACCTCTGTAGTGTCCGGCACCTGCTTTACGCAAACTACGATATTCATGCGTTTTTCTCCTTGAAATTTATTTGGCCTTAAAAGCCTGCTTCAGCTTTAGAGCGACCAGGTCCATGTCGGCCAGCATTCCCTTCTGCGCGGCCTGAACGGCATCGATATTTACCGCGTCGGAAAGCGTACCGGCGTTTTCAGCCACTCCGAGCACCAGCGCCAGGCCTTCCGCGGCGGCGGCAAGGGCGGTCTCACGGGCGAATATCCTTGCCATAGCCTGCCAGCCCTGTTTATCGAACCGCACCGTCTCGCTGTATTTGTCCGCGGCGGCGGCGCGGGAGAAGCAGGCGGCCACCTCTGCGGCGGCTATCAGTTTTCCCAGCTTAAAAGTCACGTGCTGGTGCCGGGTAAGCTTCTGAACGCGGCATTCTTCCATTACGGCGCCCAGCGCCCGGAGCGCCAGCGCCGAAGCGTGCGCGCCGGTGTCCGGATTTTCAGCGTGCAGCGCGTCCATCTTATCCGCCATGTCAAAGTAATAGCGGCCACGCGTTTTAAGATGCTCCTGCCAGCGGCCGCGGTAAATGGTCATTTCCATTATCTCGCTGGTGCCCTCGTAAATGCAGGTGATCTTCACGTCGCGCTTGATCTTCTCCACGGGGAAATCCTTGGTGTAGCCGTACCCGCCCAGCGCCTGTATGGCGTCCTCGGCCGCATGGTTGCCGGCCTCGCTGGCGGAATATTTCGCTATCGAACCTTCGGTCTGCAGGCCGTGCTCGCCGCCATCCAGGCGGTTAGCCGTCTCCTCTATGTAGGAACGCGCGGCTTCCAGGCGCACGGCGTTGGGGACTATAAGCTTGTGCGTGTAGCCCTGCTTTTCAGAAAGCGGGGTTCCGGCCTGTATGCGCTGCTGACTGTAGCGTACCGCCTGTTCCAGGGCCTCCGAGCCGGCGCCAAGTCCGAAGGCGGCCACCATCAGCCGGGTGTAGCCGAACACCGCCTGAGCCTGCAGCAGCCCTTTCCCCTCCTCCATGCCTATCAGGTTCGCGGCCGGCACCAGTACATTGTCCAGCGAGAGCCCTGCGGTGTTGGAGAGGCGTATGCCGTGTTTATCCTCGTGCTTATTGGGCGAAAAACCTTCCATATCCTTTTCCACTATGAACCACGACGGTCCGCCCGGGGCCATGGCCAGCACCGTGTACATGTCGGCGACTCCGCCGTTGGATATCCATTGTTTGTTCCCGGTTATGCGGTAGCCGGTTATCCTGCCGTTGGCGACCACGTGCTCGGCGCGGGTGCGCAGGTTCACCAGGTCCGAACCGGCGTCGGCCTCGGTGGCGGCGTAGGCCACCAGCAGTCTCTCGGAAGCGATGCGGCGCAGCCACTTTTCCTTCTGTTCCACGGTGCCCCCGACATTAAGCGGGTCGGTGCCCAGGAAAGTTGCGAATACACCCGTGGCTATTCCCAGGTCTATGCGGGCCAGCGCCTCGCAGATCCTGTAAATGTCATAGGACCCCCCGGACACCCCGCCGTATTCCTCGGGTATCATAAGCAGGTGGACGCCCAAAATAGCCGGATCGTACATTTCCTTCAGGATGTCGGCCGGGAACTCGTTTTTCGCGTCCAGTTCCCGGATAAGGTCGTAAGGTATGCGCCTTTTGGCGTACGCCATCAGGCTGTCCAGCATTAAATTACGTGAAATAGCGTCTATGCTTGCCATCAAATTCTCCTGTGTTTATGCCCCCGGCTGGCCGCACCCCGCGGCCTCCAGGTAACCCCTGACCTCGCCGGATATCTTTTGGGAGTAAGCCCGGTCCTCCAGGCCCTCCGCGTTTATAAGGACGTTCTCGGCGGCGCAGCGTATGGCGGCTTCCAGCAGGTAGCGCGCGCTGCGGTAATCGGATCTCACCTGCGGCGAAACCGAGGCGGCACAGACGTCCAGCCCGGCCAGGGCCTCGGAGGCCAGGCGGGCGGTGCGCAGCGGCACCTCGGCGGCGTGCTTCAACGCGGCCTGCATGCGCGCCTTGCGCTCCGGTGCGTCCTTCGGAAGCTTAAGAGCCTCCATAAAACCGTCGAAAGAGGCCGAATCTTCGGCGACGCATCTCTGCAGGGCGGCCTTGTGCCCGCCGAGGCTCTCGAGCAGAGAACGCAGCGCCGGCTTTTTGGCTTCCTCCAGTTTTTTACCCCTGAGCGTTATGCCGAGGGCCATCTGACCCAGCGCGCAGCCCATGGCGCCGCTCACCGCTCCGGCGGAACCGCCCCCGGGAGTGGGATCGGTATTGGCAAGCGCGTCCACGAAAAGGTTCGCTCCCGCCTGCCAGGAGCTCAGCAGTTTCAGAAGCTTGGTTTCCAGCACCTGCCCGTCTTTTTTAAAATCCTTTACCCGCAGGGCCTCGACCGCGTAATCGGTGATGGCGTCCTGCGTGGTCAGCCCTATAAGCTCCGTACCGGTAACGGCTATGTTGCGGGGGCCGAGTTCTTTCTCCATCTCGTCCATCACGCGCTTCAGGCTGGTAACGCGGTAATCGGTAAGGACGGTGGACATCTGCACCTGTCCTTTTGATTCAAGGAATATCTCCTTGGCCCTCAGGGACGGCAGGCCGCCTCCGGAAGTGCGTATCTTTTTAGCCAGCCCCTTGGCGAATTCCATGTCGGTGGTGGCCAGGTTCACATTAAAATTGACTATCTGGTTCCTCGCCCCCACGGCCGTGGCGCCCGCGGTAGGATGTATGCGGTTAGGTCCGAAATCCGGCACGCGTTCGGGGTTGGTGCCTATCTCGGTACGCAGCCCCTCGAACTGTCCCTTTCGCACCTTGGCCAGGTCGCGCCGGTTTTCGCTTCGGGCGGCCCTGTCATAAAGGTAAACCGGGATATTCAGCTCCCTGCCTATACGCTCGCCTGCGGCTTCCGCCAGCTTCACGCATTCCTCTATGGTGGAGTCCATTATAGGGATGAAGGGGACCACGTCCGTGGCGCCCATGCGGGGATGCTCCCCCTTATGGAAATTGAGGTCTATAAGCTCGGCGGCTTTCTTCGTCACCGCGAACATAGCGTCCGCGGCGGTTTCAACCGGGGCGATAAAAGTCAGCACGGTGCGGTTATGATCGGCGTCCTTCTCCACATCCAGCACCAGCACCCCCGGGACGGCCCTGGCGGCGTCTACTATGGCTTCGATCTTCGAGATATCCCTTCCCTCGCTGAAATTCGGAACGCAT
Source organism: uncultured Elusimicrobia bacterium (assembly GCA_903889965.1). Lineage (GTDB taxonomy): Bacteria > Elusimicrobiota > Elusimicrobia > Elusimicrobiales > UBA9959 > UBA9959. The sequence goes on from CAISZM010000030.1 coordinate 14,955, forward strand.
TCCACGAATTTTCCCACAAAATCCTCCCTGAAAGCCGCATGGTAAGGGCGGCGTTTACATATAAATTATACTAATTATAAGGGGGACGGACAGAGAACGCGGGCCGCAAATGCGAAAACCCGCTTTTGGCGGGTTTTCGCTTCCCCTTATTTCGGGGAGTTCACATTTGGCGGCCGCGTATTAGCGGCGCCGAGGATAGTATGGCAGAAAACTATTGACTTGTCAAGGGGTACGCCGCATCTCCCTTTTCCCGGATCTTCCCGAACCCGGCTTCGCGGGGATTCAGCGGCCGCGCGGCCGGATCCCGATGCCGGCTTTTATCCCCGCCAGGGAATACACCCCGTCGTCTGAAAGGAAAGCGCCGCCTGTCATGCCGCTGTCCTTTATAAAGAAAGGCGTATCCAGGTCTATAAAATCGAAACCTCCGAGCCCCCCGGCGAACTGCGCCGCCGCGGCCGAAGCCAGCTCGCTCTCCACCATCTCACCCATCATAAGTTTTATCCCTTTGGCGCGGGCCAGCGACCACACCTCCCGCGCCCGCAGGAACCCCAGCTTGGTGAGTTTTATGTTAACGGCGCTGACCGCTTTTTTACGTATCAGTTCAAAAACATCGTCGAGCGAATAGGCCGACTCGTCCGCGCATACCGGCATCGCCAGCCTCCTGGTCAGGTAGGCAAGGCCTTCGACGTCTTCCTTGGCCACCGGCTGCTCCACCACCGCCGGCCTTATGCCGCGCCGGGCCAGGTCTTTTATGAATTTTTCCGCCTCTTTGGCGCCGTAGGCGCAGTTGGCGTCCAGGTAAATGGCGCAGCCCGGCGCGGCCTTTTTAACCGCCTCCAGGCGCTTAAAATCCTCGTCCATGTCGCGGCCCGTCTTAACCTTGAAGATACTAAAGCCCCTGCGCCTCATTTTTTTCGTAAATTCGTACGCCGTCGCGGCCCCTCCTATCACTACGGTGATGTCCGTCTTCAGCTCGGGGGACCTGCCGCCGAAGAATTTCCACAGCGAAACGCCCTGCAGGCGGCAGGCGAGGTCGAGTACGGCCATCTGCGCCGCGGCGAGCGCGGCCCGGTTCCCGCCCAGTTCCCCCTCAAGCAGGCACAGCGCTCCGAGATAATCCGCCGCGTCGCGCCCGGCCAGCAGGGCGCCGGCCCGCTCTAGGCTTTGCGCTGTGCGGCCGCGGGTTTCACCGGTGATGTGGGTGGCTATCGCCGCCTCGCCGTAGCCGGCGGCGCCCCCGTGCGCCTCCAGGCGGAAGACCAGGTTTTCAAGACGGCTATGACTCCCGCTTGAAATAGTAAAGGGCATGAACAGCTCCGCGTTCAATTCCTTCACGGAAAATTTTTTAAGTATCCCGTCTTTCATGCTTTCTCCTTGATTACCAAAAGCCCCGGCGCGGGCGGGAACGGAGCCGGGAAAAGAAAAAGGCGGCGGAACCTCCCGCGCCTTCCGGCCTTCCGCCGCTCCAGGTCTCCGTCCCTACATCTTCGTCCATACGGCACAGGAAGGACCTTCGGCAGCCAGTTTCCACCCGGCCCCGGGAGACCAGTCCTTGTCGCCGAGTTTTAAGGCCACTTTCGAATCTATCACCGCGGCGTAAAGCCCCTGCTCGGCTTTAAGTATGCTGACGCTGCTGGTGGAAGTTATCCCCGCGTCGCGGCGGATCTTTATCAGCGCGGAAATAGAGTCCTTCATCCCCCAGTCGAAGAAATGCGGCCAGTAAACGCAGGGGATCCCGGGATGCGTCAGGATGTAGGCGTATCCGGCTATCACCTTGTCCGCGGGAAAAGGCCAGGCGTTATCCTTCAGCCTGGCCCCGGGGCTGGGACCGGTGTCATGGTTATCGATAAAAGTGACCGCGTTGGCCGGCCACCAGCCTATTAACCCGGATGGTTTATTATTGGAATCCGCCAGGCGCCAATATTCCCCGGTTTTCACGGCCTGCTGCAGTATGCCTTTAGTGGTGAAATCGAAAACCTTTACCTCCCCGTTAACGGACTGCATCCAGTCGCATAAAGCCTGCCTGTGGGCGTCGGGATTATTCAGATCCAGGTCATCCCAGATCTCCGCCACCGCGAAAGAGGGGTTTGTGGCGCGGTTATAGCCCAGCAGGTAGCCGGGCCCGTAGCCCCGGGCGTAATCATAACGCCAGCCGTCGTAGCCGATATTATCCTTAAGCCCGTTCATCCAGGCCTTTATGGACTCCTGCACATAAACCTTGGTGTGGTCTATGTCACGGGCGAAAGGAACCCCTTTGCCCGTATCCGGGGCCCCTTTTCCGGAGCCCCACTCGTCGTCGGAGCATATTGAATCCGCTCCCCAGGCGGGCTCCGTAAAATCGGCCCAGCCCTTCGTCCCCACGCGGTGGTTCACCACTATGTCCGCGATAACGCGTATACCGGCCGAGTGGAGGGCCCGGACAGCGGAGGAGAGCTGTGCGGCGGTGCCGTAGCTGGAATCCTCCGAGTTAAGCTTGCGCGGCATGTAGCCCTCGGGGGCAGACGAATCGTTGGAAGGGGGCAGCCAGATCAGGTTTATGCCGGCCCGTGAAATTTCTCCGGCTTTGCCCCCGACCTCGTTCCACCACGGAGATTTTTTCCAGGAGGTCCAGTGGAAGCCCTGGAGCATCACCGCGGATTCCCCCCTTTGCACGGCGCAAAGAGGCGGGCTCTGCCACAGCAGCAGTCCCGCGCATACCAGCGCCGCACGTAAGAGGTTTTTAAACATCCGTATATCTAGTTTTGCAGATTTAAAAGTGTTGTCAAGGGTCCAACGGGTCGATGGAGCCGGAAAAGCGGCCCCGCCGGGCTCTTCCAGGATCCCAGAACCGGAATTTACCCGAGATTTTTCCTAAGATAGTCGGCGCGGAACACGTCGCGCGCCTCCGGCGCAAGGGGACGGCCGGCGGCTGCCTGTATATGGGCGGGCTGCATCAGGAGCGTTATCTGGTTAAAAGCGCTGAAATCCACCTCGATGCCCAGGCCCATAGCCGCGCCCATGCGGGCCAGGGAGACATTCTGCATGAATTCCTCGTAGGAAAGCGAGCGGGCGTACTTCAGCAGGCCCAGCGCCCTGAACACGGAGTCCTCGGTCCTGATCCGCATCGGCCCCGCAAGCAGTTCTTCCCGGGCGGTTATCTCCTGGCGTATCAGGTTGCGTATGACCGTATCCATGTTCCTGCAGAATTCCTCCTCGCTGCGTCCCAGGCAGGTGGCGTTGGATATCTGGTAGAAATCCCCCAGGACATAGGTACCCTCGCCGTAGATCCCGCGCGCGGTAACCCCGAGGTGCGACAGGCTTTCAAGCACCTGCGGCATCCGCCCCAGGCGCGAAAGCGCCGGAAGGTGTGCCAGGCAGGAAACCCGCATACCGGTCCCGACATTAGTGGGGCAAGCGGTGAGAAAACCGAATTTCACGCCGTAGGCCAAAGGCAGCGCACGGCCCAGGGCCTCGTCCAGCTTGAGGGCGGAGCCGAAGGCCTCGTCTATGGCAAAACCTGAACGCAGGCACTGCAGGCGCAGGTGGTCCTCCTCGTTTATCATCACTGACAGGTCTTCGTCATTGGACACCGCGGCGCCGGTGGGCAGCGCGGATGTGGCCAGGGCGTGTGAGACATGGTGCCTCTCCACCAGGAAACGCCTTTCCACCTGGTCCAGCGCCTCCAGTTTGAAATAATGACCCCGCGGGAATAGCCCGCTCCCCCTGACCGCCGCGAAGGCAAGGCGGCGCACCTCCTCGAGCTGGCGGGGCTCGGCGTGGCCGGGAAAATTGAAGCCTTCTATATTCCGCGCGAAGCGCACCCGCGTGGAGAAGATCATGTCCGGCCAGGCGCCGCCGGCGTTGGCCCAGGCGACGCAGGGGCGGAAGCTCTTTATGACATCAGCCATGGCTTTTATCCAATCCCTTCAGGGCGTCGCGCAGGCGGGCGGCGCACTCAAAATCTTCTTTAGCCACGGCTTCCCGGATCGCGGCGCGCAACTCCTCCCGCCTGCGGGCGGCCGGGGCCGGGGACCGCTTCAAGGCGGCGCCGCCGGAATAAACCCTCCCCGTGTGCTGCGAGGCCCCGTGTATGCGGGCCATCAGCTCGGTAAGCTGCGGCTCGAAACTCGAATAGCATCCGGCGCAGGCGAGCCTGCCGGTTTCCTTGAATTCGGAGTACTTCAGCCCGCAGGAGCGGCAGCAAAGCGTCTTTCGTTCCGAAGGAAGGAAATCCTTGAAATAGCCGCTCATGTTGCCGACTATATCCGAAATATTGAATGCGCCGGTCTCCAGGCCCATGCCTTTCCTGGCGGCACAGGCCTGGCAAAGGTGAGCCTCTGTAACCTTGTTATTGACCGCAAGCTTAAGGAATACTGTAGCCTGCGCCTTGTGGCATTCTTCGCAGAGTTTCATGATTCGCGCGGAGACCGTTTATGGAACGGAGTCCCCCAGTTTTCCTCCTGACATGCGCAGCACGCGGTCGGCGCGGCGCGCGGCCTCGTCGTTATGCGTCACCATCAGCACGGCCGCGCCCAGCCCGGCGGCGCGGCGCAGATCGTCAAGGATTACCCCTGAGTTGTGACGGTCCAGGTTGCCGGTCGGCTCGTCCGCTATAAGAAGGGCAGGCCCGTTCCTGAGGGCGCGCAGCATCGCCGAACGCTGCTTCTCGCCGCCGGAGATCTCCATCGGGAATTTCCCGGCTATGGCTTCAAGATCGAAACGTTTCAGCAGCTCCAGCCCGCGCCCGGCATCCCCGCCCCCGAGCACCCTCGCCGGCATCTCGATATTCTCAAGCACCGTGAATTCCGGCAGCAGCGAGTCGAACTGGAACACGAAACCTATATTTTTAAGGCGCAGCACGGCCTTCTCCGACTCGTCCAGGTCCTCTATTCGCCGCCCGAAAAGCCTCACCTCTCCGCTGTAAACGTCATCGAGAAGGCCTATGATGTTGAGGAAGGTGGATTTGCCCGAACCGGACGGACCCACGACGGAAACGAACTCCCCTTTTGAAATGGAAAAATCAAGGTTCTCGAGCACCAGTATCTGCTCGTGTCCCTGCGTATAAGCCTTGCTCAGCCCCGAAATTTCAACGACTTTATCCATATCAAGATCCGTTCCGCATTCTACTTTCAAGGAGGCAGGCATGGGATTGCCCGCCGCCCCCCTTGCGGAAAGGGGGCCCCGACCTAATTCTCCCGGTCGGGGGGAAACCGGCGCAAGCGTGGACTCTTGGACACTGTAGCGTTTCCTCTGCCCGGGGGCGGAAGGTAATTCCATGCCTGACTCCCCCTACCCATATCTTATCGCGTCGACCGGGCTTACCCTCGAGGCACGCAGCGCCGGGTAAACGGCGCTGAGCATGCAGAGCAGGTAGCTCACCAGAGCGGTAGACAATATATCGCGCAGCTTGAGGTCCACCGGGACCTTGGTGATATAGTAGATATCGGACGGCAGCTCCACCACGGGGTACACGGAAATAAAAACGGAGATGCCAACGCCCAGGATCACGCCCACCGTTATGCCGGCGAGGGCTATAAGGTTCCCCTCCCAGAAAAAGACGCGACGTATGAAGCCGGGGCCGGCGCCCATAGCCCGCAGTATGCCTATATCGCGCAGCTTCTCCACGCTCATCATCAGCAGGTTGGACGCTATGTTGAAAGTGGCGACCAGTATTATAAGTGCCAGGATCAGCGTCATCACGAATCTCTCCAGTTTCAGCGCGGCAAAAAGCGTCTGGTTCATATCGGCATAGGTCTTTACCGTGTAGGAGAAGCCCAGCGCTTTACGGAGCCCGGCCGCGGACTCGCCCGCGTCATTTATGTCCTTAAGCCTGACGCCCACGCCGTTGGCCCCGCCGCCCATCCCGAAAAAGTCACCGGCAGCGCCGATAGCGCAGTAAGCCATGGTATTGTCGAATTCATAATAACCGGTGCGCACCAAGCCTGCGACCCTGAACTTTTTCATCCTGGGAAGCACTCCCATGCCGGTAACCGACCCCTGCGGGGAAACCAGCACGGCGTCGTCGCCCACCCAAAGGCCCAGGTTCTTGGCAAGCTCCTCGCCCAGCACGATGGGCGGAGGCCCGTCCGCTTTTTTGGAAAGCGGCGCCCAGGAGCCCTTCGTAATATAGCTCCCCAGGCTGTTCACCGTGAACTCCCCGGCCGGGTCAAGGCCCTTGACCACCACGCCGGTGGAACGGTTGTCGAAGGTCAGTATGGCCTGGCCCAGCACGAACGGGGACTGGGCCGCCATGTGCCCGTCGCGTTCCAGAGCGGAACGCACCATCGCGAGGTCGCGCGGCTGCATGCGCCCGTAGATAGTGATGTGCGCCTGCGCGTCGATTATTTTTTTCTTGATGTCGGACTGGAAACCGTCCATTATGGCCAGCGTAACTATCAGCGCGGCCACGCCGAGAGCCACCCCGGCCACGCCTATGAGGGTGGTGATCATGGCGAAGAGGCCTTTCCTCTTTGCCAGCAGGTAGCGTCGGGCTATAAAAAATTCTGTGGACATAGGGGACGCTAAAAAGCGGCGGCACGCGGGTTGCGGGCTCTGTGCCCTGCGGCGCCCGCTATTCCGGGTCGGCGGGGCGCAGCAGCGGGAACAGTATAACCTCGCGTATGGACGGCTTTCCGGACATCAGCATGCAGAGGCGGTCTATGCCTATCCCGATGCCGCCCATCGGGGGCATGCCGTATTCCATGGCTTCGATGAAATCCTTGTCGAGGACGTCGGCTTCGCCGTTATTCTCCTCTTCCTTCTGGCGCAGCTGCTCCACCAGGCGGCCCTTCTGGTCCTCCGGGTCGTTCAGCTCCGTGTAAGCGTTGGCTATCTCCTCGGTGCCGGCGAAAAATTCGAAGCGCTCCACCAGCGTTTCATCGCCGGGCTTGCACTTGGCCAGCGGCGTAATTGCCGTAGGATGGTCGAAAACGAAGGTAGGCTGCTGCAGGTCCGCCAGGATATTATCATCCATGATGCGATCGAAGATCTTGGCGGAGGTGGTGTCCGGGCCGTACTCGATGTGCAGCTTTTTCGCGAGCGCCACGAGGTTCGGGCGGTTGAAGCGCTTGCCGTCGAGAATATTGTGTATGTCCTCGCCGGTCTTTACCTTCCACTCGTCGGGCAGCGACAGGCGGCGGAACGGCGGCTTCAGGTTGATCTTCTGGCCGTTGTACTCCACGGTCTCCGAGCCGGTGACCTGGATAAGGCGCTCGAAAAGCTTCTCCACCAGCGCGGCCATCCCGTGGTAGTCGGAGTAGGCCTTGTAGGCCTCCACCATCGTGAATTCGGGGTTGTGGCGGGCATCCACGCCCTCGTTGCGGAACACGCGGCCTATCTCGTAGGCGCCCTGGAAGCCGCCGATCAGCAGCTTCTTGAGCGGCAGCTCCAGCGCGATGCGCATGTACATTTCGTACTTGTAAGCGTTATGGAAGGTTATGAAGGGCCTGGCGGACGCGCCTCCGGCCTGCGAGCACAGCACCGGGGTTTCCACCTCGAGCATGCCCTCGCCATTGAGCACCTCGCGCAGCGTGGCCACTATCTGCGCGCGCTTCACGAAGATGTCCCGCACGTCGTCGTTGCAGATCAGGTCCAGGTAGCGGTCGCGGTAGCGGGCCTCGGCGTCGGTCAGGCCGTGGAACTTTTCCGGCAGCGGGCGCACGGCCTTGGACAGCACGGTCAGTTTTTCCGCGTTGACGGTCAATTCCCCGGTATGGGTGACGAAAAGTTTCCCCTCCACGCCGAGGAAATCGCCGACAGCCAGCTGCTTTTTAAAAAGTTCGTAGGCCTCTTCGCCCACCAAATCCTTCTTCACGTAGATCTGCATCCTGCCCGTCCCGTCTTTAAGATGGGCGAAGGCGGCTTTCCCCATGACGCGCATCAGCATCATGCGGCCGGCTATCGTCACCGGCGTCTCGGGCGGCAGTTTAGCCGCCTGCGCTATCTTATGGGTCAGGCTGAAGCGGTGCGGGAACGGGTCTATGCCCTTTTCCCTTATGGCCTTAATCTTGGCGTAGTTGTTGGCGACTATGTCGCTGATGCCTGAATTGGTTGGAGTGTTCATTTTTTTGATACTATGGCGTCTTTCACTATTTTCACGAGGCTCTTGGGTTCAAAAGGCTTGTCCACGAAGGCGAAAATATTCGAGGACAGCTCGAACAGGTCTTTCATCTGGCCCTTGGCTGTCAGGATGACTATCGGGATGTCGCGCAGCTCATCTATTTCCTGAAGCTTGGACTGCAGGGTGTAACCGTCCATTTCGGGCATCATTATATCCAGTATGATGACGTCGGGGATGATCTTGCCCGGATCGGTAGAGGTCAGGCGGTTATAGGCCTCCAGCCCGTTATAGGCTTCCAGGACTTCGAGCTTCTCCCTCTCCATCAGCACCTTTATCAGGTACACCACGTCTTTTTCGTCGTCTACGATCATTACTTTGGACATATTTTTCCCGTCACCCCGTATCCGTAAATTCCGCAGGCCCGGCCGCAGCAGGCCGCTAATGTAATAATATGATATTTTACTGAAAGGGCGCGCAAAAAACAAGGAACAGCCCTAAATCCGCAAAAAGATGTAAAATGGGTTTATACAACTCATGGAGGCCGCATGGCTATTGAAAGAACACTTGTACTGATAAAACCCGACGGGATGCAGCGTCACCTGACCGGGCTGTCCATAGACCGCCTGGACAACACAGGCTACGAAATGGTGGCGGCCAAGGTGGTTTCCGTCACAGAGGAACTGGCCCGCAGGCACTACGCGCTGCTCGAGGGCCACGGAGTATTCACCGACAAGGCGAAATACGAACAGCTGATAAATTTTATAAAAGGCGATTTCCACGGCGTCTCCAGGCGCCGCGTGGTGGCGCTGATATACCAGGGGGAGAACGCTGTAAAGGGAATAAGGACCGTCGTAGGCGCCACCAACCCGGAGGACGCCGACCCCTGCACGATACGCGGAGCTTTCGGCCGCATCTGCCGCAAGCACGGCTACTTTGAGAACGTCGTTCACGCCTCCGGGAACCCGGAGGAGGCCGAACGCGAGATCGGCATCTGGTTCAAACCCGAAGAAATAGTGTGACACAGCGATGAAGACCGAAGCCACGATAAGGGCGGCCTTTGTTTTCTTTTGCGCCGCTCTGTTTTCCCTGGCCGCTCCCTCGAACGGCGCCGGCCAGGGGCGCGTGGAAGAGCGCGTGACCCTTACCACCGATGACGGCTGGAACCTCAGCGCGCGCTACCTCAAGGCGGCGGACCAGTCGCCCACCGTGGTCATGATACACGCGCAGAAAAGCGACCTGACCGAGTGGGAGCCCTGGCTCAGGCAGATGAACCGCTACGGCTTCGGTTACCTTGTTTTCGACCTGCGCGGACACGGCAACAGCTTCGTTATGCCGGACGGTTCAACGACCACCTGGCACTCCTTCAGCGTCAGCGGTTCCGACAACGAATATAACAAGATGCTGCGGGATGTGGAGGCCGCGCTGGTCTTCCTGTCCACGCGCTCGGTCCCCGGCGATAAGACGGTGCTGGCCGGTTCGGTACTGGGCGCCAATCTCGCCATCAAGGCCGCCGCCATACACCCGGAGATCTCGATGGTGATAGCCGTTTCGCCTGCGCTCAACGTGAACGACGTCCTGTCGGTGAACCCGCTCAGGGCGTACGGCCGCAGGCCGCTCCTTATACTGGCCGGCGCGGACAGGGAAAGACAGTACACCGAATTCCAGATCCTGCACAGCACGGCCAAGATCGCCTGCGGAAAAGGGAACGTAGCGGTAATAGTGGAGGCTAAGGGATTCGGGCCGCAACTTATCAACAAGTACACCGCGCGCCGGGTACTGGACTGGATAAAGAACCCGAGGCTGCCGGAAATCGTGGAATTCTCCACCGCCGCCGCCGGCCCCGAACCGCTGAACACCCCCGGGACGCGGACGGACGGCTCCGAGGACGAAACGCCGGACTATTCGCAGGAATGACCATGGGCAGGGATATTTCAAGCCGGTACTCAAAACTCCCCACGGAGCAGGAAAATCCGCGCACCCGGGACCTGGACCGCGTGCCGCTGAGACGCGTTCTTGAAAAACTCAACCGGGAGGACGCGCTTGTCCCCGCGGCCGTGGCCCGGGCCATACCGCAGATAGAAAGAGCGGCGCGCGCTGTCTCAAGGACCTACCTTTCGGGGGGGAAGATATATTTTATCGGGGCCGGCACCAGCGGCCGCCTTGGAGTGCTGGAAGCCGCCGAGATCCCCCCCACCTATGGCGTAGGGCCGCATGTCTTTACCGCCCTTATGGCAGGCGGCAAGAAAGCCGTTTTCCACTCCAAAGAAGGCGCCGAGGATGTTTTTTCCGACGGCAAAGAGGAGATCCTGAAACTGGCCCGCCGCGGCGACACGGTAATAGGCATAGCGGCCAGCGGCATCACCCCGTACGTAAAAGGCGCCCTGTCCGCGGGCCGGAAGGCCGGCGCCATAACGGTACTTGTAACCTGCAACCCGCGGGAAAAGGCGAAAGAAGCCTCCATACGCGTGGCCATCGACGTGGGCCCCGAGCCCGTTTCGGGCTCCACCCGCATGAAGTCGGGGACCGCCACGAAGCTCGCCCTCAACATGCTTTCCACGGCCTCTATGGTGATATCCGGCAAGGTCTACCGGAACTGGATGGTGGACGTCAGGGCCACTTCCAGGAAACTGGCGCTGCGCGCGGAAAGCATAACAGCCGCCGTAGGCGGCGTCACCAGGAAGGAAGCGGCCCGCCTGCTCGGCGTCACAGGCAAAGACGTCAAGACGGCCATAGTCATGGCGCGCCTGGGCGTTTCGAAGCCGGAAGCGCGGGCCCGCATAAAGAAAGCCCGCGGTTTCCTGAAAGACATCCTGGGTTAGACTTTTCAGCGCCGGAGCAGCGGCGCATAAAAAAGCCCGCGGCTCATATCGGCCGCGGGCTTTATTTTCCAAGGCCGTCCTTCTATTTTTTACCCTCCCCTGTTTTATCTTTCCCGGCTTTATCCCCGCCGCCTTTAAACTCTTTCCTCATTTCTTTTTTACCTGGAGCTTTTTGCACCATGACCGACTTAACAACGGGGTTCTCTTTAGTCCCGGTGTAGAGGATGTGCACTTTATCTCCAGCCTTTATGTCGGCAAGCTCGGCCGTCTTGCCGGCTTTCATTATCTTGGCCCCGGCTGTCACCGGCAGGACCATGACCGAGCCCTTACGCTCGCTTACGCTGATCGTGCCGGCGGCGGCGTCAACAGCCTCGACCACGCCCATACAGGCGCTGGTCCTCCCCGCCTTCCCCATTTCCTGCCTGACCTCTTTTTTAGTTTCTTTCCCCGAAGGCTGCTGGGCCCACGCGACACCCATACCTATGCCGCCCGCTAACAACGCTAACAGGATTTTCCTCATTTTAATTTCCCCCTTTGACAGTGCCTGGTTCCAGGGTCCGCGCCCATACCGGAAAATACGGCGCAAGCGCCAGCCTGGCGCCAAAACGCGTCGTTGCTATTCAATATGACCGGACTCCCCCTGCGTGTATTATATTTCCCGCCGCGGAGGCTGTCAAGCGTGAAGATCAGCGGCTATTGTACAGTTCAAGGAGCAGCGTCTCGTGCATGCTGTCGAGCGAGGCCCCGGGGAGGGAGTAGTTGTTGACGATGGACGTAAAAACCAGGGTCCGGCCTTTCTTCGTCTTAAGGTAGCCGGTGTAGGAGCGCACGCCGGCGAGGGAACCGGACTTCGATCTTAAATTCTTCTCAAGCGCCGTGCCCTTGCCCATATTCCGAAGGTGCCCCGAGGCTTCCGGGTCTCCGGGGGAGACAAGAGAATCATAAAAATCGGGGAAATATTTCTTTTTCGAAACCGCCCGCAGGAGGTCCGTAAAAGACGCGGCCTTTGCCGTGTCGCGTGTGGACAGGCCGCAGGCGTCCGACAGTTCCAGCTCTGACACTTCCACCCCGTTCGCGGCCAGGTAAGACCTTACCGCCGCCAGCCCCGCCTCCGGACTGCCGCCGCCCAGTTGCCTGAGCAGCAGTTCCGCGTAGAGGTTGAAACTGTGCTTATTGGCGACGCGCACGATATTCCGCAGCGGCACTGAAACGGTCTCGGCCAGCAATTTAAGGCCGGCCGGAGCGGTTCCCTTCCGGGGCTTTTTATTGGCATTTATCCCGGCCTTCGTCAGGTAGTAACCGAAACTCTGCGCCGCAAAAAGGGCTGTATCCGGAAGCGCACCCTTGATCGCGAACTCCGGGCCGCCCTGCGGTATGAAACCGCGCAGGACGGCCTGATACTGCCCGGGGAAAGCGTAGATGTAGCTGTTGTCGCCTGAGCCGGCGGGGCCGGTCTTGATGTGGTTCTCGAAGCGCAGGTCATCGATATACGGCTCCGTGCGCAGCACCACGGCGTCGCCGCCGACCTCGGCGGAGGGCTTAAGATAGAGCGTGTAAAGGCCGTCGTTGACGGTCAGCGCCGACGGAGGGGCGGCGTAGTAGTTGCCGATATCCTCCCAGGCCCAGGAACCGGGCTGAACGCTTTCGAAAGCCGTCTCATCGGCGACAACGGCGCCGTTGATCACGTTGATGCCCCCGGCCCTTATGGCGGCGGTCCAGCCTTTGAACACCTCTTCTATCGGGACCGCGCCGCTGATGAGGCGGGAACCCAGCGAAGGGTCTCCGCCGCCTTTTATGTAGATATTGCCGTTCAGGAACCCGTCCGATATGGCGCCGTCGTAATAAAGGCGCGTCGCGAAAGTTCCTTCCGGACCCAGTTTTTCCAGCGCCGCGGCGGTCACGAACACTTTCATTATGCTGGCCGGCACCAGGTTCAGTTGCGGGTTCCGTTCAACCACGGTCTTGCCGGTGGCGGCGTCTTTTACGCTCAGGCCCCAGGAAGCGTTCTTCATGCCCGCGGCCGCGGCCATGCCCCTGATCTTCGCGTTTATGTCCCCCGCGTTCAGGCGGCAGGTCGGCAGCAGCAAAAACACCAGCAGGACCGTTTTCATAGGGGAAAGTATAGCAAAAATGCTAAATTATGAGTCCATGAAATTCGCGCTCGCCGCCGCGCTCCTCCTGTTCCCCCCGCTGCTTTACGCGGGGGAAGCCGCGGACCGTAAAACCACCGTAGAGGTGGAGCTGGACCCTTACTACTCCTCCATAGGCCTCTATAACAGCCTTACGGGCGCACCCATACCCCACATGAAAGTGGATTCGGAGCTGGAGATCTATAAGGAGTTGATCAGCCGCTTCTACCAGCCCCGGACCCTGGTTATAGAGGCGAGCATCAACCCGCTGCCTTACGCCGGGGCGCTGATAAGGGAACACCAGCCTAATTTCTACCATGACATGCAGTGGAGCAGCAACTTCAACGCCGTGCAGGCCGGGACCGCTGGCTTTGAGGAACCCTGGGCGCTTTCATTTTTCCTGGGGAACGTCGTCTCCTTCGACACTATTAACAAGTCCTTCCAGGGCAAGCGCAACGGTTATTCAGGCCTGCTCCTGGACTTGGGAAACTACCACATAAAGGACAACACCCTTATCAGGGAAAAATGGGTGCAGTTGGAGGGCAAACTTAAAGGCGAGCAGATACTGGCGGACCGCAGCCTGAGGTGGAGCTTCCGCGGCGGGGCGAAATTCCACGAGAACCGCTACATAGCCGACTCTTTTTTCGTGGGATTCAGGCGCAGCCGCACCGATTTTAAGGAGCGCGGCGGAAGCTTCTGGCTGCACAACAGCGGCTTCGAATACGTCTCCGACTTCTCCCAGAAGAAACTGGAGCCGATACGGCACTACCTGGTAGTGGAAAAGAAATTCCCGATGAAGAACTCCCGGATGGCTTTCACTCTGGGCCTGGGCTTTGTCTGGAACGCCGACAAAAAATATTCCGGGCCGCTCTCCGATCCCGACAGGAAGAACCGCACCCAGAGCAGCCTGCAGTTCATATTAAGGCCCAATCTCGAGTTTTGAACAAGACCCGGCGCCGGACGCGGGAGCTCACCGCGTACGCTGATCCGCATCGCCGCCCGTTCCGCCGCCGGAAGGATCGGCCCGGAACTCGGCGGCGGCGAAGGCGCGTCGGCCATCGGGCCACTGCGCCTCCGCCTCTATCCATTGAATGCCAGGTTTAACCGGCGTAAAATCATAGGCGGCAGCTATCACCGGCTCCTGGTCGCTCCCCTCCCAGACGATGCGCGCCGCGGCGGGGTCCAGGCCATCGACCTCCAGCCGCAATCCAATTTTCTCTCCGACCTTCGCCGCGGACGGAATTCCCGCGATACGGGCGCGCGCGAAGGTCCAGGGCTGTTTCCCGGCCGGCGTGCGCGCCATCAGCCAGGCCAGCCACGCCAGTCCGCGGGCCTGATTTGAGATGACGAATTCGGTCTTGGTATTGAACGTGTCGCCCCAGCGGTCATAGAACGGATAGGGGTCGTCCTTATCCCCGTCTACCGGAAAGGTCAGGATGCCGAGCTCCCGTTTGTAGTGTTTAATGAAGGGGAACCCTTTCTGTATGGCGCCCAGCGGCAGTCCCGTGGGGGGCAGCACACGCCGGTCATTCTGGGCGAACTGGTGAACGATCTCGCGCTGGCGCCTCCAGCCCAGCCCCGTGATAAAAGTGACGTTGTTCGGGTTCAGGCCGCCTTCGTAGTTCAGGTTTCCGACAGCCGCCTCCAGCAGGCCCGGTTTCGGCTCGAGCTGGTCGGCCGCTATCAGATCGAGCGCCGCGGCGATGGGGAAATACCAGCCGGCGGTGCGAAACCTCTTGGATTCAAGGGGAAAGCTAGTCCCGTAGGCGCACGCCCCGGCGCGCGACAGCGCATCCTGCCCGGCGGCGGAGATCTCGGCCCGGCATTTGGCCAGGTAAGCCGCGTCGAGCCTGCGGCCCGGGGCCGAGCGGTCGGCAAACGCGTAACTGCGGATCGCGTTCCCGTAGGATTCCGTCAGGTGAACCCAGCCCCACCGCCAGGTCTTGGGATCCGCCGGATCGAATTCCCCCGCGAGGCGCTCGTGGTACTTCTGCTCCCCGGTCGCCAGATATAATTCGGCGGCCGCCCAGGCCACCTCATCCGCGTCACCGAAGTTGTTGCCGTAGTGCGTTATCTTCTGGTAGGCCCCCTGCCTGCCGTACTTGGCCCAAGCCCGCTCCAGGAACTCCCATCCTTTCCGTGCCTGTTTGAGATAGCGCGCGGCGTCCCCCGGGAACTGCCTGCGGAAGAGCGGCGAGCGCGCGGCCTGGGCCAGGGCCGCCACGCCGGCGGCTGTCACCGATGTCGTCTTTGGATAGACCACCTGCGGATCGCCCTGGTCCGGAGTGACGTTGCCCTCGTACTTGCGGTCGCGGGGATAAACCAGGAAATAGAATCCGCCGTCACTGTCCTGCATTTTAGACAGGAATTCGGTCTCCCAGCGGACGATCTGGAGAATATCGCTTTTACCGTCGCCGCTTTCCGGCAGGCCAAGGTTGTCCAGCGCGCCGACACCGGGGAGCACATCCGCCGCCCACACCAGGTAGTGGATCAGCGCCGCGGAATTGATTGTGTATTTGCTGTAGTCGCCCGCGTCATGGTGTCCACGGGTCACGTCCACCTTGCCCTCCTTGACGAAGGGATACAGGCAGGCCTGCAGGTTTGCCATGCGCGGGGCTTTAGGCGGCGGAAGGTCATCACCCTTCGCGGTATCTCCGTCGAGCACGCGCTGAACCATCTTGAAAGCCGGGGTCGGTATTTCGGCCGGCGCGAGATGACACGCTTTATGGGCGAAACGCGTGAAGGGCAGACCCAATTCCGCCCCGCACCGCTGATGATAAAGCCCCAGCGCGTAGGTTCTCGCGAACGCCGCCGCTAGGCCCTCGTCGATGGCGAACGGCAGCGACGCTCCCATTCCCGGCACGGCCACCCTGTACTGCCCCGGAGTCTCCAGGGCTGAAAAATCCGCTTCGTAAACCTTCTGGTACGGCGCAACGGCGTATTGGAAGCCCTGGTCGCGGCGGGACTTCAGATCGCCCCTGAACACCTCGCGCCCCGTAGCGGCATCCACGACCTTGAAGCCGGCGCCGGGATCCACCGGCAATTCGCCCAGGCTGCCAAGGTAGTACCCGACGACAGCTTTCTTGGTCAGGGATGGCGCGTAACCTACCTGGTTGACATGGATGGCCGGATTAAAACGAAGAATATCAGCGGAGCCGCTGAATGTCCGCCCGCCTGGTACGGTCGCGGCCACCGCCGCGCCATCCGGCAGGGGAGAAGCCAGTTGAAGATAAATGTAATTCCCTATCCGGAGATCACGGGACTTCAAGGGCGCGTAAAGCGGCCTCCGTTTGAAACCTGCTGCAGCAATAGGGACAGGCTTACGGTTCACGGTCACGGTAAAGTCGGCCGCAGGCGGGAGGTCCAGCTTAAAACCGCTGTCGACAAAATTCCATTCCTCAGGAGGCGCCTCAATGGATGCCTTGGTAGTTATCAGCGTCAGTTCCAGCAGCGTCGGCGACAATATCCGCATCTGCTGCCATCCTACCGGCGGCATCAGCAGCATGTTTTCCCCGGGCAGGGCGACAGCCGGCGAGGGCGCGGCATTGGCGGCCGGACCCGCGGCGGGCGCCGGGAACAGCGGCGGAGCCCATATCACGCAGCATGCTAAAATGGCCGCCGCTCCCGGGATTACCCGTTTTTTATCCATGTTCGACACCGCCCGTTTTAACCCTTCCGCCCGTATCGCCCGCCCTTTACCGCGTCAAACCAGGCCGTTTCTTCTTTGGAAAGGAACGTCGGGGTCAGCCCCGCGCCCCCGAATACAATCCAGAATATAGAACAGGGCGGTAAGCACTTCGTTTACCGCCTCCATGTCCCCCCTGCCCTCCAGCGCATCAGGACCGCAGTACAGCGCCTGGTCCGGGGACAAGATATTGGCGGCCATGAACGCTGTGCCGTAGCGCGCGAGCGCCGCGGCGTTATGCGCGGAAAGCCCGGGTGAGAGCGCAACGGCAGGATAGGCCGGAAGCGCCAGCCTCCGCCTGATAGTTTCGTTGACCGCCGCGTTCAGCTCCAGCGCGCCTTCCATCCCGGCGTGGGATACGGCCAGGCCGTGGTTGGCCAGGAAGAAGATCTGCGGCCCGCGCGCTGCGGCGCGTTCATTTATGGCCGCGCAGAGCCGCGGCCCGGGAGACCTGTAAGGGATAAATTCGGCGTTAGGAAAAAGCTTGCGGGCGAGGGCCGGGCCCTCAGCGCTCATATTCAGTATATTCGCATATGCGGAGTGCGTGTGTATGACCGCGGTATTGAGCAGCGAGTGAAAACCCGCCTCCACCGAGGGCCTGGCCGGCCTCATGCCTTTCACCGGGAGAGCCTGCGCACAGATGAACCCGGAGAGCTCTTCCTCCCCGCACGGGCCGGAGGCTATGCGACGGCGTATATTGCCGCAGTTCACAAGCGCGTAGCCGCCGCGCGGCGAAACGTCCCTGAGCCTTACACCCGAAGCCTTTATAAGCATGCGCTCGGAATTCAGCTTCAAAGAAACATTCCCGCCGCCGCCCTGGGTGAGGTCGGGGCTTGCCCCCGCGGCGCGGGCGAGGCGGGCCAGAAGTTCGGCAGCTTTGTCGAGCGAAGGGTCAAAAGGCATAAAAAAGCACCAGCCCGGCGGGCACTATCGGTCTTCCCCCTCGTCGGTCGGCTTGCCGCCGGCGGGAGGCGGGGCGCTGTTCTTGGCGCGCGGGTGCGCCTTATTGTAAACGTCCTTCAGGCGCTCCAGCGACACGTGGGTGTAAATTTCCGTTGTCTGTAAATTCTTGTGGCCCAGCATTTCCTGCAGCGACTTAAGGTCGCAGCCGCGGTCCAGCATGTGAGTGGCGAAAGAATGCCTCACCGAGTGGGGGTTCATCGGCCGCGCGAAGCGGGCGCGCCTGGCCATTTTTCTAAAGATCAGCGCTATGCCCGCGCCGGTAAGCCGGGTGTTTTTGTTGTTGAGGAAAAGCGGCATCCCGTGGGCCAGGGGCTTCGGCCGGGTATCGAGGTAATCCCGCATGGCCGCCAGGGCCTTGTCCCCGATCGGCGCCAGCCGCTCGCGCGAGCCTTTGCCCATGACACGGGCGAAGCCGGAATAAAAATCCAGGTCGCCTATATTCAGCCCGGCGGCCTCCGAACGGCGCAGGCCTCCCGAGTAGACAAGCTCGAAGAGGGCGAAGTCGCGCAGCGCGAAATAATACCCCTTCTCCCTGGCGTTCACCTCCTCGGGCCGGTTGTAATCCTGAAGCTTCCCCACCTCGCCCTCGGTCATGAAACGCGGCAGGCGCTTTTCTTTTTTGGGTATCGTTATCAGGTCGAAAGGGTCCGTCTCTATCTGGGCGTTGGAAAGGAGGTAGCTGACGAAAGAGCGTACGACCGAGATCTTTCTGAGCAGCGTATTGCGGGAAACCTTCCTGTCGCTGATGGCGGCAATGTAGCCCCGCATCAAAAGGCGGTCCAGCTGAGCGGGGGAAGCGGCCTTGTTGGCCGCGGCATAAGAGAGGAACTCCCCGAGGTCGAACTGGTAGGCCTTTATGGTATTGCGGGAAAAATTGCGCTGCGCCTTCAAATGCAGCAAAAATCTTTCCGCCAGCAGTTTCATGCTGAAATTCTACCATTTACGAAATAAATAACTATCCCATGCGGTTTTATGCCGCTGATTTAATAAAGTTAAGACCGGCAGACAAATAGTTGGAGCGGGTGACGGATAGCCATAGGCCGTTAGGGCTATTTAAGGTGGGCCCAATAACTTGATTTTAGCGGCCGCATGGCCCTTTTGCTTTTGCGCCGCAGAGTGTATCCTATTAAAATGAGAGAAACCTCCTGCCGCGCGCGCGGAGCCATAACCCTGTTTTCCGGCCACGCTACCCTGATCAATATCGCGAAACGCCTCTTCCTAGCCGGTTCCGTTTTCCTTCCGTCTTTAGCCCAGGCCCAGTCCTGGCCGCCCGATATGATCCTCGCCTCGGCCGCGGCCCTGCCGCGGACCTCACCGGCTTACCAGGAACAGTCCTCCGGCATAAAGGCGGGCCAGAACAGCCTGGCCGATTACCTCGCGAACACCAAACCATGGCTGGCCATCGCCGCCAATTCCGAACAGCGCCAGCCGGTCTATTTTGGACGGCGGCCCCGGGAAATAGAATTGGGCCTGGGCGGCTCGGCGAACGGCATACCCCCCTCGCTGAAGAACGAAGGCGAGCGCCAGATAAATGAGATCAGGCGCGCCATGCTGAAAAAAAAGCTTATCTCGCCCCGCGAAGCCGTCGAAATAGAGGGCTGGCCGGTGCGCGACGACCACGGCATGCTTACGTGGGCCTTCGCCACATGGAAGCGGGGGTCTTCCGGGGCGCGGGCCTGGCTTGACGTTAAGCTGCCGGGATCGGAGAAGCTGGCGCCCTTCCTGCCGGAATTCCTCCACCCTTCCTCGCGCCGCGACCGATCAAAGCTTTTCGCTGACGTACTTGAGTATAAGGACCTCTACCAGAAGCCCCTGTTCGGCGATGCTATCTGGGTGGACCAGAAAGGCCGCGTACAAAGCCTCTGGCTGCCGCCTGACAGCCGGGCGGATTTCGCCGCGGGCGAGGCCGCCTCCAGGCTTACCGCGGTAGTCCTGCCGCAACCCGCGCGCTTTGACGGCGCTCCGGTCTCCTATAAGATCCTGTCACAGGGCGGTTCCGTACAATGGCCCGCCTCGCTTAAATGGGGCGCGCCCCCGGCGGCGCCGGCTTCCGCGGGGCTTTCGGATGTTAAAATATCCGCGTGGCCAGCCGATTTCACCGAGTCTTACAGAAAGGACGTCATGCTCCTTGCCGGAGAGATCAACGCCGTGTTCCCCATGAGCAAACGACAGGCGCGCTTCGTAAAAAAGAACAATATAGAGCCCTCTAACCAGCTGGACGCGATGATCTCCTATCTCCAGGAAAGGTACGCGCTCCTGGGTATAGCTTCTCACAGGCAGGATTTCACCTGGAGGGGTGAGAAGCAGACCAACCTGGTAGCGGTCATACCGGGCGCCGACCACAGCAGGCCCATACTGATGGCCGACCACATAGACACGGCTTTTTGCGAGGACGTCTTCGGGTCCGGGGGCAGGAGGGTTTCCGCTCCGGGGGCCGACGACAACATGTCCGCGGCCGCGACGCTGCTGCGCGCGGCGGAGATATTCAAAGGACGCAAACTGGCCAGGGATATCTGGCTGGTTCACCTGACCGGCGAGGAATTCCCGGCCGACGATCTGGGCGCCAGGTATTTTATAAGCAGCCTCCTCTCCTCGAAGACGGACATAGGCGGTTTGGTCCTTATGGATATGATCGGCTGGCGCCAGGGGAAGGACCCTGTGTTCCAGATAAGCGCCGGCGAATCAGCCGAATCGCTGGGAATGGCCCAGGTGGCCGTGAAGGCGGCGCAGGATTTCCAGGGCCTTTCCCCGGCCCTGCGCACGCGCTTCGACCCCAAAAGCTATCTTTACAATACCGACGGCCTGATCTTCTCGGACGCGGGTTTTCCCGTTATACTTTTCAACGAGCATCTTAACTCCGCCGAGAACATCTCCCGCCCCGGCTACCACGACACCACCGACACCTCGGCCCGCATAGACTGGGAATACGCCACCGGCATCGCTAAAATAGCGATCACCACCGCTGCGCGCCTCGCCGGGATGCAGTAAACCCGGCGCCGGTCCGCGCGATAGATAGGTAATTTTCCTAAAAACTAGGCGTCAGGATTTAGCCTGGATACTGGCCAGCCATGGGGTTGCCCATTCCGCCGCGCAGGAACCGTTGCGCGGTTCCCCCCGAAGCGGCCGTCTGATACGCATAGCGCCTGTCACGGCACCTGCACAAGCATTGGCTCCAGAGCAACCCCATGGCTGGCCCTCGTCTGTTTTACCTGCGGATGCACAGTTTTCCGGCTGACTATCGATATTTACCCACAGGGAACCAGGATGGACTTTGCAGGCTTGCGTCGTCAATGGACACAACCACAGGACCCCGACCGCGCTATATTGCGGATCACTTACCCAAAGTTGGATATCTGATCAATTTGTGGGTGTTAGGGCCGAAGGAAAGTTTTCCAGGTGGGTTTTTCCGCTTATGAAGACCGCAAGCCGCTCGTTGTTCCAGACCTTGCCGCCCCTGTCCTCATAATCGCGCCAGCGCTCCATAAGTTCTGAAACAGGGATATAAGTGTAGCCCGTGCCGATGGCGGGGTCCATGAAATACGCGTACTTCGCGTCGAGCGCCGTCAGAACCACATAGTGGCCGTCCTCGCGCCTCCGGCTCCATGGCAGGCCGGGCTTGTCAGGCCAGGCCTGGATGTCCAGTATTACCGTATCGCCGCGCACCAGCGAAGCCCTGAGATCTTCAATAGTGACGCCTTCCCTGAAATAGGCTTTCAGGCCGAATTTTTCAGCGCCCTTTACCAGCCCCTGAGGAGGCGCGCCGTCCAAGGGACGGGTTTCCGTAACATCCAGCAATTCCCCCTCCCGGCCGTCGTAAACCCGCCAGTAGAAAAGCGTTGAGAGAAGCGCCGCCGCCCCGCACGTATAATCCAGTGATTGGCGGACTATCGGGACCGGCAGCGCGTTGCCGGGCAGGGCGTGACGCTCCGCGCTCCCGCGGGCGCAGGCCGCAAGTGACGGCAGGGCGGCCATGATCAATATCAGCTTATGCATTCTGGCGCATCTCCGATCAGTCGTCGATATTCCCGATGGATCTGTGAATAGGTTTTATGACGAGGAATATCAGACAGGCCGCGAGGGCGGCTATGCCCACCTGCAGCATGAAAAAACTGCTTTTGGGTATCTGCTCCCACAATCCGCCGACCTGCCCGGATATGTAATTGCCGGCGAAATAGGACATGAACCATACACCCATAAGCATGGAGACGAAACGCGGGGGCGCGAGCTTGGTCACCAGCGACAAGCCTATGGGGGAAAGGTACAGCTCGCCCACCGCCATCAGGAAAATGCAGCTGAGAAGATACCAGGGCGCGACTTTGCCGGTGTGCGCCGCTATCCTGGCCGCAAAGACCATCGGGACGAAGCAAATGGCCAGGAACACGCAGCCTATGGCCATTTTGGCTATACTGGTGGGCTCCTTGTCTTTCCTGGACTGCCAGGCCCAGAAAGCGCACAGCGTAGGGGTCATAAAGAATATTACGGCGGAATTGACCGACTGGAACCACGAGGCGGGAATTTCCCACAATCCCCCCAGAACGGTCCGGCGGGTGTAATCATCGGCCCAGAGAGAAAGTGTATTGCCTTCCTGCTCATAGGGTATCCAGAAAAGGATATTAAGGGCGCACAGAGCGAGCAGCGCCCATATCCGCTTTTTCTCTTCCGGGGTGAGAGGAGGGTGCACGATCTTTTCCCCCCTGTGTTTTGTTATTTCGTCGGAAGCCAGATATTTCTGCCCCCAGATATATATCACAAGCCCTATAAGCATGCCGACGCCGGCCGCGCCGAAGCCGTAATGCCAGCCGTATCGTTCGCCCAGCGTGCCGCAGATCAGCGGCGACAGGAAAGCGCCGACATTGATGCCCAGGTAAAAGATGTTGAAAGCGCGGTCCCGCCTGTGGTCATGCTCGTGGTAAAGGCTGCCGACCTGCGTCGAGATGTTGGGCTTTAAGGCGCCGTTGCCGATTATTATGCAGATAAGCGCGGGGAAGAAAAGAGATTCGAAGGCCATGAAGAAATGGCCCAGGGCCATGATGACCCCGCCGATGATGACCATTTTCTTCTGCCCGAACCATTTGTCCGCCAGGATGCCGCCGAAAAACGGCGTAAAATAGACGAAACCGGTGTAAAGGCCGTAGATATTGGAGGCCTTCCCCTGGGTGAACATCAGCTGCTTCATCATGTAGTAAACCAAGATGGCGCGCATGCCGTAAAACGAGAAACGCTCCCACATTTCGGTGGCGAACAGGATATAGAGACCCTTGGGATGCCCGAAAAGGTCATTGCTCGTATTGTTTATGGCGTCCATATTATTTTTTCACCGCCTTAAGCCCCGCCGCGCCCGCCAGAAGCAGCCGCAAACGGTCATGCGGAATGGCGTAGATGGTATTCCCGTCGCGCCCCACGGAGGTCCGGGCGGCCAGCATCGAATTCAGAACGGCTTCTTCCGCGGCGTCCGCCGCGGCTTCAAAAAGCGGGTCGATAAAGAAATCCGAAAGAAGGCTTAATTTATGAACGGGCTTCACGGGGCGATGAGCCACGCGGTTGGCGGTAGAAAAAGCCATGGCGACGTCCCCGCTGGAATGCATGGATACCGCGCCGGTGCGCACCACGCCCAGCATGGCCCTTTTCGCAAGCCTGGACAACTGCCTCGAATCCAGCGGCGCATCGGTGGCGACCGCCACGGTTATGGAGCCGTCCTTCCATTCCAGGGGCTTAAGGTCCGTTATTTCCAGCCCGACGGCTACGCCGTTGACGCGCAATTGATGCCGCTTGCCGTGATTCGAGTTCAACAGCACGGCCACCGTATAGCCGCCGGCCTTTCGCGGCAGCCGCCTGGAGGAGGTGCCTATACCTCCCTTAAATTCGTACGTCACCATGCCGGTTCCGGCGCCCACCCCCCCCTCTGCGACCGAACCGGGGGACGCGTTCTCTAAAGCGGACAGGACATGCCGGCGTTTCACGTGCCGGCCGCGTATATCGTTCAAGGTGCTGTCGTCGCACTCCATGACGACCGGCGTCATGGTATCGTCGGATATCCCTATGCGCGGATATTTGGAAAGCATGTAATCAACCATGGCCGCCTGCACGTCCCCTACGTTCAGCGTGTTGGTGAAAGCTATGGGAGTTTCCAGGACACCGGATTCCGCGAGCCACATGAGCCCGGCGGCCTCGCCGTTACCGTTAAGGACGAAACTGCCCGCCGCTAGTTTGGACCGCCACAGGTCGCCGGCGGCGGGAATTATTACCGTAACGCCGGTGCGCACGGGCCCCCTGCCGGGTTTCATCCTGCCGCTGCCGTGGGAGAGCGTGACGTGTCCGACCCTGACGCCCCTGACGTCGGTAATAGCGTTATGCCCTCCGGAGGGATAGCGGCCGATGTTTATTCCGAAGTCGCGGGCGCGCAGCGCTGTTCTTGATTTTTTTGTCATATTTTCTCCGGCGTTCAAGTATGCCGCCGGCCGTTTCCGGGCCGTCGGCCGCAGTACAGGCGGGGCGCTGCCGCCGGCCTATTTTCTTTCGCTGGGCCTGATCTCGTAAGTCTTCAGGTTGCTTTCGGTTATCGTGGTCCCTTCGGAAATAAGCCCTTCGGCCTTTAGATGCTCGACGGCGAAAATGGGCACGGTTTTTAAAGTGACGAAATCCTTGCCCGTCGCCTCCCCAAGCAGCCCGATCGGGCGGTTGGTGCAGCTGTTTTTGAAGGTGTTATAGTATTCATGCGTGGGCATGACGGATTCCCGTATGGCGGCTTCGAGCATCTTCACCTTCTGCGCCATGGTTATGTGCAGGGGATAGATATCCAGCGGGCGCTTGCTGTAAGTAGCCTCGTAATCGGCGAAACTGGTCCAGGTGTTGAGGTCCCACAGCAACGGGTAATGGTCCTGCACGCCGAGCGTCAGAGGCCTGTACTTCTCGCCGTGCTTCTGCCAGGCTTCCACGCTCACGATCAGGCCTTTCAAGTTCCGCCCCTTCTGGTCCACCATGCCGCCCTTTTTGAACGCGAAGAGCAGGAAACTGTGGCCGATATGTCCGCCTTCATAGCCCCAGTAAGCCTCGTCCAGCTGGCCGGCGTTAATGGACATCGTGTCCCAATCCCACACATAGTCGCCTGTCTCTTCGCCCCGTATGCCCTGTATGACATAGGTGCCGCCGGAGCCGGCAAGCTGCGTCGCCGGCCGCTGGCTATTGTCGTACTGGGAATATTTGTCTACCGGGGTGACCCCGGACGTAAGGTCGGGGACCGATACCGCCACATCCCTGGCGCCGGCTATAACCCCGCTTATATCGGTATTG
The DNA here is from genome assembly GCA_903889965.1 of uncultured Elusimicrobia bacterium. Classification (GTDB taxonomy): domain Bacteria; phylum Elusimicrobiota; class Elusimicrobia; order Elusimicrobiales; family UBA9959; genus UBA9959. The sequence continues at coordinate 39,879 of CAISZM010000030.1, forward strand.
AATTCCTGGGCTGAAACCGCCCCCGCCGCGAACATCAGCGCGTATACCGCGTATATTATGTTCTTCATGTACCTCCTGATTATTATCCCGTTCCCGCTTTAGTTTGCTGCGCCGCCAGCCCTTCAACGGGCGGGCTATATTCCGGCACATATACTTTACCATGCGGGACGGCCGCCGGCATGAGAACAAAGGCCCGGGAAAACAAAAATAAAGACCCATGCCGGGCTAGGACTTATGAGCCCGAATCTTCCGCTATTGCGGGGGTTGAACGGGATGGGGGCAAAAAAAAAGCCCGGGCTGGCTGCCCGGGCTTTTCGCCGCCTTTGAGGCTTCAGGCCGGCTTGTTCCTGGAGCTTATCAGCCTTTCCACCTCTTCCGGTGTCGGCTGTTCTATATTCCGGCATTTAGGGAATCCGGAGCAGGCCAGGAAATAGCCGCGCGCGCTCTTGCGGAGCAGCATGGCGTTCTTATTGCACTTGGTGCAGATCTTCTCCGTCTTTATGGGCGCGAAATACTCCTGTTTGTTGCCTTCCTTATCCAGCGGCATTTTGCCTTTGCATTTGGGGAAACGGGAACAGGAGAGATATTTGCCGAAGCGGCTCTCGCGCTGTACCATCAGGCTGAGGCACAGGGGGCATTTTTCGTTGGTTTTCACAACGTTCGGGCGGGACTTGGTCATGTCCTTTTCCGCCTTGGCCAGTTCTACCGCGAAAGGCCCGTAAAAATCCCGCATGAACTTGACCCAGTCCATGTTGCCGTCGGCTATATCGTCCAGCTTGTCCTCTATGGAAGCGGTATAGGATATCTCCATGATATCCTTGAAGAAATCCTTCAGCTTCTCGGTGACCAGGGCGCCCAGCTCTGTGATAAGGAGCTTGCGGTCCTTCTCCCTGTTTATATAGCCGCGGTCAATAATGTTCTTTATGATGGCCGCGTAAGTCGAGGGACGGCCTATGCCGTGCTTCTCCAGGGTCTTTATGATGCTGGCCTCGTTGTAGTTCGGCGGCGGACTGGTCTTGTGCGCCTTGGTGGAAACGTCCTTCAGGGTTACAATGTCGCCCTCTTTCAGCGGCGGCAGTGAGGCCTGGCCTTCCTCGTCCTCGCCGGCCACCTCAACTTCCTTCTCTTCCATGTAGATCTTAAGGTAGCCTTCGAATTTCACCGTGCGCCCGCTGGTGCGCAGCACTGCGCGGCCCTTATCGTCCGAGAACTCCACGCTGAGCGAGTCAAAAATGGCCTCTTCCATCTGGCTTGCCATGAAACGGCGCCAGATCAGGTCGTAAAGCTTGGCCTGGTCCGAGTTCAGAAAACTCGCCACTTCCTCGGGCCTTTTGTAAGCCGCGGTGGGATGTATGGCCTCGTGGGCTTCCTGGGCGCCCTTCACCTTCTTAAGGTACATGGGCGGCTTGGCCGGGCAGAATTCCTTGCCGTAGGTTTCGGTGATGAACTTCGCGGCTTCTTTCTGCATTTCAGCGCTGACATTAAAAGAGTCCGTGCGCATATAAGTGATGAGGCCGGAGCGCTCGCCGCCCATCTCCACGCCTTCGTAAAGGCTCTGGGCCGTCTTCATGGTGCGGTCCGAGGAAAAACCAAGCTTGTTATATGCGTCCTGCTGCAGCGTGCTGGTGATGAAAGGAGGCTTCGGCTTCTGGCGAACGGCCTTGGCCTCCACCTTTGAAACCGTAAGCGTTGAATTGCGCAGGTGCGTGGCCGCCTCCACAGTATCCTCTATCTTCTTGAAGACGGAAGTCTTGTAGCGGTAATCCTCGGCGAAAAGCTTCAGCAGCACTGTCTGCTCCACCGCGGCGCCTTCCCAGCGCACGAGCTTAGAGTCGAAATCCCTGGAATCGCCCTTCGCCAGCTTGGTGTCGACAGTATAATAGTCCTCTTCTTTGAAGGCGGCTATCTCTTTGGCGCGCTCGGCTATGAGCCGCACCGTTACCGACTGCACGCGCCCGGCCGAAAGGCCGCTCTTTATCTTGGACCAGAGCAGCGGCGAAAGCTTGTAGCCCACTATGCGGTCTATGATGCGGCGGGACTGCTGGGCATTGACCAGCGCCATGTCCAGGTCGCGGGGGCTCTTGAGGGATTCCTCGATCGCGGCCTTGGTGATCTCGTGGAAACTGATGCGTTTAAAACCCGCCTCGGACTTGATAACCTCGCTCAGGTGCCAGCTGATGGCCTCGCCTTCGCGGTCGGGGTCGGTTGCCAGGTAGATAACGTCCGCGTTCCTGGCCAGGAGATTGAGTTCCGCTATTATCTTCTTGGCGCGCTCGACGGGCACGTACTTGGGTTCGAAATTGCCCTTTACGTCCACGCCCAGTTCGTCCTTCGGCAGGTCACGCACGTGTCCATAGGAGCTCCGTACGATATAATCGGAGTCAAGGAAGCGGCTTATGGTCTTTTCCTTGGTCGGAGACTCGACTATGACAAGGTGCTTCTTACCGGTTTTCACCGGCTTGGGGGCTTTTTTAGGTATGGTTTTTTCTGGCATGGCGATATCTATGATATTATATTCCGTCTTATAAGGCAAAAGCTGGCGGCAATGACGGCCGGGACAAGAGCCCCTTCCGGCCGCCTCTCTCCCACCTATAAATTTTTATTATACCGGCCGCCCCGCGAGATCACAAGCGAGGAGGCCTCCAGTTCGAAAAGCGCGGCGGCGGCCCGCTGCACCGGCCAGTCAAGCTTTATTGTAACCTCGTCCGCGCTTAGCCCCCCGCTCTCCCCGGAGATGGCAGAGTAGGACTCCAGGGCGTCTGGAGAAAGCCCTTTAAGCGCCGCGGGCGGGGCGTACACTGATTCCGGGATGGAGCCGCGTTTAACCCCGGGCAGGGCTTCGTCCGGGAAACATGAAATAATATCCGCGCCGCACTCCGCGGGATAGGCCCCGTTCTTTATGAGGTAGTTGGGGCCGCGGCTGGCCGGGGAATCTATGGGCCCGGGCACCGCCAGCACCTCCCGCCCCTGGTCAAGGGCGAAACGCGCCGTGATAAGGGCGCCCGATTCGAAACCTCCCTCGACTACAACGACCGCCAGCGAAAGCCCTGAGATTATCCGGTTGCGCCGCGGGAAATTGGGCGGCAGCGGTCCTTTATCTAGCGGGAACTCCGAAACAAGGGCTCCCCCCGACCCGACGATCGTTTCGGCCAGCCGTTTATTCTCGTCCGGGTAGATGCAGTTAAGGCCGGAGCCCAGCGCCGCCCAGGTCGCGCCTCCTGACTCCACTGCGGCCTTATGAGCGGAGGTATCTATACCCCTGGCGAGCCCGCTGGCCACGGCAACCCCCGCGCCGGCCAACTCAGCTGCCAGCCGGGCGGCCACCCGTAACCCGTAGGCCGTTGCCTTGCGTGTGCCGACAATGGCGGCCGCAGGCGCCGGCTTCAGCTCGCCGCGCACATACAGGACCAGCGGAGGATCGTATATTTTTTTAAGCAGTTCAGGGTAAACCGGGTCGAGGACCGTAAGAACGGAGATACCGGATTTCCGGGCGGCCTCGAGCTCTTTTTCAGGATCGGCCGAGGCCGCTTGGGCGGCAAGGCGCTGCGCCGTTTCCAGCATCACCCCGCCCTGGGCGGCCAGCTCCTCAGGGGGCCTTTTAAGCAGTTCCGCCGCCCCGCCGTAAATATCTATAAGGCGCAGCAGCCAGTCGCTCCTGTGGCAGGCGAAGAAATTCAGCCTAACGCGCGCCAGCTTTTCAGTTTCCGCAGAAACCCCCATACTTCCCCCGGGGCTACCTTTTCTTGACCAGCTGGTCCTTGGTGACGGCCGTAGTGTAATCCAGCACTGTGGCTTTTACCACGGAACCTCTCACGCTGAGCACCTCAAGGAGGCCCGTACTTTGTATTTCGCGGCCTATTTTTTTGCCCGCCTTATCCCGCGCGGCGCCGCCCTTCAGATAGGAAACCAGGTAGTCGCCCTGCCTGACGATATCCGGTTTGTTCATTGATACGGTGACCACAGAGCCCCTGGTAGAAAAGCTGTCCGCCATGCTTTCATCGTCGCCTTTTTCCTTGCCCGTGATGATCCCGTCCGGCCTCCAGCCGTCCGCGACCACGGCGCCGGCGGAACCCCACTCCTTCTGGTGTTCGGGCAGCTCCTCGGAAAGATCGTCCGCTTCGAAGGCGGGCAGTTCCTCTTTGATCTGGTCGGGCGCTTCGGCCCTGACCGCCGCGGCGGCCGGAGCGGCGGGACCATCTTCCCTCGCGTACGGGATATCTGAAGCGGTGAATTCAGCTTCCTTGGCGGTATCGACTTCCCCCGCGAAAGACTCCCTCATCTCCTGGTTAAGCCCTTCGCCCAGGTCCGGGATGATAAGCTCTTCGCTGGGATAGATCCGGTCCGGGTTTGAAACAGTGTCAAGGTTGGCGTTGTATATCTTCCCCCATTTATAGGGGTCATTGTAGTACCTGCCGGAAAGGCCCCACAGAGTGTCGCCTGTGGTCACGACATGGGTCCTGTTGGCTGGGATATTCTCGCCGGCAGCAGCGCCCTGCTGGGCCTGAAGCAGCGCCGGACAGCAGGCCAGGATCGCGGTTAATATGAACTTTTTCATTGTGTCCTCCATTAATGTCTAAATTCCGGTGGCCAGCCCCGAAGCCCTGTCGAGCATACGGTACTGCACGGCTTCTATCACGTGCTCCCGCTTAAGGGCGGGGACGCCTTCCAGGTCCGCTATGGTGCGGGCTATCTTGAGTATTTTATCAAGCGACCGCGCCGAGAAGCCCAGCTTATTCATCGCCGTTTCCAGGACCGAAGCCGCGCCCTCGGGCAGGGCGCAATGCAGGCGCAGCTCCGCGCCCGTCATGAAGGCGTTGGCCCTGGTGCCGCCCTTAAATCGCCCGCGCTGTATTTCTATGGCCTTCAGGACGCGTCCGGCGACCGCAGATGAAGGCTCTCCTTTCGGCAGCGACTCCCAGTCGGAGTATTTCACGGCCGAAAGCTGCACCTGCAGGTCTATACGGTCCAATATGGGGCCCGATACCCGGGAGCGGTATTTGTGTACCTGCAGCGGCGTGCAGGCGCACTCGCGCGTTGGATGCCCGAGGTAGCCGCACGGGCAGGGGTTCATCGCGGCCACCATGAGGAAGCGCGCCGGATAGGCCACGCTTTCCTTCACCCTGGAAACGGTCACTTTCCACGCTTCAAGAGGCTCGCGCAGCGCCTCTATCGCCGGCCTGGAGAACTCCGGGAATTCATCCAGGAAAAGCACCCCGTTATGCGCCAGGGAAACCTCCCCCGGCCTTGGGCTGGAACCGCCGCCGATAAGCGCGGCATCGGAGATGGTATGGTGGGGTTCCCGGAATGGCCTTTCGCTTACAAGGCGCCCCGCGGCGCCAAGACCGCTGATGGAATAAAGCTTCGTCGTTTCAAGCGCCTCATCGAAGGTCATGGGCGGCAGCAGCGCACCGAAGCGTTTGGCCAGCATGCTCTTTCCGGCTCCGGGAGGACCGACAAGGATTATGTTGTGGAAGCCGGCGGCGGCTATTTCCATAGCGCGTTTTGCGAAAGCCTGGCCCTTTACCTCGCTCATATCGGGGATCTGGTCCGCCGCCGGTTTGCGTTCCGGGGCCGCCGCACAGCATTCCAGTTCCCCCTCGCCCGCCAGCCAGGCCGCGACGCCCTTAAGCGTGGAAGCCGCCAGGCACTTGACGCCGGAAACGGCCGCCTCCGCGGAATTGCCCGCGGGAACTACGGCGGTCGCCCCCAGGCCCTTGAGGGCAAGAAGCATCGGCAGCACTCCGGCCACCGGCCTTACAGCGCCGTCCAGGGCCAGCTCGCCTATAAAGAACGTATCGCCCATCCTGGCAGCGGCCTTTTGCCCAATTTTCCCGGAGGCGGCGAGGACGCCCAGCGCTATGGGCAGGTCGAAATGCGTGCCGGTTTTTTTAATTTCCGCGGGAGCGAGGTTTACCGTTATGCGCTTCGAGGGAAAATCAAAGCCGGAGTTCCGCACGGCGGCCACCACGCGGTCCTTGGCCTCCTTAACGGCTGCGTCGGGCAGGCCTACCACGACGTAGGCTGGCAGGCCCGAGGCTATGTAAACCTCGGCGCTTACCTCCCTTCCGTCTATGCCCTTAAGGCACAGTGTGCGCAACTTGGATAACATAAAAGCACATTCCCGCGCGCGGCCGTAAAGCGGAACGGGTCCGCGGCCGGCTTATTTAGCCATCCGGCAGATGTCGCCCGATTTGGCCGAAGCGCCTGACTTGTCGAACCGCGCCGCTGCGCAGTCTCCGGCGTCGCCGCACGGGCCGGTAACTTCGGCGCGGCCGAGATAATTCTCCACATGTCCTATTACCAGGTTGGAGCGCGGATCGCGTATCTCGGAGCCCTGGGCGTAACAGTCAAGCTTCATGCCGGCCATAACCCCGGACTCCTGCCCGGCGTTCAGGTATATCTGGCCGGGGGCCGGGGCGGCCGCTATCATGCAGGACCAGGCCTTTTTGTTGAGCTGGCTCGAAATATTTGTCACAAATTGCACCAGCGCGGCGCGCAGCGCCTCTCCCTCGAGAGTCTCGTCGTAACCGCCTTTCGTACCCATGCCGAGGAAGGACCCCTTGGTGGATTTCGCCTCACCCTTGCCGGAATCAGCAAGTATGATACGGCCGTCCTGCACGTCGATCAGCCTTATGTCGACCGTTACGTCGGCCACCTGCCGCTTGGACTGCGTCAGCAGGTAATCGGAGCCCTCTTTCTTTACGCCGAACTGTGAAATGGACCCCACCACTATGGCCTCGAGGCCCAGCAGCTGCCCCATCTTGGCGGCGGTCTGGGGATCGGTCATCCCCTGGCCCTGGAGCTTCTGCTCCTCCATTATCTTGTTGATACGGTCGCGCTCGACCACTATGAATTTACCGGACTTGACCAGCTCGGTGACCAGTATGTCCGAGGCGGCTCCCCCCAGACGTCCCTGCCCGTAAGCCGACTTGTTTTCGAACTCGACCACGCCTATGCGCCGTTTAGGGCCGGTATATTTCGAATTCACCTGTTCCGTCTCGTTTACGCTCAGCGCCTGCTGGGTCTTGACCGACTTTGAAGGGGCGCAGGCCGCCATGAAGACCGCCGCCGCTGCAACCAGAAGTTTTTTACCGTTCATTTTTTTACCTCCGTCCGAATTATGTCAGCTCACTTACCTGCGCGGCAGGCCGTCCAGGGCCTGCCAGGCGGCCTTTTCCGCCTCACGCTTCAAAGGCACCTTCATCATATTGTCCGCCAGTTTGATTGCCATCTGCTCCACGAAAGCCCTGGTCGCTTCATCCCGGTCCAGGTACACCTTGATATCCTTGCCTGAACCTGAACCTTCGTAAAGGGTTTCCCCGGTGGCGGCCGAGACCAGCTTTACTTTCAGGGCCGCGGACTTGCGTATGACGAAACCGAGGTTCTGGAAATTAAAATCCTCCACTTCGCCGTAACAGAGCAGGTCGACGCCCAGCGCCGCGCCGATGTCCTTCGGCTTCACTCCTCCGGTCTGCCCGCCTTCCGAGATCCCCAAAGCTGAAAGTTTTGTATCAACATCAGCCGCCGGCAGGGGCGCGTATCCCCTTAAGGATAAATTTTCTGCCGCCAGCTTGCGCATTACGTCCGGCGCGCTTATATCCACCGCCTGGCTGTCAAAGGGCAGTACGGCCACTCTTAAGTCCGCGGCGGCGCTTAACGCGGGCGACACGAGATAGGCCGGTTTGACCGCGCAGGCGCAGGCCGCCGTCAGCAGCGCCATAGGTATCAGGAGACTGCGCGCCATGGCTTACCTGGCCAGCGAAAATGAGACTTCCCGGGCGGCTACCCCGTCCAACTGAAGTCCAAGCGAGTCTCCCTTCAGCACGAAGCTCGCGAACTCCTGGGGGTCCGGCCGGAGCGGTATCACGTCGAAATACGCCGTACCGTCCGAGTAACTGTCCAGGCGCAGGCCCTTCAGGCCGAAACCCAGCAGTTCCGCCTTGAGTTTTTCCAGGGTTTCAAATCCGTCCAGCCCGGCTACCTTGAGCCGTATCAGGGACTCCGGTTTCACCAGCCTGTCCGTCTTGACCGCGGTTTCATGCGCAAGCAGCTCGCCCGCGGCCGCCAGCGCTTTTTCAAAAGAGGCGGTCTCGGAAGAATCCACGGCATTAGCCTGGCTGGAGAGATTAAAAAGCAGTTTCCCGGATTTGGCGTCATAAACCCTGACGGAGGCTTCCGCCGTGGAAGGGTAAAAACCGGTGCTGAGGCCGGAGCCGGAGGCGCTGGCGGAAGCGGAGGCGGAAAACAACAGGTCCGCGCCGGAGGAGGCGGCCGCGCTCAACAGCAGGTTATCCGGCCCAGCCGGCACAGCTCCCGCGCGCGTGAACGGGAAATCCTTTATGCTGAGGACAGAACGTTTAACAAAAGCTTCCTTGAAGGCCTTAAGAAAGGCGGGAGCCGGAGCACCGCGGAACGCCAGGGCGGCCGAAGTGCCGGCTGCCGAGGGCCTGGGAAGGGAGCCACGGAGGTCTGCCGCCACCCTGGAATGATAAACCCACACTTTTTCCCTTACACGGTATGAGTCGCCGTCCCGGCTTTCATAAATTATCTTATGCTTCGCCACGTAAAGGCCGGCGTTGGCGAGCAGGCCGCTGTCCAGACGGGAATAATTTTCGGCCATGGAGGTCTCATCCATAAAAAGCTCCGCTACCCTGCGCACGGCCGCCTTCTCGGCTTCCATGCCTGCGCGCTCCCTTGATATAGCAAGGTCCCTGGAGTCGAAATCGGCAGAGCCTTCCGCCGTCACCGCCTCCGGGGACGCCTTGTCCGGGTTAAGCGAGGGCGCGTGGGCGCAGGCGCCCAGCGCCGCCAGAGCGGCCGATAGTATCATTGCAGTGTATATTTTCATGTTGCCCCCTGTGCGGCCCTACGGCGGCCGAGGTCTATTTTTTAAAAACCGGCAGGGCGAAGCAGAAGCGGGAACCTTTCCCCGGCTTGGACTCGACCCAGATCTTGCCGCCGTGCTTCTCGACTACCGATTTTGAAATTGCAAGGCCGAGGCCGGTGCCGGGCACCTGGTTCGCGCTGGCCTTGCCGCGGTAAAACTTTTCAAAAACCATCTTCTGCTCTCCGGGAGGTATGCCCGGACCGTTATCCTCTACGCAGATCATCACGGCCTCGCCCTTATCCGTTCCCGACACGTTAACACTGGCGCCCTCGCCGGCGTATTTGATGGCGTTTATCAGCAGGTTCTCTATCACCTGCCCTATCCAGCGGGTGTCCGCCTGGACTACCGGCAGGCCCGTGCCGAGGGAGCTGGAGATGGAGATATTCTTTTCGCGCGCCTTTATCAGCATGGAGGAAACGGAACCGCGCACCAGCTCCACCAGGTCAACCTTTTCGAACTCCATTTCCACCTTGCCGTTGAGGCGGGACAGGTCGAGCAGGTTCGAGATCAGGTGCGTAAGGCGGTTGACCGACTGGTCCACCACCGTGAGAAAATTCAGCTGCTGCTCGTTAAGCGGCCCGACTTCTCCGCTGAGTATAACGGAGACGAACCCCTTTATGGTCGTCAGCGGGGTCTTCAGCTCGTGGCTGACGGTGGAAAGGAACTCGTCTTTCAGCTTATTCAGCTGCGCCAGTTCCTGCGCGGTCCGGGAAAGGTTATCGTAAAGCGTGACCATCTCTATGATAATGGCAAGCTCGTCGGCGATTATGGTCAGGAATTCCAGCTGGTCGGCGGTGAAGAAGTCCTTGCGGCGGCTGCCCACGCGCATCACGCCTATGATGCGTTCGTGCAGGGAGATGGGAACTATCATCAGGGAATGTATCTCCCAGAGTTTTGCGTAATGGGTCAGCACGTCCGGGTCGTTCTGTGCGTCCGCGGTGATAAAGGGTTTCCGGCTGAGGAAGGTGCGCACGGAGGCGGAGGAGTGGTTGCTGACGGGTATGCTGTAAAGCATCCGTTCGGATTCCGCTATGCCGTAAGAGCCGGGGCTGACCACGAGCTCGCCCTTGGCCTCGTCGAAAAGCAGGCAGGCGACCACGTCCGCCTCCACCATCTTGGCTACGATATTCAGGATAGCCGCGCAGCCGCCCTGCGCGTCGGCGGGGCCGGTCACTTTGGTCACCACTTCGTAAAGGGCCTTGCGCTCCCGGGCCCGCTGTATCAGCCGGGTACCGGCAACGTCAAGTTCCTTAACCACGGCGCTGACCTCGTTTTTGAGGTGGTCGGTTTCTTTTTTAAGCGAGAAGACCTTGTCCGAGACCCTGGAGATAGCCGTCAGCTGCGAGGCCACGAAACGCAGGTAAGGCTGCGCCGCCTCGAAGGAGGCCGGGACGGCCGCCCCGAAAAGTATCAGGCGTTCCTCGCCGCCGCCGGCCGGCCGGAACGGGCAGAGCAGCGCGGACTTTATATCGAACACTGAAAACAGCTCCTCCATCTCGCGGTAATCGCCGGTCTTTACGTCGTCAAAACGCAGGATCTCGCCGTCGGCCGCGCTGCGGTCGAAAGCGCTCCACTTGTAGGAGGCGATGAGCTTGGGCTCGACCTTGAAATGCTTCAGGTAGTTCACAAGGCGCCACTGCCCCAGGCCTTTTTCAAAGACGAGCATCGAGCTGTCCGGGAAGGCCTTGTGAAGTTTTATCAGGTAGTAGTTGGTAATATCGCCGTAATGTTCCGGCTGCTCCGGCGCATAGGCGCGCTCCATCGTTTCCCGCGTAAAAAGCGTAAAATCGGACAGGGTTTTGCGCGATAAGTTGAGGCCGCGCTCCATGGGCAGGACATACTTGAACTTCAGGAACCAGTAGGCGCCAAAGGCTCCCGCCGTCCCGATCACGCCCGCAGCGATCAGCTCGTTGAACATTCGTTACACCAGGTCCATGAGTATCTTCGTATAAACTGATTTTGACTTCAGTTTGTCAAGCGGAAGCCAGGCGCCCTTAACCAGGAAACTGTCCAGTATCTTGAAGGATATGTGCCGGAATTCGGCGTCCTGCGCGCCAAGCGCGGAGGTGGGATGGGGCCCCAGTATTATCACGCCGTTCACCCCCCGTTCGGCGGCGTAGTTGCCTATCTTGAACGGGATGCCGTAAAGCTCGTCGGAGTTGTATTCTTCTATGAAGACCTGGCTCCACTCTGTGTTGAGCCCCAGCTCCTTGGCGCGTTCATGCAGGCTGAACAGGGCGAATTCCGCTTCACGGCGCATGCCGCGCGGGTGGAAGACCCCCCATTTGAACCAGGCATCCTTGGCGGAAGGCTGCCAGGAGGAGGCATGCCTCATATCCTCCTCCGTCACGGGGCCGGCGGGTACAGGCGCTTCGCCAAGGCCGAGCAGCGTATCAAGAAGCTCGGCGTGCGTGGCGCTGTTAAGCTGGTTGACCAGGAACTTCTCCAGCTTCTTCATGTTTTCCAGGGTTTTTATGGCCTCGCCGAAAGGCACCTGTTTCTTCACGAAGATGGAGTTAAGTTCGTCTTCGGAGAGCCTGGCGTCCATACCCTGCAGCAGCTGGTTCAGTATGGCCCGGTAAGACTGCGCGCCCGGCATTTTAAGGTCCACCATCCACCCCTGGGTGAACTGGAAGCCGACCGAGTCCTCAAGGCCCGACAGCGACTTGGGCGGGAATACCGTGGTGACGACTATCTGCTTGTTCTGCGCCACGAAATTATTGAGCCACTTGGAAATATATTTCTTGTTCGCCTCCGAAATAATAAGCAGGTGCACGTCGTCTATTATAAGCACTTTCACCTTTGCGAACATTTCCTCCAGGCGGGCAATGCCTCCCTCTTTTATGGCGACCTCTACGCCCTTGGAAAGTTTTATCCCGTCCGTGAGGAAGATATCGCTCTGCCCTATGGAGGCCGAGAGGCCGTAGGAAATGGCGTTAACAAAATGGGTCTTGCCAGAGCCGGGAGGCCCGAAAAGCATCAGCGGGTTATATATGACGCCGGGATTTTCCACCACGGCCATGGCGGCCGCGTGGGCGAAGCGGTTGTGGGAACCGGCCACGAGGGTCTGGAAACTATAAGTCGGGATGAGAGGCAGTTCCATCGACCAGCGCGTCTTGCTCCGCGTGGAGGCGGAGACCGCGGCGATGGCCGGGGCTGCCGCAGCCGCCGGCTTGGGTTCGTCGTGCCTGGTGCGCGCGGAAATGGACGGCACGCTCATGCCGGACTGCGAGGAGGACTGGAAAACAGGGGGGATCTGCCGGGGGGCGGGCTCGGGTGCTGGAGCTGGCTGCGGCATTGCCGGTCCGGGCGCCGGGGCCGGCGCAGGCCCGGGCCCGGTTTGCGGCGCCGGGGCGGCATGGGGTTCAATATTTATCTTCGGCTTCGGTATATCGAACGGGGCGAACTCGTCGACGGGTGACTCCTCCGGTACGGCGGCAAGACCGCTGAGCTCAGCGGTAACGGCCTTCAGTTTGACCATCGTGTCCATATCCAGTTTGGACAGGTAGATGACGAAATCGAAATCCCCGGAAGTTTTTTCCGGCCGCGAGCAAACGCTGCCCAGCTTCTTCACTATCATGAAGATGTTCTTCATTTCCCCTTTTATAAGCAGCTTGTGGCGGCCGGGGTTTTTCTCGCTGGGGGCGGGGGAGACTTCCCACTTTTTTAGCATAATGTTTAGCGCAGCAGAAGGTCAGCCACAAGGTCAAGCGCCGCCGAATGGCTGAATGACTGGAGATCATAGTGCCTGAAAAAACCGCCGGAAGACGAAATGACGTTTTCCACCTCGTACACCTTTTCCTGCGGCACGTCGCCCAGGCACACCACGCCCACCGCGCCCGAGTCGGTCGCCAGCTGATGCACGTAGTTGGCATTTATTTCAAGCTCGCACTCCTTGAGTATCGCGCGCTTGAGGAACATGGGCTTGGAAACGGATTTTAGACAAATTGCGTCAAGCTCGGCCAACACGGTGGCGCAAAAGGCCTTATCGTCAGGCGCATAGAGGAACATTACAGGCCTGACGCGCTCCGGAGGTATACCCTCGGGAACAGGCTTCCTGCCCAGGTCTTCAAGGTCCCCGGCCTTTAAATTAGAAACCGGCGACGGCGCGGCGCCAGGCGTATAAATAACGGTCTTATCTTCATGGGCCGGTCCGGGCACGGCATCCGGCGGCGGGACCGCAAGCAGTTCATCACCGGAGGGACCGTGCTGGGCGTCGCCGCCCTGTCCGGGGACGGGAACGGGGGACGCATCCGCCGGTTTTGAAGGCAGATTTCCATCAGCCCGGGGCGCTGACATCGGGCTTACGCTCAACTCCACGCCGGGAGCGGGCCACGCCGGGGATATTTCTCCCGCGGCCGGATTCAACCCGCTTTCGGGCACCGGGCCAGGAACGGCCCCGCCGGAATCGGGCTTTATATTTTCTTCTATAGGTTCTTTATCGGGCTTTTTGTCCATAGTTTCCCCCTCCGGCTCTGCCGCTTTTATCATCCTGGAAAAATCCGCAACCTCTTCCGCGGTAGGCTCAGCAGTCCCCCGGGCCGCGGGGGAGTCCTCAACTGGCTCAGGTACCGGTGAAAGTTCCCCGTCCGGCTCCCCGCTTGAGAGCTGCATAAGATCATCTATATCCGGCACTCCGAAATCGTGCGTAACGGCAAAAACGGGTTCAGGCCGCGGAGCGGGCGCGCCGGCCAGGGGCAGCAGAGCGGCTTCAGGCTCATTTTCCGGAGCCAAGACGGGTCCTGCGGCCGGAGGCTCGGGCTTGGCGGGTGCGGCGCTTTCGTCTTGAGAAGGCGACAGGAGATCCTTGTCGCAATTAAATCCGGGGATGGCCGCGCCGGCCTGCGGCAACTGTGCTTCAGGCCCGCTTTCCGGAGCGGCCACAGGCCCGGAGGCGGCGGTTTCGGGAGCGATACCTTCGGGCCGGGCGGGCGGGATATCCGTTCCATCTCCGAATCCTGGTATCGATTCGCCGGCCTGCGGCAGCAGGGCTGCTTCAGGCTGATTGTCCGGGGCTGGAACTAAACCGCCGGTCTGAGTCTCGGGCTCGGAAGGTATTGCGCCTTCGACAGGGGCGGGAGGCGTGAGATCCGCGCCGCCGTTAAGTCCGGGGAAAGCAGCTTCGTCCTGCGGTAAAGCGAATTCAGGCGCATTTTCCGGAGCGGCGGAGGACCCGGCGTCCGGCGGCCCGGGCTCGGGAGGTGTTGCGCTTTCGGCCGGAGAAGGCGGCGGAAGATCCGCACCGGAATTTAATTCGGTCATGACGGCTTCAGGCGTCTTTGCCGGAGCAGGATCGGGCCTGGGAACTGAAACGGTTTCCGCCTTTGGGAACGGGAGCCGCTCCCTCGGAGCCGGCGGTTCAAGCGGGGCGCCGGAAAGCTTGGACAGGCCGGACGTTTGAAGTTTCCTCTCGGGCTCCGCCTCCCCGAACATAAAATCGCCAAGACTCTGCGGAACAAGTTCTCCGCGCACAGGCTCCACCGGGGTTTCAGGGACCGGCGGGGGCTCGGGAACCGCGGCGTCAGCCGCCGCTTCAGGGGCGGCCGGAGCAGGGGGAGCGGCCGCGCGCACGGGCTGTTCCACGGAAAGGACAGGGGGTTCCGGCTTGCGGAACTCCATCGGCTTTATTTCCGGCATACGTATGCCTTCCAGGATCGACGGCATCCTGTTAAGAAGACCGTTCAGATCGGAAAGTATATCTTCGATGGATTCTTTTTTTCTGCCGTCTTTATGATCCATAAAAAAGTCAACCCGGAAGGCCACGGCTTATAAATATATAATTCGCCCCTATAAATTAATTATAGCAAGTTGCCCGCGCAAGTTTAACCCTCTTTATTTCCGGCAAAGCAGGCCCCGGTCTTGGCGCGGCCGCGGCATGGATTTCACAGGGCTTTGGCAAGGCAGACGCCGCCCCTTGCGGCGATGACCCGGCAGCGCAGCAGCGCTCCGGGCTTGGCGGGCCCGTCCAATTCCACCGTGACAAAATTAGAGGCCAGGGCCAGGGCGCGTCCTTCTTTGTTCTTCAACGCAAGGACGGTCGTTTCCGAGCCAAGCATGGAGGCGGCAAAGGCCGCGCGCAACTCCAGGTCAAGGGCGCGCATGGCCGAGGAGCGGGCAGCCACCGTCTTCGGCGGCAGCGGCTTTAAGGCGGCGGCGCGCGTCCCGGGCCTGGCGGAAAAACTGAAGACGTGCAGTCCCGACAGCGCTATGTCGCGGACGAACTTAAGCGCTGTTTCGAAATCCTCACCGGTTTCAGAAGGGTAACCGGCTATGATGTCCGCGTAGATACCGGCTCCGGGGAACAGGAGGCGGAGCTGCTCGACCTTGGCCCTGTAGGCGCCGGTGTCGTACATGCGGCCCATATCTTTCAGCACCTTGTCGGAACCGGCCTGGAGCGGGAGATGGAAGTAGTCGCAGAACCGGGGGCCGGCGGACGAGAGCACTTTGAGCAGCTCAGGCGTAAGCTCCCCGGACTCTATGGAGGAGAAACGCAGGCGGAAATCGCCTTTGAGCGCGAAGAGACGGGCCATAAGGTCGGAAAGCCTGGCCCCGGTCTTATGGCAATTATATATGCCGAGACGCGTGCCGCAGAGGACTATTTCGGAGAAGCCGGATCCCACAAGCCTTTGTACTTCTGCCGCCGCGCTTTCCAGCGGTTTGGATTTCAATTCGCTGCGCGCGAGATTAACCAGGCAATAGGCGCATTTGAGGTTGCAGCCGTCCTGTACTTTCACGAAGGCCCGCGCCCTGCCGTAGGATCCGGTCACGGGGAAAAAATCGCCGGAAGCCGGCGAGCCGCAGAGGCGCGCGGGAATGTTCTCCTTTTCTTTGTTGGTGAACAGTACCGCGCCGGGGACGGCAGCCAGGATCTTCCCGGGCTCGAGCGTGGCGAGGCAGCCGGTTACCGCTATTACGGCTTTAGGGTTGGCCGCGGCGGTTTTGCGGAGGAAAGCGAGGCAGTCGCGGTCGGCTTTGGAGGTTACGCTGCAGGTATTTACTACGACGAGGTCGGCGTCTTCGGGCCCGGCGTCCGCCTGATGGCCCAGGGCGGAGAATTTCTCCCGCAGGCTTTCGGTCTCCACCTGGTTCACCCGGCACCCCACGGTCTTAAAATGGATCTTCACCCCTACATTCTAACAATAATGAGCCGGTCGCCTCACCGGGCCGCCATACCGCGGACCAGTCAGCCCAGCCTGGTAAGCAGGGCCGAAGAAGCCGCAAGACAGGCGGACTCCGCGCGCAGCGTGTATAAACCCAGGTTCATAAAAGCCGCGCCCCGTGAACGCGCCAGGTCCAGTTCCTCTTTGGTAAAGCCCCCTTCCGGACCGACAAAGAGCCTTACATCCATTTTACCGGCCAGCCCCCCCGCCGTCTCGTCGGGAGACTTCCCTTCCGCCGAGGCCACTACCGCCGGTCCGCCGGAAATAAGCAGGTCGGCGAACTTCTCCGGCCTGCGCAGTTCCGGCAGCCTGCCGCGGCCGCATTGCTTGGCCGCGGACATCAATATCTGGTTAAACCGCGCCAGGCGCCGCTCCCAGCCCCCCAGGAGGTCGAACTGCGTCCGCGCAGAGATCACGGGCTGAAAAATTTCCACCCCCGCCTCTGTGCAGTGCTCGAGAACGCTCTCGAGGGCTGCGCGCGCCACCGCGGAGAAGCATAGAGTTATCCTGGTTTTATATTCCGGACTGGGAAGCCGGTCCGTAACTGTTCCGGAGACCGCCTCCCGGGAGGAGGATTTAATTACCGCGCGATACCGGTTCCCTTTCCCGTCGAAAATATCTATCCCGTCGCCCGCCCTGGCGCGCGCCACCCTGGCGATGTGGAGGGATTCTTCGGGCCCGGCCGAAAACTCGCCGTTGCGTATATTCTCAGCGGGGATGAAGTACTGTGGCATATGGGCGTCAGCATGTTCCGGATCTAAAGCGCGCCGGCTGGAGCCGGCGCGCGGTTATCCCAGGATCTTCTTAAAAAAGCTGTGTTCCTTCTCGTCATGAGCCGGGGGCGCGTGTCCCGCGATATTGGAAAGCTCCTCGAAAAGCTCGCGCTGGCGAGGCGTGAGATCGTGGGGAACCTCCAGCTTCACTTTTACCAGCAGATCGCCGCGGGCCTTCCCGCCGGCGGAAGGCATACCTTGTTCGTGAACGCGGAACACCTTGCCGTGCTGGGTGCCCGGCGGTATCTTTATCTTTATACGCCCCCCCTCTATCACCGGCACTTCGGCCTCCCCGCCGAGAGCCGCCTGCCACACGGCCAAGGGGCACTCGTACGTGAGGTCCCGGCCCTGGCGTTCAAAATGTACGTGGTGCTTAAGATTCACCTGTATATAGAGGTCCCCGGAATCCCCCCCGCGCTGTCCGGCGTCGCCGCCTCCGGAAACGCGCAGCACCGCGCCTTCCTCCACCCCGGACGGTATTTTAACGTTTATCGAGGCTTTCTTCTTCTGCCGGCCGGCGCCGCCGCAGGCCTTGCAGGGAGAGGAAATAACCTCCCCTTGTCCGCCGCAATCCGGGCAGGCCTGGCTGAAGGAGAAAAAACCCTGGGAGTATTGCACCCTGCCCGCTCCATGGCAGGTGGGACACTTCTTTATGCCTGCCTTGCCGCGCGCGCCGGTGCCTTCGCATTCCTGGCAGACCTCGGTGCGGTCGAAATTCACCGGTACCTTCACCCCCGTCAGCGCCTCTTCCAGGGTTATGGCGACTTCATATTTAAGGTCGGCTCCGCGCCTGGAACGCGGCTTGCCGCGCCCCCCGCCGCCGCCCTGCGTGAAGATATTTTCAAAGATATCCCCGAACATGTCCCCAAGATCCGCGCCTTGGAAACCGCCGAAACCGCCGCGCCCCCCGCCGCCGGCCTTAAGACCTTCCGCGCCGTACTGGTCGTATACCTGGCGCTTCTCCGGGCTGGAAAGCACTTCGTAAGCCTCGTTTATTTCCTTAAAAGTCGACTCGGAATCCTTGTTGCCCTGGTTGCAGTCAGGATGATGCTTGAGCGCAAGCTTCCTGTAGGCGGATTTTATCTCGTCGGGGCCTGCGTTCCTGGCTACTCCCAGGATTCGGTAATAATCGGTGGATGACATAATTAGTGTTAAAGACCAAAGGGCAAAGCGCGGGATTCAGGACGCGGGTCCGGAGAATAAAAGCCGAACATCGGACATTTCATTCTCCGGGCCTCCGCGCCGTATGCCGCGGGTTACTTCTTATTCTCGTCCACAACTTCGGCATCGACGACATCGTCCTTGCCGCCGGCGGAAGCCTTGGCGCCTTCGGGAGCGGGTCCGGCGCCTGCGCCCGGCCCTGCCTTTTCCTGTGAGGCCTTGTAGACGGCCTCGCCCAGCTTCTGAGAGACGCGCAGCAATTCTTCCTTGGCCTTCTTCACCTTTTCCATATCGTCGCCTTTCAGCGAGTCTTTCAGCTCGGTTATGGCGCGGTCCACCGCCAGGCGGTCCTCGGGGCTTATCTTGTCGCCGTGGTCGCGCAGGGCCTTCTCGGTGCTGTAAAGTATCGCGTCGGCCTCGTTCTTCGCTTCCACCTTCTCCTTGTACTTCTTGTCGGAGTCGGCGAACTGTTCGGCCTGGTTGACGTACTTGTTTATGTCTTCCTTGGACAGCTTGTTGGGCGCGCTTATGGTGATATGCTGCGCCTTGCCGGTTCCGAGGTCCTTGGCGTGCACCTGCAATATGCCGTTGGCGTCTATATCGAACGCCACCTCTATCTGCGGCATGCCGCGCGGCGCAGGCGGAATGCCGTCCAGGTCGAATTTACCCAGAGATACGTTGTCGCCGGCCTGCGCGCGTTCACCCTGCAGGACGTGTATGGTGACGGCGGGCTGGTTATCGGAAGCCGTGGAGAACACCTGCGTTTTTTTCACGGGTATCGTAGTGTTCTTGTCTATCAGCTTGGTCATCACGGAACCGAGCGTCTCAATGCCCAGCGACAGCGGGGTGACGTCCAGCAGCAGCACGTCCTTCACGTCGCCGGTCAGCACGGCCGCCTGCACGCCGGCGCCGGTAGCGACGCATTCCATCGGGTCTATTCCGTGCTCGATCTTCTTGCCCACATAATTCTCCACGAACTTCTGAACTATGGGCATGCGGGTCGGGCCGCCTACCAGGATGATGCGGCTGATGTCGGAGGTCTTCAGCTTCGCGTCGGCGAAGGCGGTGTCTATGGATTTCTGACAGCGCTTGACTATGGACTCCACCAGCGACTCCAGGCGCGCGCGGCTGAGCTTCAGAGCCAAATGCTTGGGACCGGAGGCGTCGGCCGAAATGAACGGAAGATTTATCTCGGTTTCCATCACGGTGGAAAGCTCTATCTTGGCCTTTTCGCAGGCCTCTTTTATGCGCTGGGTCGAGGTCGCGTCCGCCATCAGGTCTATGCCAGTGTCCTTGCGGAACTCGCCGGCAATGTACTCTACGAGCGCGCGGTCCATATCGGTGCCGCCCAGCTGCGTGTCGCCGGAAGTGGAGATAACGTCGAAGGTCCCCTCCTTCCCCAGTTCCATGATAGTAACGTCGAGCGTCCCGCCGCCGAGGTCGAACACCATTATCTTCTGGTCGCGCCCTTCCTTGTCTATGCCGTAGGCCAGAGCGGCCGCGGTGGGTTCGTTCACCAGGCGCACCACTTCGAGGCCGGCTATGGTGCCGGCGTCCTTGGTGGCCTGGCGCTGGTTATCGTTGAAATAGGCGGGAACGGTGATGACGGCTTTTTCAACTTTTTCTCCGAGGAAGGCCTCGGCGTCGCGCTTCACTTTCTGCAGCAGGAAGGCCGACAACTGCTGCGGGGTGAATTCCTTGCCCGCTATTTTATATTTATGGTCGGTGCCCATCTTGCGCTTGAAGGCGGAAATCGTGCCCTCGGGGTTGGCGACGGCCTGCCTGCGCGCGGGTTCCCCCACCAGCATCTGGCCATCCTTGGCGAAAGCCACGTAGGACGGGAAAGCCTTCCCGCCCAGCGTTGTGCCTTCGGCCGATGGTATGATAGTCACCTTCCCGCCCTCCATCACCGCGGCTGCGGTGTTGGAAGTTCCGAGATCTATTCCTATTGTTTTTGCCATATTAATATCCTCCGATCCTTTTATATGTCTAAATTTTCCGAATTTGTCGTCTCTCCCGGGGCGGCCGCTGGTTTGCCGCCGGCGGACGGTTCCGGGGCGGCCGCCTTCTTCGCTATCTTAACGCGCGCGGGCCTCAGGATCTTATCGCCGTAGTAGAACCCTTTCTGCAGCTCCTCCACCACGAGCCCGTCGTTTTCATCCGTGCCGTTCACCACTCCGAGTATTTCGCAGGCCATCGGATCGTAGGGCTTGCCCAGGGGAGCCATCTGGCGCAGGCCCTCCGCTTCGAACACTTTCGAGAATTCTTTAAAGATCATCTCCAGGCCCTTCAGCACATCGTCCGAGCCGCAGCTTTCCTTTGCATTGTTGATATGCAGGTGCGCCGCGAGAAGCAGGTCGTAGAGCGGAAGCAGCTTCAGGAGTATCTCCGCCTTGCCCCACTTTATGAATTCCGGCTTTTCCTTCTCGACGCGCTTGCGGTAGTTTTCGAAGTCCGCCTGCAGGCGCAGCAGCTGGTTGTAGTAATCATCGGTCTGCGCCTTCTGCTTTTCCAATTCCCCGGCCGCGGCCTGGGATACCTCGCCGCAAACGCCCTCTGTTTCACCGGCCTTTTCCGGGCGCTTGTCCTTCTTTTCCTCGCCTTTTTGGTTTTTCATGATCGCTTTTTCACCGATTACCCAGTTAACTCCAAATCCGCGCGAGCGCGTTTTACTCCTCGAAATCTATGCTTTCCCATTCGCCAAGCATGCCTTCCATCATGGAACTGACGGTGTCCACGAGGGAAATCATGCGGGGGTATTCCATGCGCTTGTAGCCAAGTATCCCCACCAGCCCGACCGCCTTGCCGTTTATCCAGTAGGAGCTGGAAACCAGGCTGAAATTCTTAAATTCCTTAAGACTGTTCTCCGAACCGATGGTGACATCCACCACGTGGCGCTTGCCCGGACCGGTCAAGGCCTTGGTCTTGACGGCGCAGTCGCGGAGGCGTTCCCGGAGCAGTCCGGAAAAACGGTCCTTTTCCTCCAGCAGGCGGGAAATATTGCGCATATCCTCGATATTTCCGTCTTCGAGATTGGAATAAATGCGGCTCAACCCTTCAAGGTAAAGCGCGTCTTCGCCTTTTGCAAGCCCCCTGAAGTATTCCACTAATTTTTTCAGCAGCTCTTCAAGACCCTTATCCTTTTCTTTTACAAGGAATTCCTTAAATATCAACTGCGGCAGATCCGCGATGGGCAGGTCTTTCAGGCGGCGGTTAAGCCGCATGGACAGCGCCCTTACCGAAACATTGTCGACGCCGTGGCCCAGTGAGAAGGTGGCGTGCTTTACTAGGCCGGAATGGGCGAACAGCACGGACAGCACGTTCCTCGGCCCAATACTGAGGAGGTTCAGGCTCTTCACGCTGTCCAGATCGGTGTCGGCGCTCATCACGAAGCCGGCCCACTTGGACGTGTCGGCCAGCATACGGGAGGTGTGCTTTAGAAAATCGTCCAGCTGTTCCTCGCGGCGTTCGTATTCATGTTCCAGGCGCTCCTTCTCCGCGGCGGCCAGGCGCTGCATCTTAAGAACGTTGTCCACGTAGGCCCTGTATCCCTTATCCGACGGGATGCGTCCCCCCGAGGTATGGGCCTGGTAAAGGTGGCCGCTTTCCTCAAGCTCCTTTAATATATTCCTTATAGTTGCGCTTGAAACGTTAAACTTGCCTTCTTCGGCTATCAGTTCGGAACTTACCGGGCGGCCGGTGCTCACATAGTTATAGACCACCCAGTTAAGGATCTTCTCTTTTCTGTCCTGCGCAACTTCCGGTTTCAGAACTCTCATGTTCCAGCCGCCCAGCCTTAATCTTAAATTAGCACTCTTGCCATCAGTTTGCTAAAAATATTATACACCTTGAGCAAATAATCGTCAAGCCTACGGCTGTGCCGTAACTAGGCTATGCCTGTGCCGTAACAAGAGCTATGCTCATCAGACGGCCAGGGGCTATGCCCATCAGACGGCCATACGCATACGACGCACCGACGCTCCAGTAGAAAACGGCATGCGCCATGTCCGGCGTTTATACTCCCAATATTTTTCTTATACCCCAGTCCAGCACCCTGTCCGGCAACAGCCTTTTAAGGAAAATAATGACGGAGGCGCTAAACGGTACAGCATAACGCGCGGCCGGGCGGGAAGATCTGACGGCTTTCAGGATCACCGCCGCTACCGCTTCCGGCCCCGGCGCGCCCGCGCGGTAACCGGCCCTGAGCTTCGTAGTGACCCGCCTGACCAGCGGACCATACCCCCCCGAACCCGAATATTTTTCCAGGTTAACCAGGGCCGTATTATCCCACTCCGTCCTGACCGGGCCGGGCTCTATGAGGACCACCTTTATACCGAACTGCGCCGTCTCGAGCCGCAGGGCG
Source organism: uncultured Elusimicrobia bacterium (assembly GCA_903889965.1). Taxonomy (GTDB): domain Bacteria; phylum Elusimicrobiota; class Elusimicrobia; order Elusimicrobiales; family UBA9959; genus UBA9959. Next base: position 62,223 of record CAISZM010000030.1, read on the forward strand.
TCGGAGTAGGCTTCGACGGCGTGCTTGCTGGCGTGATACCAGCCTCCGGTCGGCATGGTTATCTTGCCGGCGATAGAGGAGATGTTTATTATCCTGCCGCCGCCCTGCGCCCTCATATATGGCAGCGCAATCTGCGTAAGCCTGGCCAGCCCGAAAACATTTACCTCGAATTGCCGCCTGGCCTCCGCCATCGGCACGTCTTCGATGGCCCCGTGCGCCCCGTAGCCCGCGTTGTTGATAAGGATATCGAGGCGCCCCTCGTTTTTGATGACAAAGTCCACCGCGCTTTCAAGCGAGACCCCGTCGGTCATATCCAGCGCCACCACTTTCGCGCCCAGCCCCGCCAGGGCGCTCATTTTACCCACGCGTCGCGCTCCGGCATAAACCCTGTAGCCGTGCTTCAGCAGCAGTTCCGCAGAGGCATAACCGATACCGGAGGAAGCACCGGTTATCAGAACTATATTTTCCATATTTGGTAACATTGGGGAATGAACGGCGCTGATATTTTCCCGCCCCACGGGTCTTTCGAAGAAAAATTCATCAGGAGCGGGGGGCACGGCGGGCAGAACGTGAACAAGGTGGCCACCACCGTGCAGCTGCGCTTTTTTCCCCGCCTGGCAGGGCTGACCCGGGAGGTACGGGAGCGGCTGGAAATGCTGGCCGGCTCCAAATTGACGGCGGACGGCGATATAATTATAATCGCAAGCGAGCACCGCACTCAGGAACAGAACCGGCAGGCCGCCAGGGAACGCCTGAAAGAACTCCTGGCCCGCGCCGCCTGCCGGCCCAGGCGCAGACGCCCGACCAAACCCTCCTACGGTTCAAAACAGCGCCGCCTGGAAGGCAAAAAGCGCAGGGCCGATATAAAGCGCGGCCGGCGCGGCGACGGGCCCTACTGAGACTTGCCGCCGCAGTATATCTTCCTGATCTGCCCGTCCATATACTCGAAACTGTAGGTTTTATCCAGCAGATACTTGTAGGAGATCCTCTCGTCCCGCATGGCGAATTCCACCGCCATGCGGTACTCGTAATCGCGGAGAAGCGTGCCCTCTGCGGCCGTCCCGGAGCAGATATCGGACGGCACATGCGCGCCCGTACCGGACACAAGTTCCGAATAACCGCGAAGCTTCCATTCGCTCATGCCTAGATAGGTGAGGGGAAGGAGAGCGCGCCTGGTCATCTCGCGGGTCGCGGCAGCCGCTACCACGGAATTGAACGGCCTGAATTCCCCGCCCGAAGGCACGCCGGGAGAGGAGTCCCGCGCCAGCTGCGGAGGCGCCAGCATAATATTGCCGTTCAAAGGGTCAACGCACGCGTAATGGTCGTGGCAGAAAGGGGTAAAGAACGAATAGTCTCCCGGGCCGGAACTGATATAAATTTCAAAGCGGGTTCCGGGAGCAAAGAACTCGGAGGCCGCGATCTTCTCCCGGGCGCGCGACAGGGGCGCGGCCGCGGCGTCCCCGAGCGGGCCGCGGGAATGAAGCGTAAAATTATCGTAAACGACCGTATCCGTATAATATACGCCCGGGTACCGCACCGCCAAGAGGTACGCCGCTCCGGAAAGAACCAGAAGTAAAAACAGGAATTTTTTCATACCCCCCCCTTTTTCGAAGCTTACTGCGTCAGCGCCAGGTCGTTCCCGACATTATAGCTGCCTGACAGCCAGTCCACCACCTCGCGGGCGGCCTGCGCCGTGTCATTCTCCCGCGCCTCCAGGAAAAAGGAATAATCCGCCTTCAGGCTTTCTTTCTCCTCTCCGGTCAGGGCATCCAGCCCCCTGTCCGTGAAAACCGGCAGGTCTCTTTCCAGCTGCGCCGCCATATCGCGGCATGTGACCATGCCCGCCGCTTTTTTGAAAGACTTCTCCGGGTTATACCCCGCGCCCTGTTCATAGCTGTCCTTAAGAGTAAGGAGGACTATCTTCGAAAGTGCGGCCTGGTTCATAGGGTTCACGGCGTGTCCGGCCAGCCAGTTCCCCATCTCGGAGGGACGGCCGGTAAAGGGCCTCAGGTGCAGGAATTTGCACATCCGCGGCCCGTCGTTAACGGGGTAATTGTCCCAAAGGAGCGGCTTCCTGCCGAGCATTTCACCCGCGGAACGAAGGTGCGCTTCGCTGTAGGACTTTGAGCAGACCAGCTCCCCGGTCCAGAACATGCTGACCTTCTTGTCCAGCTCTCCGCTCAGTTTCTCGAAATAACCTTCCGGCATTTTACCGAAAAGCTTTTCCAGCGCTGGGTCCGTGGAATAATAGGTGGGGCAGAAAACGAACTGCCTGGCGTTGGAGCGCGCCGCTATCCAGTTGATTATCTCTATCTGCCGTTCGGCCAGGCCGGGCAGATCGCCTTTCATATCGTCCATCAGTATGCAGAACTTGTCCACCCCGATGCGGTTAAATACGTCGAGGCGGTGCTGCAGCAGCTTCTTGACTTCCAGATCGAAAGGGGAAAGGTAGATCTCGTAAGGGCTGAA